>JANNHO010000387.1:0-2614 GCA_031404435.1 Acidimicrobiaceae bacterium | reverse complement strand
AGGGCACCGTTTGGCGGCCGCCGGGTTCCACGGGCAACGCCGGAACTGTCCGCATCATGGAGCCGACTGCGCAGTACCCGAATGGATATGTGAGGTTCTACAACGAGGGCGGTCAACCAATCGGGCTGAACGGCAACCCGGGACCGAACCCGGTGACCCATATCCCGCTGAATCCCGACGGCACGTACCCCATCCCGAAAGGTTGGGGGGCGGGCTGATGGAGTACTCGTTGGAGGGCCAGGAGATCTCCCGGATCTGCCTCGACTACGCGGTCACCTTTGAGACCGTCGATGGCACCGAGCTGCGGATCGAATCGGCGTTCCGCTTGACCTCAGCGGACGGGTCGCGATCAGTTGAGATCGATCCCAACAATCTCAGCGACACAGGCGAACTGGTAGTGCGCTTACTTCATCAACAGGTTGTGCTGGCCACCATGGCGGAGTCGGGGACACTGGCGCTTCGTTGCGCGCGCGGGGAACGAATCGAGTGTGAGCCAGACGAGCAGTTCGAGGCATGGACGTTGGTGACGGCCGCCGGCGAGCGAATGGTTTGCCTCCCCGGCGGCGGGATCGCTCACTGGTCAGGCTCAGTGCCGTGACGACCTGGGCTCGGTCCGTTGCCACGGTGATCATCAACGCTTCGCAGACCGACATCAACAACGTGATGGCGAGGACTCCTCCACCGTGAAAATCTCATATGACCCAGCGGCGGATGCCGCGTACATCCAGTTGGCCGATGTGATCGGCGCTGGCGGCGTGGCTTTCACATATGGTTGCGATCCGTCTGAAGTCGACGGGATGATCCATCTCGACTTCGACTCCGATGGCCGCGTGG
This sequence comes from Acidimicrobiaceae bacterium, assembly GCA_031404435.1. Taxonomy (GTDB): domain Bacteria; phylum Actinomycetota; class Acidimicrobiia; order Acidimicrobiales; family Ilumatobacteraceae; genus VFMC01. The sequence goes on along the minus strand of JANNHO010000387.1, from coordinate 1,780 downwards.
TGGGCATCGAAGTGCTCGACGCGAGCAGCAAGTTGCCTCCTGAGGTCTTGCTGCAGGCCGAGCCACGCCGCTAGCGCGTCGTCGCCTGACGTGTTCAGCTGGCGGCGAGTTTGCGGGCTTGGTGTCGCAGGAGGGTGCCTTCGACGAGGGTGCGGATGGCGTTGCGTTCGTCGGGGTCGAGTTGGTTGATGGCCTCGAGGTGGTGGCGCAGGTCGTCGGGGATGGAGTGGAGTGCATGGGTTTCCTGGACAGCGGGTTCGTAGCGGCAACGTGACCGACGAATTCGCGCGGCTTCGACATCGTGTGCCACGACGGGCTTCCGGCAGCTACGAACGAGCTCGTTCCGGCCAACCCAATCTTGCCTGACCCGAGGTTGGCGAAGCATGCCAAGTTCGCACCAACCATCTGGATGACTCGCGTCTGGCAGGATGACGGCCATGAAGATTGCAATCGTGGGGGGCGGCATCGGGGGGAGCGCACTGGCGTTGTCGTTACATGCGGCAGGCATTCGCGACGTCGACGTGTTCGAGGCATCGCCGGCGCTGGCGGAGTTGGGTGTGGGGATCAACGTGTTGCCGCACGCGGTGCGCGAACTCACTGAACTCGGCATCTTCGACGAGGTGGCCGGGCGGGCAATCCACACCGGTGGGCTGAACTTCTACGACCGTTTCGGAAAGCAGATCTGGGCCGAACCGCGGGGGCTCGCAGCCGGATACAAGTGGCCGCAGCTATCGATCCACCGCGGCGAGCTGTTCGGGATCATGGCCAGGGCGGCCCAGCAACGGATCGGTACCGAGCGTTTCCACGCAGGTGTGAGGATCAACGACCCCGGCGAGTTGGCAGACGATTTCGACGTCGTCGTTGCCTGCGATGGAATCCACTCGGCGATGCGGTCGTGGATGGTGCCGGGGGAGGGGCCGCCGCTGTGGAATGGCGTCACCATGTGGCGCGGGGTCAGCGAGATGCCGCCGATCCTCGATGGGCGCACGATGGTGATGGCCGGGCGGGTCTGGCGGCGAGTGGTGGTGTACCCGATCCGTGATCTGCCCGACGGGAGGCAACTGATCAACTGGGTGGCCGAGGTTCGTAACGGCGAGGGTCAGCCGATGCCGAAGCAGGACTGGAACGCCACGGTGGATGTCAGCGAACCACTTGCGCACTTCGACAGCTTCAGCTTCGATTGGCTCGATGTACCGGCGATGATCCGCGCCGCCGACGAGGTCCTCGCGTACCCGATGGCCGACCGCGACCCGCTTCCCACCTGGCGCCGCGGCCGGGTCACGTTGCTCGGCGACGCCGCCCATCCGATGTATCCGGTGGGTTCCAACGGTGCCTCGCAAGCGATCATCGATGCCCGCATCCTCGCCCGCGAACTGGCCACCCAGCCCTCGGTCGATGACGCACTCGACAGCTACGAGTCGATCCGCCGTCCCGCCACCGCGGCGATCGTGCTCGCCAACCGGCAGGCGGGCCCCGAGCAGAGCATGGAGATCGTCGCCGAGCGTGCCCCGGACGGCTTCGACAACCTCGACGACGTGATCAGCCAAGAGGAACTGCAAGCCATCTCGTCTCGCTACAAGGCCCTCGCCGGCTTCGATCCCACCCTGCTCAACGACCGCGAATCCTGGTCGGTCACCCCGCTCTAGCGCGGTCGGCCCGCGCCGCCAGCTTCCGAGTCCCTGCTGCCGCACCCGAGTGTTGGGGGGCGACACGGGGGGGGGGACCACACACCGATCCCCCACAACCCCCAAGCGAGAAACGCGGGGGCGCGGACGGCACG
>JANNHO010000386.1:0-1741 GCA_031404435.1 Acidimicrobiaceae bacterium | reverse complement strand
GGTCGGCCAGGCGGTGCCCGGATGCGAGGTGCGCCTCGCCGACGACGGCGAGGTGCTCTGCCGCGGCGGCAACGTGTTCCAGGGGTACCTCGATCAGCCCGACAAGACCGCCGAATCACTGGTCGATGGGTGGTTGCACAGCGGCGACATCGGCGAGATGAGCAACGACGGATACGTGCACATCGTCGACCGCAAGAAAGAGTTGATCATCACCTCCGGCGGAAAGAACATCAGCCCCGCCAACCTCGAAGCGGCGCTGAAGTCGATCCCGCTGGTCGGGCAAGCCGCGGCGATTGGCGATGCTCGCAAGTTCTGCTCGGCGATCCTGGTCCTCGACCCAGAGGCGGCCACGGTCTGGGCCCGCGACGCCGACCGCCACGATGCCACCACTGTCGAACTTGCCGCCGACCCGGTGGTGGTCGCCGAGGTACAGGCCGGTGTCGACGAGATCAACAAGCAGTTCGCCCAGGTGGAGCAAATCAAGAAGTTCACCCTCGTGGGCGAGGAGTGGCTGCCCGACAGCGAGGTGCTCACCCCCACCTCGAAGCTCAAGCGGCGCGGCGTGAACTCGCGCTACGCCGCCGAGATCGAAGCGATGTACGCCGGTCACGATTGACCGACTCGTTCGCAGTCAGCGGGAGTCAGCGGGAGTCACGGGACAGTTTCGACAGGAGGCGGTGCAGTGCGTTGATGTCGGAATCGGTCACCACGTGGGCGAAGTTTTGCTGCACGGCGCGGCGGTAGATCACGTTGGCATCACGCCAGAGCATGCGGCCCTCGCGGGTGAGCAACACGCTGACGGAGCGGCGGTCGGTCGGTGATGGCGTCGGTTCACGAGTGATGTAGCCGTCAGCCTCCATCCGGTCGAGCCGGCGCGACAGGCTCGAGGCCACCTCGTCGAGCGCGGCGCGCAGGTCGTTGACGCGCATCGTGCCGCCATCTCGCTGCAGCGCCGACATCACCTCGAACCAGGCGACGGGGAGGTCGTACTCGGCGATCAGATCGGCATCGATCTGACGCCGGATCGTGGTGGTGGCGTGGGTCAGCGATCGCAACAACGCGATCCGTTCAGCATCGAGACGAGGCATACGACGCTCAGGTTCGGGGCAGCCGTGCGAACCCGGTTCAGGCCGTGGCTTTGAGGGCCGCGCTGAATGCTGCGAGTGCCAGATCGATCTCGCGCTCGTCGACCACCAGTGGCGGCATCCACCGCATCGTCGTACCGGAGGTGCCGGCGTTCATCAGGATCAGGCGTCCTTCGTCGAGGCAGTGCTGTTGCACAGCCGCAACCCGGGCGCTGTCGGCGAACTCGGTACCGACCATCAACCCGGGACCACGCACCTGCGTGATCACATCGTGCTCGCGCTGCAACTCGCCGAGACCGGCGCGAAGCTGCTCGCCGCGGGCAGTGACGTTGGTGAGGAACGCGGGTTCGGTCATCAACTCGATCGTGGCCAGCGCCGCCGCACATCCCATCGGGTTGCCACCATAGGTGCCGCCGTGACTGCCGGTCGGCCACTTGTCGTCGAGCTCGCGACGGGTGCCGAGCGCTGCGAACGGGAACCCGCTGGCGATCCCCTTGGCCATGCAGATGATGTCGGGATCAATGCCGTAGTGCTCGACAGCGAACATCTTGCCGGTTCGACCGAAGCCGCTTTGTACTTCGTCGGCGATGAACAAGATGCCGTGCTGACGGCAGCGCTCGACGATGCCGTGGATGAACGCGGCGGGTGCGGCTATG
>JANNHO010000385.1:0-1554 GCA_031404435.1 Acidimicrobiaceae bacterium | reverse complement strand
GCTGATGCGGACGTGTTGAACGTGCCGATGTTGGCGACGGATCCGTACGGCAAGTTCTTGCCGGGCGTGAACGGGTACCCTCAGTTGGTCACCTTGACCGGTTTGGTCGAGGGCAACCCCTTGGCGAACGCTGGTGCTGGGATCACGATCCCTGCGAACGTGATCCGTACCGGGCATGCATTCTTGGACGACATCGCCCATCATGCGGCACCGGGCAGCTACGACAACGACAACAACCCGGCGACCCCGAAGATCCCCCAGACCGCCGACACCCTCGCTGGGATCGCCGACGATGGGTTGGCGTCGACGTACGACGACGAGATGCTCGGCACCCACTTCATTGCCGGTGATGGTCGGGTCAACGAGAACATTGGTCTGACCACCGTGCATCACGTGTTCCATGGTGAGCACAATCGCCTCGTTCCGTACATGCAGGACCTGATTTCCACTGACGACCCGACACAGCTCACCGAGTGGCAGACCACGCCGGGCGTGTGGAACGGCGAGCGCCTGTTTCAGGCGGCACGGTTCGTGACCGAGATGGAGTACCAGCACCTCGTGTTCGAGGAGTTCGGCCGCAAGGTCCAACCGGCGATCAACGTGTTCGCCGGGTACGACTCGTCGATCGACTCTGCCATCTCGGCCGAGTTTGCTCACGCCGTCTACCGCTTCGGGCACTCGATGCTCAACGAAGATGTTCTTCGCTATCGCGGCGACGGCACCCCGAACAACATCACCTTGTTCGATGCGTTCCTCAACCCACCGGCGTTCTACAACGGTGTGGTCCCGGTGGCCGGAACCGGTGTGGCTGACACGGCTGCTGGCGACGTGATCCGGGGCATGACCACCCAGGTCGGTAACGAACTCGACGAGTTCGTCACCGACGCCTTGCGCAACCGCCTCGTCGGGCTCCCGCTCGACTTGGCCACGTTGAACATTGCCAGGGCACGAGAGACCGGCATCGCCCCGCTGAACGAAGTGCGTCGGCAGGTCGCTGCTGTCACCGGCGATACGTTGCTGAATCCCTACACCAGCTGGTTTGACTTCAGTGCTTCGATGCGCAACCAGGCATCGTTCGTCAACTTCATTGCTGCGTACGGTACGCACCCGTTGATCGTTTCGTACGATCCCGACGATGTCGGTCCGATCGTCGCAGGGAGTACCGCTGCCCGTCGCGCTGCGGCAGCACTCATCCTGGCCAACGACACCACCAATCCGGCAACCCCGCTCGACTCCATCGACTTCATCATGGGCAACGGGGCTTGGGTCAGTGGTGCCGATGGTGTGACCATCACCGGTGTCGATGCGATCGATCTGTGGATGGGCGGCCTCGCCGAACGGCCACAGCCCTTCGGTGGCCTACTCGGCTCGACGTTCAACTACGTGTTCGAGACCCAGATGGAGCGCTTGCAAGACGGTGACCGGTTCTACTACCTGAGCCGTACCGCAGGCCTCAACCTGTTGGTCCACGGTGGCCTCGCGCAGGAACTGCGCGCAGCTCAGGGCACCCTCATCGGCCAGGACGCGAGCGAACGACACGCGAGAGTGATCGTC
>JANNHO010000384.1:0-32369 GCA_031404435.1 Acidimicrobiaceae bacterium | reverse complement strand
GGACGAACCCTTTGCTGCACTCGACGAGATCACCCGGGCCGAGATGCGGGCGCTGCTGGCGCGCCTACTGGAGCGGCATCCAGCCACGGTGGTGTTCGTCACTCACTCGATCCCGGAGGCGGTGTACCTGTCGGACCGGGTGCTCGTGTGCTCGCCACGTCCAGCCGCAGTGATCGCCGACATCGCCGTCGATCTCGCCCGGCCGCGAACCGACGCCGTGGAGGATTCGCCGGAGTTCGCCGCGACGTGTACCGAGCTACGCCACCGGCTGCGCGACGGGATGCAGCGGTGACGGGTCGGCGGGCCAGAAGCCGAGGCATCGCTCGCGACGCGGCCACGACGGCAGTCGCCCCCATCGCCGGGATCGCATTCTTCGGGATCGTGTGGGAGCTGGTGGTCCGCCTGGGCGACGTCAAGCCCTACATCTTGCGTGCCCCCAGCGACATCGTCGAATACCTCGGGCGGGCCCCGGGCGACTTCGCTGCGGCAGCGTGGATCACCACGGTGCACGCCATCACCGGCTTCGCGCTCGCGCTGGTTCTGGCACTTTTGGTCGGCGCAGCGCTCGCGTCGTCACCGGCACTCGAACGCGCTGCGCAACCCGTGCTCACCCTGGTGCAGGTCACACCGTTCGCAGCCTACATCGGTGCCGTCGTCGTCTGGCTCGGCGCAGGGAACGCCCCGGTGCTGTTCATCACCACCGTCGTCTGCCTGCCCGCATTCGCGTTCGCGGCCGTGGCCGGTTTGCGCAGCGCCGAGCCCGCCAGCCGCGAGCTGTTCGCATCCGTCGACGCGAGCGTGTGGCAGGTGCTGTGGCGCCTCCGCCTCCCCTCCGCGCTGCCCTCGCTGTTCATCACGGCGCGCTACAACGTCGGTCTCGCGCTGATCGCCGCCTACCTCGTGGAAGGTCGTAACTTCGCCGACGACGGGCTCGGCGCCATCGGCCGCCGCGCCGAGTCTGGGAACCTCGCCGATCCGTTGTGGGCCACCATCTTCTGCATGGCGCTGATCGGCAGCATGGTCCTCGTACTGATCAGCGCGCTGGAACGGGTCGTGTTGCATTGGCACGCGTCGCAGCGCCACCTCGGTACCCGCCCACACTCGGGCAACCTGCGGTGACGGCAACCTGGGTACCGTGGGCATCATGACCGAACTAGGGGGCGGGCCACTCGACGCGTTGCGCGAACAGATCGACGCGGTCGACCGCGAGTTCGTGCGGGTGGTGGCAGCCCGTCTCGCCCTGTGCGAACGGGTCGCCGAGGTGAAGCAGGATTCGGCAACGGCCGTGATCCAGCCGGCACGGGTTCGCGACGTGGTGACGTCTCGGCGGCAACTGGCAATCGACGCCGGTGTCGACCCCGACTTTGCCGAGCAACTGTTCCGTGTGCTGCTCGCCGAGACGCACCGCATCGAAGTTGCCGGGCACCGCCCGGGTCCCGCCCCCGACAAAGTTGCCGCCCCCGATGGCATCAGGTCCGGTCTCGACACGGTGGCCACGCGCATCGATCACCTTGTGGTCGCAGTCACCGATCTCGAGGCCGCCGTCGCGTCGTTCACCGACCGGTTCGGGTTCCACCGCACCCCACTCGCAGGCGGTGATGTACCCGGCGTGGCCGCGCTCCATGCCGGCGGGGTAACGGTGGTGTTCGTCGGTGCCGAAGCGTCGCCGGCGGTAGCCACCTACCTCGAGCGCCACGGCGGCGGAGTGCAGCACGTCGCCATCGAGGTGCTCAATGCGGGCTACGCCAGAGCGTGCCTCGCCGACACCGAAGCCAGCCTGCTCACCAACGTCGTGATCGACGACGCCGGCCACGAGCAGTTCTTCGCCGCTCGTGACGCCACCACCGGGGTGCAGTTGGGCTTCATCTCGCGCACCGGTCACCGGGTTGGTGTGGCCGCAGCCAACGTGCTCACCATGTTCGAAGCACTCCTCTGATGACGACGGCCGCCGCCGATCGTGGTTAGGGTGAGCAGTCGCACGACAGTGCGGGGCAACGTGTCGCCTTCTTGCATCGATACGCCATCCTCGTCGTGCTCTGGCAAATTCACCTGACCCACTTCTGGAGGTTTGCCATGACGCGCCCCGCCCTAGCCCTCATTCCCTTGTCGCTGCTCGTGCTCGTGCCGGTCGTGCTGTCGGCCTGCAGCGACGACCTCGGTACCGCCACGTCGGCCGGCGCCACCGACTTCGGCACTGCGGTGGAGGCCGGCCACGCCTTCCCGGCCGACCGGTGCCAAGCAAACCGGGCCGCCGGCACCGTCACGTACCTGTCGAGCTTCGACTTCGCCGCTACCGCCTCGATCGTTGACGTGCTGGTCGCCGAGCAGGCGGGCTACTTCGACGAGATGTGCCTCGACGTCGAGGTCAAGCCGAGCTTCTCGACCGCCAACTATCCGTTGCTCGCGGCCAACGAGGCCCAGTTCTCCTCGGCCGGCTCGTTCAGCGAGGTGATCGACTTCGCCACCAAGAACGAAGCGTCGTTCGTGGCGCTCGCCGTGGAGGGCAAGACCGGCATCGACGCCTTGATCGTCAAAGACGGGGTTGTCGCGAGCGACGACCCTGCGGAGCTGGAGAAGCTACGCGGTTCGACGATCGGCGTGAAAGGTCAGATCACCCCGAGCGTGGCCGCGATGCTGCGTCAGGGTGGGCTCATCGAAGGCACCGATTACGAAACCGTGTTGCTCGACGGTTTCGACCCTGCCGCGCACATCGCCGTCGACTCGATCGTCGGCTTCCCGGGCTACAAGAGTAACGAGCCGCTGCAGCTCGAAGCGGCCGGGGTGCCGTTCACGCTGTTCGACCCAGCCGAGTCCGGTATCCCCGGCAGCTTCGGTGTGTTGTACACCAACGCCACGTTCCTCGCCGAGCACCCGACCGCCGCACAGGACTTCATCCGGGCGGCGATGAAAGGCCTCGCCGACGCGATCGCCGATCCTGCGGCCGCAGCCGAGATCGCGGTCGGCTACATCAACGCCAACGGGAACGCGATGTTCCTGTCGCCGGAGGGTGAGGTAGCGCGCTGGGCGGTGGAGTCCAAACTTGTCGTGGAGACCAACGCCACCACGGCGCTCGGTGTGCCCGAGGCGGAACTTCTTGCCGACGAGGTCCGCACCTACGCCGAGATCGGACTGTTCGGCGGCACCGAACCCGACATCAGCGCCTATCTGAACACCGGTCTGATGGACGGAATCTATTCCGCCGACCGCCTCGTCATCTGGCCTGCGTCATGAGCGTGCTCGACAATCAGGCCCACATCGACGCGCTCGAGTCGATCGGATTCGACGAGTTGATGGCACAGGCCCGCGCCATCCGCGATGCGGCGTCAGGTACGCGCATCACTTACTCGCCCAAGGTCTTCATCCCCTTGACGATGCTGTGCCGCGACCAGTGTGGGTACTGCACCTTCGCCCAGCCGCCGGCCCGGCTGGAATCGCCATACCTGTTGCCCGAGGCAGTGCTGAGGATCGCCCGCGAAGGTGCCCGCCAGGGATGCCACGAGGCGCTGTTCACGCTTGGCGAACGGCCCGAGGAGCGCTACGAGGTGGCCCGCGAGTTCCTCCGCGAGCACGGCTACGACTCCACTGTGCACTACGTCGCGGCGATGGCCAAGGTGGTGCTCGACGAGACCGGTTTGCTGCCCCACGCCAACGCCGGCGCGCTGTACCGCGCGGAACTCGAGCTACTACGGCCGATGTCGCCCAGTCAGGGGATGATGCTCGAGAGCATGCGTGCCGATCTCGATTGCCATCGCAACGCGCCCGACAAAGATCCAGCCCGCCGCCTGGCCACCCTCGAAGCCGCCGGCGAGCTGCAGATCCCGTTCACCACCGGCATCCTCGTCGGCATTGGCGACGACCGCCGCGACCGGATCGCAGCGATGCAGGCCATCGCCGCGTCACACGAACGCCACGGCCACGTGCAAGAAGTGATCGTGCAGAACTTCCTGCCGAAGCTGCGCACCGGCATGCAACGCGCCGCGCCGTGCCCGCCGGAGGAATACCTGTGGACCATCGCGATGGCTCGCGTGGTGCTGCCGACCAGCATCCACCTGCAGGCACCGCCGAACCTGAGCGATGACTTCGGGGTGCTGCTCGATGCCGGCATCGACGACTGGGGCGGGGTCTCCCCAGTCACCGCCGACCACGTCAACCCCGAGCGCCCGTGGCCCGATCGCGAGTTGCTGCGCGAGGTGACCGAGGCCCGCGGTTTCGCGCTGGCCCCGCGGCTGACCATCTACCCCGAGTTCGTCCGCGAGCCGCAGCGGTGGCTGGACCTGGCGCTGCATTTCCCGGTGATGGACCGCAGCGACGCCGAAGGCCTCGGCCGCGACGATCCGGGTGCGTTCTGGCCGGAGAAGGTCACCGCTGCCGATGTGGTCCACGACGGTGCCGAGGTCGTACTCGTCGGGCATCGCAGCACACAGTGGTACAGCGGTGCCAGCGTGGCGCCGCCAACGCTGGTGCCGGGAACCGCGTTCGCCAAGCCCGGCTCACGAATCGACGAGATCCTGCACGGGGTGCGGATGGGCCACGAGGTCGGCTTCGACGAAATCGTTGCGCTGTTCCGCGCCCGCGGGCCCGAGGTCAACGCCGTTGCCGAACTGGCCGACGAGCTTCGCAGCGAAGCTGTTGGCGAGCCGATCACCTGGGTCCACAACCGCAACATCAACTACACCAACGTGTGCACGTTCAAGTGCAAGTTCTGCGGCTTCTCCAAGGGCAAGCTCAGCCTCAACCTGCGTGGCACTCCATACCTGCTGACCCTCGACGACATCGCCAACCGGGCCCGCGAGGCCGCCGATCTCGGGGCGACGGAGGTCACCTTGCAGGGGGGCATCCATCCCGACTTCGACGGCGATTACTACATCGATGTCACCCGGGCAGTGAAGAACGCCGTGCCCGATATGCATGTCCACGGCTTCACCGCGCTCGAGGTGACAGAGGGTGCGAAGCGGCTTGGCGAAGACCTGCGCACCTACCTGTTGCGACTGAAGGAGGCGGGGCTCGCCTCGCTGCCGGGTACCGCGGCCGAGATCCTCGACGACGACGTGCGGGCCATCCTGTGCCCCGACAAGGTGAACACCGAGGAATGGTTGGAGTGCCATCGCCAGGCGCACGGCATCGGTCTCGGCTCGAACGTGACGATCATGTTCGGCTCGGTCGAACATCCCGAGAGCTGGGCCAAGCACATGCTGGTCACCCGCGACCTGCAGAAAGAGACCGGTGGATTCACCGAGTTCGTCGGGCTGCCGTTCGTCCACATGGCCTCGCCGATCTACCTGCAGAAGCGCTCGCGGCGCGGCCCCACGTTCCGCGAAACGTTGCTGATGCACGCAATTGCCCGCATCGCATACCACGGCCTCATCTCCAACATCCAGGTCAGTTGGGTCAAGATCGGTCTCTCCGGCGCAGTGCAACTCCTGCAGTCGGGCTGCAACGACATGGGTGGCACGCTGATGAACGAAAACATCTCCCGCGCCGCCGGTGCCGCACATGGCCAGGAGATGACACCGCAGCGCTTCACCCAGCTCGCCGAGCAGCTCGGCCGTCGCGCCGAGCAGCGCACCACCGACTATGGCCGCGTGTCCGCCGCCATCAGCTGAGCGCCACGACCGGCGCGGCGAGCCTGACGCGGCGAGCCTGACGCGGCGAGATCGGCGCTATTGGCCGAGGACGGTGCGGGCGTGCTCGATGTCGTGCTTGAGTTGATTGACCAACGCGTCGATGCCGTCGAACTTGCGCTCACTACGGAGGAAGTGGGTGAACTCCACGCGGGCCGCCTCGTCGTAGAGGTCGTCGGAGAAGTCGAGCAGGTGCGCCTCGAGTAACGAATGGTCGGCGTGTTCATAGAACGTGGGCCGCCGCCCAAGGTTGATCGCGCACTCGTGGCGAACGCCGTCCGGGCGGATGTACCAGCCGGCGTAGACCCCATCGGCGGGCAGACAGACGAAGCTCGGCACCTTCACATTGGCCGTCGGGAAGCCGAGCAAACGACCGCGCTGGTCGCCATGCATCACCACGCCGCGCGCCTGGAACGGACGCCCGAGCAGTGTCTCGGCCAGCTCCACCTGACCGCCGGCCATGGCTCGGCGGATCGCGGTCGAGCTGAGCGGCTCATCCACACCGTCAACACGCGGCACTAGTTCGATCGGCTCGACGTCGAAGTCGTAGCGGCCGCCGAGATCGCGCAGCAGCGTGACGTTGCCCTCCCGGTGGCTACCGAAGTGGAAGTCCTCGCCAACCACGATCCGTTGCGCAGCGAGGCATCCAACGAGCACCCGTTCGACGAACGAGCTCGGCGACTCGTTCGACTGGGCCGCGTCGAAGTGGACCAGCACGGTGGCATCGATGCCAGTGGACCCGAGCAGCTCGAGTTTCTGCTCCAAGTCGGTCAGTAACTTCGGTGCCGATTCGGGGCGCACGATCGAGGCCGGATGGCGGTCAAACGTGATCACCACAGAACGCGCCCCGAGCGAGGCCGCGACGCTGCGCACCTCCTCGATGATTGCCTGGTGACCGAGGTGCACGCCGTCATACGCGCCGATGGTGACGACCGCGCGGGGAACCTTGTCAGACGCTGCCGGCCACGCCGGTGCCGAGAGATCGGTGATCAATTGCACGACCAGCGACGCTATCTGCAACGGCCCGGCCGGGCTCAGTTCGCCGGTGCGCCAGGCATCGGCAACACGACCGCCGGTTTGGCCGTGCACTCGTCGGCCCGCTCGTACATGGCCAACAACTCGCCATCACGGTCGACGACGGCCCACGGTCCGTCGCCATCCCACGCCGGCTGGGCGCGCCCGTTGCGCACCATCGCCACCACATCATCGTCAACCGTCACCGACGCGTAGTCGCGCATCGCCGCGGCGGGCGAGATCAACACCGCCTGATCGACGGCGACGGCATCTCGGTCGAGAAAGCTGCCACACGCCGTGCGCCGCAGGTTACGCAGATGCGCTCCCCCGCCGAGGAGGTTGCCGAGATCGGCAGCAAGGGTACGCACGTAGGTGCCCGACGAGCACGTGACATCCATGCGGTACACGAGCGGGTCGGGCGTCGGCTCGACACCGAAGCGGTGGATGGTGACCGGGCGCGGCTCGCGTTCGACCTCGATGCCCTCGCGGGCCAATTCGTGCAGACGGCGGCCATCGATCTTGAGCGCGCTTACCATCGGCGGCACTTGCATGATCGGGCCGGTGAGATGCTCATCGACCGCAGCCCGAACCTGCTCGGGGAGTACATGACCCATGGCGTGCGTCGCTGTTATGACGCCGGAGGAATCGAGGGTGTTGGTCTCGACCCCGAGGACCACCTCGGCGGTGTAGGTCTTACCGAGCGCAGTGAGGAACCGCAACAACCGGGTGGCGTTGCCGACCCCGATCAGCAGCACCCCGGTCGCATCGGGATCAAGCGTTCCGGCGTGTCCGACGCGACGTTCGTCGAAGTGCCGGCGGCACATGCTGACCACATCGTGGCTCGTCATGCCGGCCGGCTTGTCGATCACGGCGAGGCCGTGCACCGCCGCCGGTCTACGCCGTGCCATTCCGTCGTGCGTCTGCGTCGTCGAGTTCAGGGTGGTCGAGTTCAGGGTTGGTCTCCACCGCGCCGGTGCCCTCGCCGTCCGGTTCGTTCAGGTCGTCGAACTCGTCGGGCTCGAAAGGGGACGGGGGCCGCTCGGGAAGGATGTCGGGAGATTGCAGCATCCGTTCGATGTGTTCGGCCGAGCGGATCACGTCGTCGGGTTTGAACGTGAGGATCGGGGTCTTCTTCGAGCGCACCTGGCGGCCGATCGAGCCTTGGATGCGCACCCGGTGCCCGTGGAGGGCCGCAAGGATTTCCTCGTCGCCGGCGGCACCGCGCAGCGAGTCGAAGTACACGAATGCCCGGTTCATCTCGGCATCGACATCGATCGCCGTGATCGTCACCATCTCCAGGCGTTCGTCGTCGATTCGGGTCAGTTCCTCGGCGATCACCTCACGCAACGACTCGTTCAGGCGGGCAGTGCGTGGATAGCTGTGCGTGGTTGGTCGGGCCGTACGGCGGGGGCGGCTCATGGCGAGCAGGCTATCGACGCTGCGCTAGCCGCGGTCGCACCGATTCCGCCGCGGCCTCAGTCGAAATTCGGTCGGCTGCGCAGCGAGCGCTTCAGCTCGGCCATCCCGCTCGTGGTGGCGATGAGCTCGATCGCATCCCACAATCGCATGGCGTCGTCACCACGTGGGATCGAGGCGACAACGGGCCCGAAGAAGCTGTTTTCGTCGGCGGCACCAGGGTGGAACGTGAGGATCGGCGTGCCTACGTCATTACCGGCGCGCTCCAGGGCGACCGCTGTCTCGGCGCGCAGATGTGCGTCGTGGGCAACGTTGGCGTAGTGCTCGGCCAACGTTTCGTCGAGCCCGGCACGGCCGAGTGCCTCGCGGATGAACCTTGCCGAATCGTCTCGCAGGTCGTCACCGCGCTGGTCGTGGTGAATCATGGTGCCGAGCGCCTCGTACAGCTTCGCGACCCCGTCGTTGCCGCCGTTGCCATGACCGAGGCGGACGGCGTCGGCAACACGCAGGCATTCCAAGCCGGCCACATGACCGCGCCGGTAGGCGGGGGTGTACCAATCGGCGACGCGATCCTCGTTGAGCACGGCAAGGCTGATGAACCGCCATTCGACGGTGTAGTCACGCAGACGTTGTACTTCCACCACCCACCGGGAGGTGATCCATGCCCACGGTCAAATCGGGTCCCAGAAGAAGTCGAGGTCGACCATCAGACGCGGGCGATCTCGCGTTCTTCGAACGTCTCGATCAGATCGCCACCCTTGAGGTCCTGGAAGTCCGACAACCCGATCCCGCACTCGAAGCCCTCACGGACCTCGCGCACGTCGTCTTTGAACCGGCGCAGCGACTGGATGCTGCCCTTCCAGATGATGACGCCCTCGCGCAGGAAGCGCACCTTCGAGCCACGTGTGATGACACCGGTACGAACCTGGCAACCGGCGATCGAGCCGATCTTGGGCACCCGGAACACTTCACGCACCATCGCTTCGCCGGTGACGACCTCTTCGAACTCGGGCGCCAGGAGACCGACCATCGCCCGCTCGATGTCTTCGAGCAGCTTGTAGATGATCTCGTAGGTACGAATCTCGACGTCCTCGGCGTCGGCAAGGTCACGGGCCTTGCGGTCGGGGCGAACGTTGAAGCCGATAAGCGTGGCGTTGGTTGCGGCCGCGAGGGTGATGTCGTTTTCGGTGATCCCACCGACGGCGCGGTGCACGAACGCCAGCTTCACGGTGTCTCGCTCGAGGCGCCGCAAGCTCTCGGTCACGGCTTCGAGCGAACCCTGAACATCAGCTTTCAACACCAGGTTCAAGGTGGCGACCTCGCCGGCTTGGATCTGGCTGAAGATGTCTTCGAGCTTCACGCCGCGTTGCACCCGGGCGTCGCCGCGCTGGTTGGTGAGCCGTGAGCGCTGCTCGCGGGCTTCACCAACGGTACGCGCCGTTTTTTCATCGGGCGCACCGCGGAACTCGTCACCGGCATTGGGTACCGCTGACAGGCCAAGGACCTGCACCGGAGTGCTGGGACCGGCTTCTTTCACCTGCTGGCCGGCGGAATCGATCATTGCCCGCACGCGACCCCACGCAGCACCGGCCACGATGGGATCTCCGACTTTCAGGGTGCCTTTGTCGATCAAGATGGTGGCGACAGGACCGCGACCGGTGTCGAGGTTGGCTTCGAGCACGACGCCCTTGGCCCGCCCCGTCGGGTTCGCGGTGAGCTCTTCGAGCTCGGCCACCACGAGCAACTGCTCGAGTAGATCGTCGACGCCGAGATCTTGCTGTGCCGACATCTCGACGACGATCGTGTCACCACCCCACGACTCGGCGACGAGTTCATGCTCGGACAACTGCGACAGCGTGCGCTGCACGTCGGCGTTGTCTTTGTCGATCTTGTTGAGCGCCACGATGATCGGCACATCGGCCGCTCGGGCGTGGTTGATCGCCTCGATCGTCTGCGGCATCACACCGTCGTCGGCGGCAACCATCAGCACCACGATGTCGGTCACCTGCGCGCCACGGGCACGCATCTTGGTGAATGCCGCGTGGCCGGGCGTGTCGAGGAAGGTGATCTTGCCGGTCGGCCGATCAACCTGGTATGCACCAATGTGCTGGGTGATGCCACCGGCTTCGCCGGCGACCACGTTGGCCTTGCGGATCTTGTCGAGCAAGGTGGTCTTACCGTGGTCGACGTGTCCCATGACGGTAACGATCGGGGCCCGCAGCTGCTGCAGTTCCTCGTCGTCGTCGTCGGAGTCGTCGAACATGGCCTGCAGTTCGAGCTCTTCTTGCTGACCGGCTTCGACGAGCAACAAGTCGGCACCGATCTCGAGCGCGAACAGTTCCATCTGTTCGTCGGTGAGAGTCATCGTGGTGGTGACCATCTCGCCGTTGGACATCAAGAAGCGGATGACATCGGCTGCGGAGCGGTTCAATTTGGGAGCGAACTCCTGTGCCGACACACCTCGTTCGACCACGATGGTGCCCTCGGGCACCGACGCGCCGCTCGGGACATAGGTTCCGCCGAGCTGCGGCTGCATCTCTTCGAAATCGCGACGCCGACGCGCCCTGCTCTTCTTGCGCGGGGCACGGCGCTGACCGTTCGGACGCGGCCCGCCACCACCGGGACCACCGGGACGAGGACCGCCAGGGCCACCGGGCCCGCCGCCAGGGCCGCCGGGACGCGGCCCGAACCCACCGGGGCGCGCACCGCCGGGACCGCTGCTGGGGCCACCGGGACGGCCGGGACCACCGGGACGACCGGCATAGGCCCCGGGTCCGCCGGGGCGGCCCTGATAGCCAGCACCTGCCGGGCGTGCACCGGGCGGACCCGAGCGTGCACCGGGCGCAGGCGGACGAGCGCTACCGGGCGGCGGCGGGATCGGACGACCCGACGCCGACACGGGGCGGCTCATGCCGGGTGGCGGCGGAATCGCGCGACCTGATGTCGACGTGGGACGTGATGGTGCCGACGGGCGCGGACCGGCCCCGGCAGGAGCAGCGGGACCGACGCCGGCAGTCGCCGGGCCCGATCCGGCAGTCGCAGGGCCCGAGCTGGCAGCAGCCGGGCGCGGTGCATCGGGGCGGCTGGGAACCGCAGTTCGCGGCGGGCCCGACGGACCAGCGGGCGCCGACGGTCCAGCGGGGGCGACCCGTTGTGACGGACCGGCCGACGACACCGACGGCGCAGGGCGGGGTGCCCCGGCTGGCAGCGGGCGACCCGGAACAGCACTCGGGCGGGCGGGCTCGCCCAGGCTCGGGCGGGCACTCACGATCTTGCGCGATTCGTCCGGGTCGGCGACAACGGGGCGGACCGGTGCCGGAGCAAGGGCATCGGCGGGCGCGGCCGTCGTGACGCTCGTGGTCACGGGGGCTTGGTCGGCGGTAACTGGCGCTGGTGTGGAGACCGCGGCTGCGGGGGCCGCCGCGTAATCGGCAGTCGCAACGGCGGCCGGGCCAGCGGACGAATCCGCAGCAGGCGTGCTGGCTGACGGGGCTGGCGCGGAGGTACCGGGTCCCGCTGATGGCGAGATCGGGGCATCCGCGACGGCAACAGCGCCGCCGACGACCGCCGTCGGGCCAGCGTTGGTCGCCACCTTGGCGGTGGTCGATACCTTCTTCGCTGCGCCCTTCTTGGCCGCCTTGGCATCCTCAGGCTGCGCCGACCGGGTCAGACCATCACGTTCGGCGCGACGACGGAGTCGATCGGCCTGTGCCTCGATGACCGCGGAGGACTGGCTCTTGGCCTCCACACCCATCGCGCCACACAGCGCGAGCAACTCTGGATTCGTCATTCCGAGCTCTTTGGCGAGCTCGTGTACGCGCAGGTTCTTCGCCAAACTTGTTCAGCCTTTCATTGGCGTCGCCTCGTCGGACTGATGTCCGGCGGCCGACCATTTTTTCGTCATCTTCAGGTTGGATTCGAATGTCTTCTTGAGTTCGTCGAGCGCGCCAGCCCTCACGGGGCGTCGCCATGCTCGTTCAAATGCTCGTTTGCGCCGAGCCACGTCGATGCACTCGATCGAGCACACCCACGCACCTCGTCCAGCAGCGGTACGACTGATCACGGCCTCACCATCGGCGGAGAGGACGCAGCGTACCAACGTGTCCTGTGGCACCGCAGAGCGGCAGCCCACGCAGGTACGCACAGGTACCGTATCGAGCAGATCAGGAATTCGCTTCGTCGCCAACCTCCTCGGCTTGGGTGGTGACCTCGGTGTCACCGGATGATCCAGGCTCGGTTGGCGCTGGCTCGGCAGCGGGCTCGGCGTCGGCAGCAGGTTCGGTCGCTACGCCTTCGTTCCACTGGGCGGCACTGATGACTGATCCGTCTGCGGCGCGGAACTCCATCACGCCTTCGGCGTTCTCGACCCACTCGCCCTCGGCGTAGTCGGCTTCGTCGGGTGCCTCGAGGTGTTGAGTCTCGCCGCGAATGTCGACACGCACACCGGTGAGGCGAGCGGCGAGCCGAGCGTTCTGGCCCTCCTTGCCGATGGCCAGGCTGAGTTGATGGTCGGGGACGATCACGTCGGCCTGCGTGCCATCGTCGCTGATGATCACTTCTTTGACCTTGGCCGGCGACAGCGCCTTGGCGACGAAGTCGGCAAGGTCCTCGCTGTAGGGCACGATGTCGATCTTTTCGCCGCGCAGCTCGTTGACGACCATGCGTACACGACCACCACGAGCGCCAACGCAGGCACCAACGGGGTCGACGTTGTGGTCGTTGCTCCACACCGCGATCTTGGTGCGGTGCCCTGGCTCACGCGCACAGGCACGGATCTCGACGATGCCGTCGGCGATCTCGGGCACCTCGAGCTCGAACAATCGCTTGATCAGGCCTGGATGGGTGCGGCTGACCACGATCTGGGGACCCTTGGCAGTCTTGCGCACCTCGACGATGTAGGCCTTGACGCGTGCGCCGGGCTCGGGTCGCTCGAACGGCACCTGCTCGGCTTGGGGTAGCAGGCTTTCCACCCGACCGAGGTCGAGCAGCGTGTAGCGAGCATCGGTTTGCTGGATGATGCCCGTGACGATGTCGCCTTCGCGGTTGGCGTACTCTTCGAACTTGCGGTCACGCTCGGCTTCGCGGATTCGCTGGCCCATCACCTGACGGAAGGTCGTGGCAGCGATGCGGCCCATCTCTTCCTTGCGCGGTGTGTCATCGCGCTCGTTGACCCACAGGCCGTCTTCGTCGACGTCATAGGCCGTGAAGGTGAACTCGAGCGTGTCGGGGTTGATCTCGACGACCACTTCCTCGGCGGCACCGGCACGACGCTTGTAGGCCGTGGCGAGCGCCTCGACGAGCACGTGGAGCAACGTTTCCACCGAGATGTTCTTTTCGTTGGCCAACATCCGTACGGCTTCGGACATGTCGAGACTGCTCATGGTGCCTCCTGCGTGGGTGACGCCTCTGCGGGCGATGACGTGGCAGCGGCGGATGCCGTCTGCTCGGGGCCGGCCGCTGGACCAGCCGATGAACCGGCCAACCGTGAACCAGATTTCGGACCGGTCTTGGATGCCGTTTTCGCACCGGCGGACCTGGTCCCGGCGGGTGCTTTGCCGGGCTTTGGCGCCGGGCCCCAGATGAACACGGTGCGGGCCCGGTCGATCTGGGTGTGCGGGATCCGGCGCTCGGACCGTTCGGCATCGTCGAGGCGGATCGTGATATCGGTGTCGGTCGCGGCAACCAGCACGCCCTGCATCCGCCGTTCTCCGTCGAGCGGATCGCGCAAGCGCAGCGCCACGGTCTTGCCGACCTCGCGGTGGTAGTGCAACGCGGTGCGCAGCGTCCGTTCCAGCCCGGGGCTGGTGACTTCCAGGTTGTACTTGCCTGGCACCGGATCGTCGTGATCGAAATCGCGCGAGATCATTCGGGTGACGAGGGAGATCATCTCGAGGTCGACGCCACCCTCGGTGCCCGGAGGGGTGTCGATGGTGATCCGCAGCGTGCCGCCGCGAAACTCGATGTCGTAGAGATCGAGGTGCATCTGGGCCACCAAGGGAGCGACCATCCGGGTGACGCGTTCGATGACGGCGTTGTCGCTCATGATGATCCTCCTTCGGCGATTTCGGCACGGGGGCGGCGTGCACGTGACCTTCGTCTTGCTGTCGACCTGGGGTTCCTCAAACAAGAAGGCGTGGACCTGAGGGCCCACGCCTTCGGTTCAGAGAACTCAAGGACTGAACGAGTATATCGGCCGAGGTGCCCGTACCGGCCCGGTAGCCTTCCGCGCCGTGCTCCGCCTCTCCACCTTGTTTGTTCGCACGTTGCGCGATGACCCAGCGAGCGCCGAGGTGGCGAGCCACCGCCTCCTCGTGCGAGCCGGTTACATCCGCCGCGCCGCCCCGGGGGGGTTCACCTGGCTGCCGCTGGGGTGGATCGTGTTCCGCAACGTCGAGCGGATCATCCGTGACGAGATGGACCGCGAGGGCTTCCAAGAGGTGCACTTCCCGGCCCTGCTCCCTCGCGAGCCGTATGAAAAGACGGGCAGGTGGACCGACTACGGCGACAACCTGTTCCGGTTGAAGGATCGTCGCGGGGCCGACATGTTGCTCGCGCCAACGCACGAAGAGATGTTCGCGTTGTTGGTGAAAGACCTGTACAGCAGCTACAAGGATCTGCCGCTCGTGATCTATCAGATCCAGAACAAGTTCCGCGATGAGGCCAGGCCGCGCGCCGGCCTGCTGCGCAGCCGCGAGTTCTCGATGAAGGACTCCTACAGCTTCGACCTCGACGACGAAGGATTGCAGGTCAACTACGACAAGCACCGCGCCGCATACCAGCGCACCTTTGAGCGCCTCGGCATGCCGTACGTGATCGTGTCGGCGATGAGCGGGGCAATGGGCGGGTCGGCCAGCGAGGAGTTCCTCGCTCCGCTTCCGGTCGGCGAGGACACGTACGTGCGGTGCACGCAGTGCGACTATGCGGCGAACACCGAAGCAGTGCAGGTTGCCCCGCCGGCCGCGCTGGCCAGCGACGACGCACCGCTGTCACGCGTGGTCGACACGCCCGATACCCCGACGATCCAGACCCTCGTCGATCTGATGAACGGCCGGGCCGATCTGCGGCGCGACGACCGCGACTGGACCGCGGCCGACACCTTGAAGAACGTTGTCGTCACCTTGCGCCATCCCGATGGCACGTCCACCGCGTTGGCGATCGGGGTGCCGGGTGATCGCGACGTCGACATGAAACGGCTCGAGGCACAGGTTGCCCCGGCCGAGATCGAACCGTTCACCGAGGCCGACTTCGCGGCGAACGCGCATCTCGTGAAGGGCTACATCGGACCGGAGTCGCTGGGCGAAAACTCACTCTCGGGCATCCGTTTCGTGGTCGATCCGCGCATCGTCGATGGCAGTCGGTGGATCACCGGGGCGAACCAACGGGGTCACCACGTCGTTGATCTCACCGCCGGGCGCGACTTCACCGCCGACGGCGTGATCGAGGCGGCCGAAGTGCATGGCGGAGACCCGTGCCCGCGCTGTGGTGCGGCACTCGAGATCGCCAGGGGCATCGAGATCGGGCACATCTTCCAACTCGGCCGGATGTACGCCGAGGCGCTGGGCCTGACCGTACTCGACCAGAACGGAAAAACCCGGGTGGTCACCATGGGTTCCTACGGCATCGGCGTGTCGCGTGCTGTCGGGGCGATCGCCGAACTGAACTGCGACGACCGGGGCCTGGTGTGGCCGCGCGCCGTCGCTCCAGCCGACGTGCACATCGTCGCCACCGGCAAGGCCACTGACGCGCAGTTGCCGGCCGCCGAGGTCCTCGCCGCCGAGTGCGAGGCCGCCGGGCTGCGGGTGCTGTTCGACGACCGGGCTGGCGTATCGCCCGGGATCAAGTTCAAAGACGCCGACCTGCTCGGCGTACCCACCATCGTCGTAGTCGGTCGTGGCCTCGCCGACGGCATGGTCGAACTGACCGATCGCCGCTCCGGCGACAAGCGCGATGTGGCCCTCACCGACATCGTCGCCCTCCTCTGCACCCTCGATTGACCCGCGCCACCGTCCGACAAACAAGCGCGTTCAGGAGAAGCGGACGTGGCCTTGATCGATGACCGTGCGGTCGCCGACGGAGGTGGTGAATACCGCTGCGCCGTCGCCGGTGTTCCATGCCCGCACCGTGAGCAGGTCGCCGGGCATCACGGGTGAGGAGAAGCGGCCCTCGACGTGGTCGAAGCGGGTGACGTCGTTGTCGCACAGTGCCCCGAGCAGTCCTCGAACGGTGAACCCGTACGAGCACAACCCGTGCAGGATCGGCCGGTCGAACCCGCCAATCGCGGCGAACGAGGGATCGGTGTGCAGTGGGTTGTGGTCGCCCGAGAGTCGGTATACGAACGCTTGATCCGGCGATGTCTGCATCGCGATCTCGTGATCGGGGGCCGAATCAGGCGGTTGATGTTGGCCGCCGGAGGGACCGCGGTCGCCGCCCCAACCGCCCTCACCACGGATGAACACCGACGATCCGGTGGTCCATAGCGGCTCGCCCGAGTCGAGCTTGACCTCGGTCTCCATCACCACGACTGCGGCCTTGACCTTGTCGTACATCGCCACGATCCGGTCCTGCATGACCGCCTTCGCCTCGACGGGGATGGGCCGGTGCAGCGTGATCGACTGGCTGCCGTGGACCAGCATCGCAAAGTTGAACGTGCCGATCTTGCCCATCGCGCTCGCGCCGCGTGACCCACTATCCGATCCGGCGACGACCGCGAAGCTGGGGTACACCACCTGTTGTACGTCGGCGGTGTTCTCGGTCGTGAACGCCAAATCGGCCTGGCCGGCACCGATGCCGACGGCGTAGAGCAACGCGTCCTTGGAGTTCCACGAGATGTCGCGGGGATCGCCGGAAGCTCCGACGGCATCAGGGTTCAGTGGCATGGGAGTGGCCTTTCAGCGGGAATCGGGAGGGGTGAGCGGATTGATAGTATGAGGGGTCGGTGGCTGGTCGCGCGGTCAGCGGGTCATTGCGGTTGTGGCCAACCGCCGGGTTCGCCGTTCATCCCCGAGTTCTTCCGAGCCTGGGCGATCAGTTGCTCCACCACAGGGCCGAGTTGTGCGGGGTCTTCGATCGGTTCGGTGCGCGGGCCGCGCACCCAGCCTTCCGCGATCGCCAGGGTCTGCCCGCTTGCCTCGAACACACGGCCGGTCACCGCGGCAGACTCGGCCGAGGCGAGCCAGGTGACGATCGGCGCGATCCAGCGCGGCGAGCGCATCTCCCGAGCCTCGTCGGTCTCCGGCGCCGGCCCGAGCCCTTCGGTCATGCGGGTCAGCGCAACCGGTGCGACACAGTTGACGGTCACTCCGTAGCGAGCGAGTTCGAGCGCAGCAATGTTGGAGAACGAGGCGATCCCGGCCTTGGCTGCGCCGTAGTTGGTCTGGCCGGGGTTGCCGTAGATGCCGCTGACCGAGGTGGTGTTGATGATCCGCCCATCGACCGGTTTGCCGGCCTTGAACTGCTCGCGCCAGTACGCAGCAGCCCATCGGCTCGGGGCAAAGGTGCCCTTGAGGTGCACGTCGATGACGGCGTCCCATTCCTGCTCGGTCATGTTGGCCAACACCCGGTCACGCAAGATGCCGGCATTGTTGACCACTGCGTGGAGGTCGCCAAAGGTCTCGACGGCGGTGTTGATCAGGCGTTGCGCACCTTCCCATGACGAAACGCTGTCGCCGTTGGCAACCGCTTCCCCACCCATCGCAGTGATTTCGTCGACCACCTGCGCAGCCGGGCTGACGTCGCCGCCCGAGCCGTCGATGTTTCCGCCGAGGTCGTTGACGACGACCTTGGCTCCATGTGCGGCGAGGCTGAGTGCATGCTCCCGACCGATGCCGCGACCGGCACCGGTGACGATCACCACTCGACCTTCACACAACTTGCCCATTTTCGGTCTCCAATCAATCGAGTGCACGTGTCCGGCGCGTCACCAGCGCGAGCGCCAGGTGCCAGGGACCGGGTCATCATAAGTTGCGTGACCAACGGGCGTGCCAGTCGGCCGGACTGATCGATGCCACCGCCGCATAACCTGCATCGCCGATGACTAGCGACGCCCGACCAAACGCCGCCTCCACCATTACGACGTCGGCGCGCGCGAGTGCCCACGATGAGGCGGTGGCCGCCGGGTCCATGACGACTTTCGATGTGGTCGTCGTTGGTGCTGGTCCGGCCGGCGCGACTGCGGCAACGACGCTCGCCCGCTCCGGACGATCGGTGCTGATGATCGACAAGGCCACGTTCCCCCGTGACAAATGCTGTGGCGACGGCTTGACCACGCTTGCACTGCGTGAACTGGAACTGCTCGGACTCGATCCGGCGATGGTGCCGAGTTGGTACACGGTCGACGCGGCATGGCTTCGCTCGCCCTCGGGTCGCGAGGTGTGCGCACCGCTGCCGACTGGGCAGGGGATGTTCGCGGCGACGACCCCTCGCCGCGAACTCGACGCGGCGCTCGTCGCGCTCGCCCGCGATGCCGGCACCGAGGTGTCCGAGGGCCACGCGCTGACTGGTCTGCGCCAATCCGGCGACCACGTCGATGTCGACGTGGACGGACTCGGTTGCGTTCGCACCCGGTACGTGATCGCCGCCGATGGGATGTGGTCGCCGACCCGCAAGCTATTGGGGCTGTCCGAACCCGGTTACCTCGGCGAGTGGCACGCCTTTCGCCAGTACGCCCGCAATGTGACCGGGCCTGCGGCGACACGGCTGTACGTGTGGTTCGAGGCCGACCTGTTGCCGGGGTACATGTGGAGCTTTCCGCTCCCTGACGGCCGCGTCAACATCGGCTTCGGCATCCAGCGCGGCGGCGTCCGCAAGGTACAGGAGATGAACGCGCTGTGGGGCGACCTGTTGGGGCGGCCGCACGTGGTCGCGGCGCTCGGGGGCGATGTCGAACTCGAGGATCGGCATACGGCATGGCCGATCCCGGCCGGTATCGACCGCGCGGTGCTCTCGTCGGGGCGAACGCTGTTCGTCGGCGATGCCGCCAGAGCAACCGACACGATGACCGGCGAAGGCATCGGCCAAGCGGTGCTCACCGGTCGCCTCGCCGCTGAGGCGTTGGTCGCCGCAGGAGCGATGCGGCCCGAGATTGCGCGGCAACGTTACCAAGCCGACGTTCGCCACCACCTCTTTGCCGATCACAAGATGTCGGCAGTCCTCACCCGTGCGCTGGCCCACCCGCGTGGCGCACGGGGAGCGATCCGCCTCGTCGGTGCGAGCGCATGGGGCAGCCGCAACTTTGCCAGGTGGATGTTCGAGGACGAACCGAGAGCCCTCCTGCTCACCCCCTCCCGCTGGCACCGCCACGCCCTACGAAGGTCAGGCACCTACCGCCATACGCCAGCGCCCTGACCCACCTGAGCCCTCACCCCCGCACCCGCGTGCCATCCGAGTCCCCGCGTGTCATCCGAGTGGGAAGAGGGGGATGCGAGTGGTGAGCGCGCACACGGGTGGGCGCTCGACACTCGGATGAACATCAGCACGCCGAGTTTCACGCCGCCGCATGGCATCGGATGTGGTACAGCTCGACCAATTCGTCGCACAAGGTGTCGATGTCGGCCAGATCAAGCGCTGTGACTCGCTCGACCTGCCAGCCGATCCGGTGGCATTGCCGATCGCGGCGCCGATCGTTCGTCCCGCCCTCGAGCAGGAAGTGGTCGCCATGCACGTCGATCTCGACCGCCCACTTCACCTCCGCCACGGCGAGATCGATCCTCACGGTCCGGCCATTCGGCAACACCAAACCCTTGAGTTGCGCGACGACGGGAATCCCACGGTCACGCAGGGCATTGCCGAGCACGACTTCCGGATGGGATTCGAGGGGGCCGCCGCTCAAGCGGTTGGCGAGCGTCCGAAGGAACATCGATGATCCCCGTCGAGCCGGGTGCGCGAGTTGGCGGCCGATCCGACCGAGTGTGGCGAGCGTGCACATCCGCTCACTCAGGATCTGCTCGACGACCGATGCATGATCGATCGCACTCAAGTCCGACGTGAGGTCGAAGGCAAGCCGCGGCGCGCTCGCGACCACGATCCCGTCACCTCGCTTTTGCAGGTGGAAGCCGTCAACGAACGTCGTCTGGCGAATCACCACATCGTCAATGGGGCCGATGTTGGTGCCGTGCGGTACCGAGAAGTGAATCGGGCCCATGGGGCCCATCCGCCGAAGTTTGCCAGTCGCCCCGCCGTTGGGCCGGTGATGAACCCGGTCGGGTACTCGAGGCACAGTGCTACACAGCGCGACTCCAACGTCAGCGGCGAGCCGGCAAGGCGATACACCCGCCGGTGGTCCATCGTGAGCAGCCCTTGTTGTACCAAGCGAACCCGCCGGTTGCGGCTGATTCCGGCCAGCTGAAGCATCGCTGCAGTGGCGACCGAGTGGTGAGCGGCGAACACTGCCAGGGCCGCAGGGGTGAGGTCGTTCATGGGTCCTCCAAGTACGTGAAAACGTCTGGGGGAAGACCGTGGGCAACGTATCGCTCGTGCCAACGGATCACACCAACTCGTGCGTTCGTCGGTGGAGCGCGGTTCGTCGGACATCGCCGGCCTTCATCCGAGTGGCGAGCGCCCACCCGTGTGCGCGCTAAACACTCGGGTCCCCCTCTCCCCACTCGGATGACACGCGGGAACTCCGATGACACGCGGGGACTCCGATGACGCGCGGGGACTCGGATGCGGAGCGGTGGGAGCGGGGTGGGGGTACGGTGCGGCGGATGAGCATTTGCGAGCATGTCAACCGGGTGTGGGCCGAGGAGATCCTCCCCGCGCTGCACGACTACATCGCCATTCCGAACGTGTCGTTGCTCTACGACCCGCAGTGGCGCGAGCACGGGCACATGGACCGGGCGGTCGAGCTGATCCGCTCCTGGTGCGCGAGCCGATTCGTTGCCGGGATGACGGTCGAGGTACGCGAACTGCCCGGCCTGACACCGATGATCGTGATCGATGTCGACGCGTTCGGTGGCGGATCGGCCGACGACCCGGTGCTGCTCTACGGCCACCTCGACAAGCAACCTGAGATGACCGGCTGGCGCGACGGCCTCGGCCCATGGAAGCCGGTGCTGGAAGGCGACCGGCTCTATGGTCGCGGCGGTGCCGACGACGGATACTCGGCGTTCGCCTCGGTGCTGGCAATCGAAGCCGCTCAGGCGGCCGGGCTGCGCCACAACCGTTGCATCATCTTGATCGAGGCCAGCGAGGAAAGCGGCAGCCCCGACCTGCCCGCGCACATCGACGCACTTTGCGACCGGATCGGCACGCCGAGCCTGGTGCTGTGCCTCGACTCGGGCTGCCTCGACTACGAGCGGCTGTGGGCGACCACGTCGCTGCGCGGCCTCGTCGCCGGTGAACTACGTGTCGACGTCCTCACCGAAGGGGTGCACTCGGGCGAGGCGAGCGGGGTGGTCCCGTCGTCGTTCCGCATCATCCGCCAGGTCCTCGAGCGGATCGAAGACGCCACCGACGGTGCCGTGCGCATCCCCGAGCTCCACGTCGAGATCCCGGCTGACCGAGTCGACCAGGCAACCGCAACGGCCCGCGATTTCCCGATCGCCGGACACTTCCCATGGGCCGACGGTACCCAACCGATGGTGGACGACCCCGTCGAGCAGTTGCTGGCGCGCACGTGGCGGCCGACGCTGAGCATCACCGGCGTCGATGGCATCCCCGCGGTCGAGAGCGCCGGCAACGTCCTGCGCCCGTACACCTCGCTCCAGCTGAGTCTGCGCATCCCTCCAACGTGCGATCACGAAGCCGCGCTCGAGGCGCTGCAGCGGACGGTCACCGCCGATCCGCCGTACGGTGCGACGGTCGAGTTGCGCCACGGGCACTCCGGTCCGGGATGGAACGCGCCGTCGTTCAGCCCATGGCTCCAACATGCGCTCGACGACGCCTCGACCGCCGAGTTCGGCAAGCCGGCCGGCGCGTTCGGCGAGGGGGGCTCGATCCCGTTCATGGGGATGCTCGGCGAGATGTTCCCCGAGGCGCAGTTCGTGGTCACCGGCGTCCTCGGCCCCGGCACGAACGCGCACGGCCCCAACGAGTACCTCCACATTCCCACGGCCCGCCGGCTGACCTCGTGCCTGGCCCGCGTCCTGCACGCCCACGCCATCCGCTCAGCCAAATGACCGGCGCGGTGACTCCGAACCGGCCGAGCTCGCCGGACGTTCTGCAGCGCCTGCGCGTTGCGTGCATGGCGCTGCCGGAGGTGTCCGAACGGTTGAGTCATGGCGAACCAACGTGGTTCGTCCGCGGCAAGAAGACGTTCGTCATGTCGAGCGATCACCATCATGACGAGCGATTCGGCTTCTGGTGCGCGGCACCGCCCGGTGTGCAGGCCGAGCTGGTGGACAGCGAGCCGGACCGGTTCTTCCGGCCTCCGTACGTGGGCCACCGTGGGTGGCTCGGCGTGTACCTCGACGTCGGCGATCTCGACTGGGACGAGATCGGCGAGATCGTGGTCGAGGCCTACCGGGTGATCGCCCCGCCAACGTTGGTCGCCAGGATCAGCGGCGACAACGCCTGAAACCCGCGACCGGCTCAGACGGCGTCGATCACTGCGGTGGCGGCGTCGATCAGCCGCTGCGAACGCAGGTCGCTGGCGAGGTTCACCGCGGACTGGTTCATCACGTAGGCGAACGCGAGTTCTCGCTCGGGCTGGGCGAACGCAACCGATCCGCCGGCACCCGAATGACCGAACGAGCCGACACCGGCATAGGGCGTGAACGGGCCGTGGGTCATGAAACCCATACCGAACGTGGTTGGCATGATCAGGCATGCATCCGGTTCGCCGGCCGTGGTGGCCGTGATGCTGGCAACGTCGCGGACATCGTCGTCGAGCAGCTGCACACCGTCGATCGGGGCGAGCGTGGCGGCGTAGATCTTGGCCAACGCGCGAGCGTTGCTGATTCCGTTGGCCGCGGGGATCTCCGCGGCACGGATCTGACGCGAGTTGAACAGCCCCTCGCCAACGAACGAACCGTTGAGTGACAGTGCCCGCCCGCCGTTGGTGGCCGGGCCCATCATCAGCTCGAGCATCTCCTGTACCGCCGGGTCGGCCGATTCGGACGACAGCGGCTGGCCGAGCACCGGCGACACCCGCGGCTCCATTTCCTCCGGCAGCCCGACCCACAACTCCACTTCGAGCGGCCTGGCGATCTCGTCCTGGACGAACTGACCGAAGCCGCGGTGCTTGGGGTCGACCCGGCGCACGAGCTCGCCAGCCAGCCATCCATAGGTGAGCGCGTGGTACCCGTGGTTGGTGCCGATCGGCCACTCCGGCTTGGTGTCGGCCAGGCGTGCGGTGATCGTCGGCCAGTGGAGCGCCTCGTCGAGGGTGATCTCACCCTGCACGCTGAACAGCCCACACTGGTGGCTGAGCAGCTGCCCGACCGTTGCTTCGTCCTTACCGTGGGCCGCGAACTCGGGCCAGTACTTGGTGACCGGGGCCGAGTAGTCGAGCAGGCCGCGTTGCACGCAGATGCCGACCGCAATCGCGGCGATGCCTTTGGTGGTGGAAAACACCAGTTGCAAGGTGGTGTCGTCGTAGGGCTGATCGCCGCCGTCGAAAGAGCCGCCCCACAGGTCGACCACTTTGGTCCCCCGGTGGTAGATCGACACGGACGCTCCGACCTCCTCGCCGGTGTCGAAGTTGTTCCGGAACGCGGCCTCGACCGGTTCCCAGCCTGGTGTGACAAATCCCCCGAATGTGGTCATGCCCGAAACGTAGTGTCGACCGCGTTGTCACCGACTACTCGACGAACCGATCGAGGCGTGGTCGACGAACCAGTCTCAGGCGTCGTCGACGATCTGGCGCAGGGTCTCCATCGTGCGCACCGCGTCGGGGCCGACTGGATTGACCGACAGCACGGTGACGCCGGCTTCCTTGAACGCACCGACACGCTCTTTCACGTAGCTGCGCGGGCCGACGAGGTTGGCGAGCTCGAGCCACTCCCCCGGCAGCGCTGCGGCCGCTTCGTCTTTCTTGCCGTCGAGGTACAGGTCTTGCACCTCAGCAGCCTCCTTGTCGTAGCCGTACGCGCAGGCGATGTCGTTGTAGAAGTTCTTGCCACGCGCGCCCATTCCCCCCACGTACAGCGCCATGTTCGGGCGGGCCATGTCGAGCAGTTTGGTGCGTGCATCGCCGACGAGGCTGTCGTCGATGGCGAGCATGCCGCCGGCGGCAATGTCAAGGCGCGGCCGACTCGGGTCGCGCTTGGCCAGGCCGGCTTTCAGCTGCGGACCCCACACGCTGTGGTACTTCTCGGGGATGAACATGATCGGCAGCCAGCCATCGGCGATCTCGGCTGTCGCCTCGACGCTGCGGTCCTTCAGGCTCGCCCACCAGATGGGGATGTCGGCACGTACCGGATGGTTGATCAGCTTCAACGGCTTGCCGAGACCGGTGCCCTCACCCGCCGGTAGCGGCGCCTGGAAGGTCTGGCCCTGATAGTCGAACTTCTCCCGCTTCCAGATCATCCGGCACGCTTCGATGTACTCCTTGATCCGCTGCATCGGCTTCTCGAACGGCACCCCGTGGAAGCCCTCGATCACCTGCGGGCCGCTGGCACCAAGGCCGAGGATGAACCGCCCGTCGCTCACATAGTCACATCCCGCTGCGGTCATCGCCATCAGCGCCGCTGTGCGCGTGAAGACGTTGACGATGCCGGTGCCGATCTCGACCCGTTCGGTCTTTGCCGCCAGGTAGCCGACCTGGCTGATCGCATCGAAGCTGTATGCCTCGGCGATCCACACCTGATCGAGGCCCGCCTTTTCCAGCTCGACCACGCGTTGCACGGCCTCTTTGAACCCGCCTGAATAGTTGATCATCATCGAGAGCTTCATGGCCGATGACCCTATGCGCTCAGTGGTTCAGGTTGCCCGATCGGAAACCTTCGAGGTCGACGGTGACGTAGCGATACCCGGTCGCTTTCACGGCGCTGACCACATCGGCGCGCCGCCGGACCACCCGGTCGAGATCGGCCAGATCCACTTCGAGGCGAGCCGTGTCGCCGTAGTGGCGAACGCGCAGCTGCCCGAATCCCAGTCGCCGCAGCGATGCCTCGGCCCGGTCAACCTGGCTGAGCAGACCAACGGACACCTCGGTTCCGTAGGGGATGCGACTTGCCAGGCAGGCTGCGGCCGGCTTGTCCCACGTGCGCAGACCGAGCTGTTGTGAGGCTTCGCGGATCATCGCCTTGGTGAACCCGGCGGCGACCAAGGGGAACTCAGCCCCGCGACTCGCGGCAGCGCGTTGACCTGGGCGATGATCACCGAGGTCGTCGATGTTCACACCGAGCACCACCGTCGCGCCTTCGGCCGCAGCAATC
The DNA here is from genome assembly GCA_031404435.1 of Acidimicrobiaceae bacterium. Taxonomy (GTDB): domain Bacteria; phylum Actinomycetota; class Acidimicrobiia; order Acidimicrobiales; family Ilumatobacteraceae; genus VFMC01. Next base: position 7,003 of record JANNHO010000384.1, on the reverse strand, counting down.
GGAGCAACCACATCCATCAGCTCGGCCTTGCAGTGAAAGCACCGCTCGGAGTCGTTGATCCGGTAGGCAGCGCGTTCCATCTCGTTGGTGAAAACAGGGGTCCAGCGCAGCCCCCATTCGCTGGCCAGGGCGCGACAATCGCGTTCCTCATCACCGGCGAGCGATGGCGACACCGCAGTCACGGCATGGGCCCGGTCGCCGAGCACGTCGTGGGCAACGGCGGCGAGTAGCGCCGAATCGGCACCACCACTGAAGGCGACCACCACCTGCCCGAGGCGCTGCAGGTCGTCGCGCAACGAGGCGAGGGCAACGTCGGTCGGCACGACCCGGAGGCTATCCGGGGGACCGGAACGATGCAGGCGCGGCTAGAGAGGTGTGACGCTGGCCAATTGGTGGTCGGGACCCTGGTGCGGATGCGAGAGTGCGGTCCCGTTGCCGCCGCGCTGCTTGACAGCCGCGAGAGCAACCTCGGCCCGCACCGCCAGGGCACGGCGATCGTCGTCGTCGATCTCCGATACGGCGACCCCGAACGAGACGGGGTGCCCGACTCGCTGCGCGGCGCGTTGCAACCGATCCGCGATCCGTAACGCGTCACCCTCGTCGCGCACCGGGACAACCACAGCGAACTCGACGTCACCGGTACGGAACAGGCAATCGCCCATCCGCACCGCAGCGTTCAACGCCGCGGCAACAGCTTGGACGGCGAGGTCCACGCCGGGGCGACTCGGCTGCGCGTGCGTTTCCACCAACTCAGCCGCCTCGATGTGGTAGGCACCGATCGACAGCACCGCGTAGCGGGTATGAGCGGCGAGGTCATTCAGGCGAGCATCAAATGCCACCGAGTGCCCGAGTCCGGTCAGCCCGTCGCGTCGGTCGCGGCCGATTGGCTGAGCGGGCCGCGCAGCACGGTCCTGCCTATGTGTCGACGTGTGCCCCAAGCTGTTCATGACTGTTCTATCGGCAGCACGTTGTCGGAGATTGAACGGAATCTCGCGAACCGTAGCCACCTTGACAATTCGTTGACAGTGACCCGCATCAGGGTCCCTGGTGCGACGACCGACGTTCCTCAGGAAACGGCGGGCCGCGGGCCCGGCCCACGAGCAGGCCAACGGCGTTATCGAACACGCCTTGTGTCCCGGTCGTTCCAGAACGTAATGAGCCCAAGGTTGTGGCCGGACACGAGTTGCGTCACGGTGTCGGAGTAGCCCATGAGTATCTTCGGGTTGGCGCGGATCAAGTCGACATCGAGGTGCGCGAGGATCCGTGCGGATGTGGAAACGACCGCGACCGAGTCCCCCGGACGAAGGTGGGTGGCCGGGTGTAGTCTATCACCGCAGTCTTGTCGGCCGCGACGCGAGCGCTGGCGTGACGCGAACATGGGCAGCGCCAAACCCTCGTGAGCGGACCCCATAGGATCCGCGGTCGAGACCCGTTCCACGCCTACACGCGTGCAATCACCCAAATGAGGACGACGACATGTACCCAGGACGCCACGCGGTCGACCATGCCGACCGGGCCTGCTTCATCATGGCCGACACCGGTGAGACCGTCACCTATGCCGAGTTCGAGGTGCGCACCAATCAGGCCGCCCACCTGTTGCGCGCCAACGGCTTGACGCATGGCGACCACTACTCGATCTTCATGGAGAACAACAGTCGCTACCTGGAGATGTGCGGGGCCGGCGAGCGGGCCGGGCTGTACTACACGTGCGTCAACTCGCATCTCACCGTCGACGAGTTGGTGTACATCGTCAACAACAGCGAATCGAAGGCGCTGATCACGTCGCGGGCCAAGCGCGACGTGGCGATGGAAGCGGTCAAGCAGTGCCCGAACGTGACGCTGTGCCTCATCGTCGACGGCACGGGCGACGACGGTCCGTTCGTCGACTTCGTCTCGGCGGTGGCCGAGTTTCCGACGACGCCGATCGACGACGAACGCCTCGGCGCAGCGATGCTGTACTCGTCGGGCACCACCGGACAGCCGAAGGGGATCGTGCGCCCGCTGGCCGACCAGCCGCCCGGGCAACAGAACCCGCTGTTCGCGTTCTTGGCCCAGCTGTGGCGCTACCGCGACGACATGATCTACCTCTCGCCGGCACCGCTGTACCACTCGGCTCCGCAGGCCGCGGTGAGCCTGACGGTCCGCATCGGCGGCACGGCGATCATCATGGAGCGCTTCGATCCCGAGCAGTACCTGGCCCTCGTCGGGCGCTACCAGGTCACCCACAGCCAGCTCGTTCCGACCATGTTCAGCCGGATGCTGAAGCTGCCTGACGACGTGCGCTCGCGCTACGACCTGTCGTCGTTGGAGACCGCGATCCATGCGGCCGCACCGTGCCCGGTGCCGGTGAAGCAGCAGATGATCGAGTGGTGGGGCCCGATCATCCTCGAGTACTACGGGGCGACCGAGGCGATTGGTTTCACCGCCTGTGATTCCGCCGAGTGGCTGGCCCACAAGGGCACCGTGGGGCGCGTACTGGTTGGCGAACTGCACATCCTCGACGACGATCTGCACGAGTGCCCGACCGGCATTCCGGGGACGGTCTGGTTCAAGCCGCCCGCACCGTTGCAGTACTTCAACGACGAGGCCAAGAGCCGGGAGGCAGCCTCGCCCGATGGGACGTTGAACACCGTCGGCGACGTCGGCTACGTCGACGATGACGGCTTCTTGTATCTCACCGACCGCAAGACGTTCATGATCATCTCCGGCGGGGTGAACATCTATCCGCAGGAAGCCGAAAACCTGCTGATCACCCATCCCAAGGTGGCCGACGCCGCCGTGTTCGGCGTACCCAACGTGGACCTCGGCGAGGAGGTCAAGGCGGTCGTGCAGCCGATGCCCGGCATCGAAGCGGGACCCGCGCTGGAACGTGAGCTGATTGCGTTCTGCCAGGAAAACCTGTCGCGCCAGAAGTGCCCGCGGACCATCGACTTCGACCCCGAGCTCCCCCGTCTTCCTACCGGCAAGCTCTACAAGCGGGTTCTGCGCGACCGCTACTGGGCCGACCAGGCATCACGCATATCCCAGCCCGGCTGAAGCGAGCCGGACGGGCAACGGCAGGGGTGTACCGGATTCGGTACACCCCCCTCATGAGCGCTGGTGTTCGATCCGCCTCCCATCTCTCCTCGCCCCAGCGCGGCAACGATCTGGGTTGACAAGATCGGCAATGGCTGCGGCAGCAGGAACATCCCGATACGCGCTCGCCGCATACGAAAACGGGACGCGGATTCCGCGCTATGACACCCTGACGCGAGCGTTGCGCGCCACCGGCTTCGACCTCATCGTCTCGCTCCATCCAAGCGAAGCCGGGAGCCCGGACACCCCCGGCTTCGTCGGCCCCGACGACTTCGACGACCTCGACGAGACGGCATCGCTGATGAGCTACGTCGCACAACTTGACTTCGACGATGCGCCATGGGCGTGGAGACTGCTGATCAACGGCTTCGATCAGCAACGAGTTCGTTCCATCCAGTGCGTGGGAGCGCACGAGGCTCCTCGGCAGTCATCGAGGACACGTTCGACAACCACGGCTGAGGCCTTCGCTGCCGGTTCGGTCAGCCGCCGAGCGGCCCAGGCTCAACCGCAGTCGTCGCACAGTAAGAGTGCCACTGCGTCGAGAACGCCACCGTGACGGTGGGTTTCTCGATAGACGGATCGCCGGAACGGCCGCGTGATCGGAGAATGCGGAACTCGCGAGGTGAACGGTGCATCTATCGACACGACTGACCGGAAACGTCCGGTCACAGATCGAGTGGAGCCTCCAATGCCGACCATCGCCCCCGACCAATTGCCCACCCCCACCACCGTCCGTCCGGCCACGTCGTCGGGGACACGCCAGCGTGTGCTCCGAGCCACGATTGCTGCAGCGTTGCTTGGTGTGGTCGGACTCGGCGCCGCCGTCCAACTGCGCGACGGGTCCTCCGCATCGGGTGGCGACGACCGCAAGGCTTCTCGGGAACGCGAGCGAGACAACGAACAAGACCTCAGCGACGAGCCCGACACCACCGCCTTCGAATCGACCGCCGGGAACGCATCGTTTGATGTCGCCGGCTCGTATCAGGCGATCTTCGGAGTGGTCCCATCTGCGGGCACACTCGATTGCCTCGACAGTGGTCTGAGCCAGGTGGAAGCGACCGTCGTCGGTGTCGTCAACGGGACCGCCACTGATCAAGCGGAGGTAGCAGAAGCAATGGCACCCTTCGCGGAGTGTGCGCCTTATGAAGACTTCGGCGGCATGGTGCTCGCCCTTGCCGCTGAAGTCGTCCAGCCCAGCGCTCTCGATGAGGTTTGCGCCGCTTCCATGTTCGACACCTTTACCACCACCGACCGGGTCGGCGTCTTGGTCGACTCCTACTCCAACACCAATCAGTTCATCGAGCGCCTGTACAGCACCTTCGCCGGCTGCGCCGTCTGAGCCACCCACGACCCCACCATCATCCGGAGCCCACCATGTACAACGTCGCACCCTCCCACGCCGCCCACCTCCTTGACGACGACGTCTCAACGAGTCACCATCGCACCATGCGCCAACTTGTCCTCGCCACAATCGTCGGCGCGCTTCTCGCCGGCGGGTGCTCGAGTAGCGGTCCGGACGTGATTGCTCGGTCGGCTGACCGGTCGGACACGCCCTCAGGTGGTGACCCGTCCGCCTCCACGAGCGTGCCTGCGAATCTGCCGACGCCGCCGGTGTCCGTTGCGGATCCGAGGGGCGCAACGCCCATCACGCTGGAGCCCCAGCCGTCACTCCCGCAGCCTGCAGCGCCGCCTGCCCCCACCGAGGAGCCGCTCGCTCGCTTTTCTCCCTACACGGTGTCCGACCCAGCGAGCAACGGAATCAACGCTTTCTCGGTGCTGGTACCGGACGGATGGCAGGCATCGGGTTCGGTGCAGTGGCTACCGGAGTGGTCACGCCTCGCTTTCGTCCAGACACGGGTGAACGACCCCGCGACCGGGCTCACGATCGATTGGCTGCCGGTCCAGGACTTCATGTACTTCACGCCGCCGACCGGCTTCGAGGTGCCGATCGGCGGCAACTATCAGGGCAAGGCGTACGTTCCGCCGATCATCGATCCGTCGCAGTTCGTCCGCGACTTCTGGATGCCGGACACGCTGTCGCACCTGCAGAACGCGTCCGTGATCGCGGTCGTCGACCAGCCAATCGTCGCTGACGAGTTCGTACGTCTCTACGGCGGACCGGCAACAGCCGGGTCATGGCGCATCCGCTACGAGTACGCGTTCGAGGGCGTGACGTGGGAGCAGGATGTGTCGTTCGCTCTGCTGTATAGCGGCAACGACCCGGTCTCCTGGTACGTCAACTTCGCGGCGACCGCGGGCGCGCCCAAGGGCGAACTCGACCGTCAGCAGGGGCTTGTATCGGCGGTGCTCGCCAGCCGCGTCACCACGTTGGAATGGGAGGCCAACCTCCGGATCGTGAAGCAGCTCTTCTATCAAGGTATCCAGCAGCAGATGGCCGACACCGTCCGGTTCGGGGAGCTCCTGGCGCAGTACCGGGCGGAGAGCCAGGCATTGCAGCAGCAGGTTTTTGACGAACGAATGCAGTCCCTCGATCGGCAGAACGAGATCTTTCGCGAGACTCTCGGTGGGGTGCAGGGCTACGACGATCCTGTCAACCAGACGGTGGTGCAACTACCGCTCGGATGGGACACTTACTGGGTGAACCAACAGGGTGAGTACATCGCCGTCTCCGACCCGAACCTCGACCCGAACACCTTGAATGACGGCACCTGGCAACAACTCGAACCACGCGCCGGGTGACGAGCCGCGCAGGCTTGGGCGCGGCCCGGTTTACCGAGGTCAAGGCAAGTGGTCACTCTGGCTGCGGTTCGACTGGGATCTCGTACTCCGTCAGCCAATCAACATCTCCAGGATGGAGATCGCTGATCACGTCTCGGATCTCCTTGAGCGTGGAGTCGAGGTCCTGGATCGCCTCCCTGATCCGGGCGATGGCGTGTGGATCTTCGATCAGGTTGGACACGGAAGTGAGACGCAGGCTTGCTCGGAAGATCTGATGCACGACCGTCTCTTGCAGCTCGCGGGCAATGCGATCTCGCTCGGCCAACAGATCGATCTGTCGGCCCAGTTCTTCAGCACTCCTGCGATCGGTTTCATCGCGGGTGACCTTGGCAAAGCCCTTCAGATCACCGTTGACATCCATGATGGCCGTGATGATGACATTGGCCCAGAACTTGCTGGAATCCTTCCGGATTCGCCAGCCAACATCCCGATGTTGGCCAAGGCTGGCAGCAGAAGCTAGTTCGCGTAAGGGTTTGCCGTCAGCGACATCGGCCGCGGAGTAGAAGACCGTGAAGGACTTTCCGATGATTTCGTCTGCCGCGTAACCCTTGATTCGTTGCGCGCCGGAGTTCCACGATGCGACCGTCCCATCGGGTTCGAGCATAAAGATGGCGTACTCATTGACGGCATCGACGAGGATCTCAAAGCGGTCGAGTAGCTGGACGGGGCTGCCTGTGGACGGCGTCAATGGCGGTCTCCTTCGAACGAGTAGGACGCCGGGCCGACAGGGTCCAGATCGAATGAAGCGCTCCATGAGCTTGCACGGTCAGCGCCCCGAACGCAAACGCCCCGACCGGCTGTGGGCTTTCGAGTCAGCCTGGATTGCTTGGTGCTCTGAGTAGTTGACCTCTCACGAAGTAACCCCCCCCATGGATGTCCGTAGCCATCGTCGACTCGTGTTCGCCATAGTCGGCAGGCACGCCCAGCGTCACCTTTGATCATCACTCCCGTCTCGGACTCGAGGCCGAGTCGGGCCTCGGCCAGATCGAAGCTGGTCAAGGTAGGATACGACGGCGACATCGATGTCGTTCTGTGGCGGTCCTTCCGCCGATGCAGCGGGGCTGGTGGCGACTCTGCGCGCAGCGAGGTGACGCTGGGCGTGCCTGCCGACTATGGCGAACACGAGTCGACGATGGCTACTCGGACATCCATGGGGATTACTTCGTGAGAGGTCAACTACTCAGAGCAC
>JANNHO010000383.1:0-25178 GCA_031404435.1 Acidimicrobiaceae bacterium | reverse complement strand
CCGCGAGCTTGGCATTCGCGCCATCGACCTCACCCCGGCGGCGGTTGGCCCGTTCGTGGTGCCGGCTGCGAACCTCGACGAACACCTCGACGAGATGAACGTCAACATGGTCACCTGTGCCGGGCAGGCCACGATCCCGGTTGTCCACGCCGTTGCCTCGGTCACCCAGGTCGACTATGCCGAAATCGTCGCCACCGTCGCCTCGCTCAGCGCGGGGCCCGGCACGCGGGCCAACATCGACGAGTTCACCCGGACCACCTCGCGAGCCATTGCCGAAGTCGGCAAAGCCGGGCGGGGCAAGGCGATCATCGTGCTCAACCCGGCCGACCCGCCACTGATCATGCGCGACACGATCTTCTGCCAACTTCCCCACGACACCGACGAGCAGCTCGTTACCAAAGCGATTGAGGACGTCATCGCCCGCGTCGCCCAGTACGTGCCCGGGTACCGGCTGAAGGTTCCACCGCAGTTCGCCACTGCGGCCAACGGAACTCCCCGTGTCGCGGTGTTCGTCGAAGTGGAGGGTGCCGGCGACTATTTCCCGCCCTACGCAGGCAACCTCGACATCATGACCGCCGCCGCCGTCGCGGTGGGCGACCGGATGGCGCATCATCTACGCGGGACCACGCCTGTAAGCCTCGATTCAGCCGGTCTCGATTCAGCCGGCCTCGATTCAACTTCGGCGCCCATCCCGAGCGGAGCAGTCTGATGCCGTACTCACCCTCGCTCGGCGTCCGCATGACCGATACCTGCCTGCGCGACGGGTCCCATGCCAAGGGTCACCAGTTCACCGAGCAGCAGGTCCGTGATGTGGTAGCTGCGCTCGACGCGGTGGGCATGCCGGTGATCGAGGTCACCCACGGTGACGGACTTGGTGGCTCGTCGTTCAACTACGGCTTCTCGCTCACCGACGAGCGCACATTGATGAAGGCCGCGGTGGAGACCGCCAAGCAGGCGAAGATCGCCGCGCTGATGGTGCCCGGTATCGGCACTATGGACGATATTCGCTTCATCCGCGATGCCGGGGTGTCGATCGTCCGGGTGGCCACGCACTGCACCGAGGCGGATGTCAGCATCCAGCACTTCGGGCTGGCCCGCAACCTCGGCCTGGAGACAGTGGGGTTCTTGATGATGGCCCACAGCCGGCCCCCCGAATTGATCGCCAAGCAGGCTCGGATCATGGCCGACGCCGGCTGCCAGTGCGTGTACGTGGTCGACTCGGCCGGGGCGATGATCCTCGAGGACGTGCAGCACCGCGTCGAGGCGGTTGTCACCGAGCTCGGCGATGATGCACAGGTCGGGTTCCATGGTCACGACAACCTCAACATCGCCGTCGCCAATTCCGTGATCGCTGTACGCGCTGGTGCCGTGCAGATCGACGGCTCGACCCGTGGTTTCGGTGCCGGTGCCGGCAACACCCGCAACGAGGTGTTTGCTGCCGTGGCCGAACGGCTGGGGATCTCCACCGGGATCGACGTACTGCGCCTGATCGACGCGGCTGAGGACGTGGTTCGGCCGGTGATGGACGGTGAATGCATCATCGACCGGCTGGCACTGGTGATGGGCTACGCCGGGGTGTATTCGAGCTTCCTCAAGCACGCGTACCGCGCCGCCGAGCAGTACGGGGTGAGTGGGGCCGACGTGTTGTTGGAATGCGGCCGCCAGGAACTGGTCGGCGGCCAGGAAGACCAGATCATCTTCATCGCCGCCGAACTCGCCGCCGCCGCCGTCTGACCGATCGCTCCCGGGTACGGCGAAACCTCGGTGAGGTGGTCAGCGGCGCAGGTGCTCGATCACGCCGGTGATTTCAAGGAGACGTTGCGCTGCCCCGGAGAGTCCGTCGACGCAGACCCGGGTGCCTTTCGCGGCGAGGTTCTGGCTGGCGGCGATGATCACGCGCAGCCCGGTGGAATCAACGAAGGTGACATCGCTCAGGTTGAGCACGATCTCGTGAGGGCTGTCGACAGCGGCATCGTTGATTGCAGTGCGGAGGATCTCCGACGTTGCGAGATCGAGCTCGCCCGTCACTGCGAGCAGCACGGTACGAGCATCGTTGAGGTCGACCTCGGGATGAACAGACAGGGCGGAGTCGGTCATGGCGTGATCTTGCTCGCGCGGCGTAGGCGAGGACGCAGTCCGGTGGCGCTGGTGGTCATGAAACACCCACATGGGGCTGTGCGGCATGGGGCTGTGCGGCAACCTGCGGCTGCGGTGCGATCGGCGCTGGTGGTGGCGGGACGGGTGGGGTGGCCGGCACGAGCGGGTCGGGGTGGGATGGATTGAGTGGATCCGGTGTGTCAGACATGGGGGCTCCTGGCGCGTGTGGCATGTGTGGTCGTCGACCACGAACACCAATCGACACCTCGCTTCTACCCGCTCGGTGCGCCCGTTATGCATCGGGTTTCCACGGCCATCCAGGTCTCGGGACTGGGCTGGGCACGGCTGGGCAGGCGCGGATCAGGCCGTTCGGCTGTGTCCCCATGAGCGGACATGGCTGTGGCAGCGCGTTGGCCGAGCGGTGCGGCGCGGGAACCCGAACGGATCGTCGGCGACAACGGGTTGACCCTCGGAGACGAACGGGTCGCACAACGCATCGCCGGGGAACCGCCCAGCTGCATCGCCCCACACGATCTGCACCACATGCGGGAGTTGGCCAGAGCGCGGTGCCCGACCCGATTGGGTGAACCATGCGGCCATGCGCGACGGGTCGTTGGCCAGCCAGTGCCCCGAAACGCTGCGCAGCATGAACGAGGCATCGCCGAGCCAGTGGGGTTGGTCGACAGCGAGCGGCTGACCACGGCGCGCGTGGTCGTTGACGTGCGTGGTGAGCTGCAATGCATGCACCGGCGACAGGCCAGTGACGAGCAGTTCAGGTACGCCGTGGTCGACCAAACCAATGGTGTAGGTGTAGCTGTCGGCATCGAGGGGGTGGCAGCGGCACGTCGTGTCGGCGCACTGGCCGAAGCCGACCGCGACCAGCGCGAAGCCGTACTGGCGGACGAAACCAGCGACGCGGCGGGTGTCGAGAATCCCCTCTCTCGGGTTACCGGCAGTCGGGTTCGTGGCCGCCTGATGCACAATTGGTACAACGGGATGCTCGGTGGAGCTCGGAGCACAACCGAAGCCGGAGAACTCGCCGCAGGGTTGGCTGGCGACGGGGGGTGCGGGGAGATGGTTCATGAATCCACCCTGACGCGGGGGTGTGACATAGTTCTTCGCGTGTGCCTGAACGCTGGTGCTGCCCCGAGGTGTCGACGTCACCGGAGGAGGTCAGCTACCGCATTCTCAACGACCGCAAAGTAATGCTTGCAATAGTTAGCGGGTTCCCGTATGCTTGCAACTGCAAGCGCGAGCATCATTGCCGCCTCGAACCGCAAGGAATAAACCGATGCCCTCCATGACCCTTCCCAAGCTCCCGAACATCAAGCTCCCGAACATCAAGCTCCCGACCGTCACCTCGCCTGGCCAGTTGGTGGATCAGCTGCCGTCGCGTGACGCGTGCCGTTCGTTCGCGCTTGGCTCCGTCGATGCCGAGGGCGCGTTCGATCGTGCCGATGAGTTCCAGATCAAGGCCATCGCGACAATGGACCGGATGACCGCCGACGCGCTCAAGCGCCTGCCGGAAGCACCCGCCACGGTGACCGACCGGCTGCCCAAGTCGCTCGCTTCGATCGACGCCGTGGGTGCCCTCTCCACCGTCCGCACGGAGGCATTCAGCCGCGCCGCGACCGCACAGTCCACCAGCAGTGCATTCATTCGCCGCGTGATGTTCCCAGCGACTGCGCCGGCCGCCAAGAAGCCGGTCGCCGTGACGAGCGTCGCGGTGAAGCCGGTCGCCGTGACGAGCGTCGCCAAGAAGCCGGTCGCCAAGAAGCCGGTCGCCAAGAAGACCGTCGCTCCCGTCTGATTTGACGTAACGCTGACGACCCGTGCGGTAGAACGCACGAATCCGCACGGGTCGCGAGCACGGCGTTGCACTACGGTGCACGGACCATGTCGTTCCGCTTCGCATCACGAACCAGCGGCCTGCGCTCGTCGGCGATCCGTGACCTGTTGAAGGTGACGGAACTGACCGACATGCTCTCGCTTGCCGGTGGGTTACCCACGCCCGACAGCTTCCCGCTGCTCGACCTGCGCCGCGAAGCTGACCGGCTGCTCAGCGAATATGGGCCGAAGGTGGTGCAGTACTCGGCCACCGATGGCGTGATCGACCTTCGCAGGTGGATCGCCCGGCACTACTCCGCCGAGCTCGGTCGACCTATCGCTGTCGAGGGGGAGATCCTTGTCACCCACGGTTCGCAGCAGGCGCTCGATCTGCTCGCCAAGGTGCTCGTCGATCCCGGCGACGTGGTGGTGTCGGAGTCACCTGCGTACCTCGGCGCCGTGCAGGCGCTGGAACTGTTCGAGCCGCGCTTCGAAGCGATTCCCGGCGACGCCGACGGGATGCAGGTGGAGGTGCTCGCCGAACGCCTGGCCGCCGGTCTGCGCCCGAAGGTGATCTACGTGGTCCCGAACTTCCACAACCCGTCGGGCGCGACGATGTCGCTTGAGCGTCGATGGCTACTGGCCACGCTCGCCGACGACTACGAACTGCTGGTGATCGAAGACGACCCCTACGGCGCGATCCGCTTCGTCGGCGCTCCGCTGCCCCCCGTGGCCTCGTTCACCACGCGCGCGGTGTACATGAGCACGTTTTCGAAGATCGTTGCTCCGGGGTTCCGGGTGGGCTGGATGATCGGCCCGCCCGACGTCATCGCGTGGGCGACACGCGCCAAGCAGGCTGCCGACCTACATACCTCCACCTTCGCCCAACAACTGCTGACCAACGTCGTCAGCCAGCCGGGTTGGCTCGACGCGCAGAAAGAACGGATCCTGCCGATGTACCGAAAGCGCTGCGATGCACTATGCAACGCGCTGGCTGCCGCGTTCGGTCATCGCGTCTCGTTCCTGCGGCCAGAAGGCGGCATGTTCGTGTGGGCTGACTTCGCAGGTATCGCCGATACCAACGCCCTCCTTGCACGGGCCGTCAAGCGTGGTGTCGCGTTCGTTCCAGGGAGTGCCTTCACCATCAACCAAGCCCCCGACTCCAGGGCACGTCTGTCGTATTCGACACTGAGCGTCGATGAGATCGGCGTGGCGGTCGAACGGCTCGCGCTGGCGGCCTCCGACCTCAACTGACGTGCCTGCGCCCGGCCGGGCGGTGGGGCCCCGGCGGTGGGACCCCTGCGTTGCGGGACCGCCGGTGTCTGCTGCATAGGGTGGCGCCGTCGGTGCACGGCCTCGCGGCGGCACCAACCTCGCTCACGAACAGGAGAACCTCATGGGTGTTTCGCTCGCCAAGGACTCGATCGATCTCGGCATCGTCGTCAACGACATGAACGCTTCGCTCGCGTTCTACCGCGACCTGCTCGGGCTCGAATCGGCGGGTGAGTCGCCGATGCCGGGCGGCACGATGCACCAGCTGATGTGCGGCACGAGCACCATCAAGCTGGTGAGCCCGTCGAAGCCGCCGCCGGCCAAGGCAGCTCCCGGCGGAATCCCGGGAGCGACCGGCTACCGCTACTGGACGATGTCGGTGTCGAACATCGACGAGATCACCGGTGAATGCGCCGAAGCGGGAGTGAAGGTGGTGGTGCCGGTTCGCGAGGTGCGCCCCGGGGTGACGATCGCCATCGTCGAAGACCCCGATGGAAACTGGGTCGAGTTCCTGCAGGCCGACTGATCCTGCGTGGCACTCGTTTCGTTCTTCCGGCAACTGGAACTACTCGCCGACGCGGCCCCCAACAGAGCCGCTGTCACCTGTGGGGATCGGTCGATCACCCGCCGACAGCTCGTCGAGGAGGCCAACGACCTTGCCGTCGACCTGCTCTCGCGCGGAGTGCGCGTCGGCGACATGGTGACCATCGCCCTACCCAACTCGGTGGACTGGTTCATCGCCTTTGTCGCGGCGTGGCGCCTCGGTGCCGTGCCGCAGCCGATCTCGTCGCGCTTGCCGGCGCGCGAGGTTGCGGCGATCATCGATCTGGCCAACCCGCATGTGGTGATCGGGGTGCCCGACGGGTCGGTGGACGATCGCGCCAGCGTGCCCAGTGGTTACCGGCCCGCACGCGCCACGGCTGTCGACATCGCCGGGCTCGACGCGCTCGGCGACCCCGTCTCGCCGGCGTGGAAGGCACCGACCTCGGGGGGATCGACGGGACGCCCGAAGCTGATCGTGTCGGGGGATCCGGCACGCCTCGACACCGACGAGGTGGCGCCGCTACTGCTCGGCGCCGACGGCTGCTTGGTGATGCCCGGCCCGCTGTACCACAACGGGCCGATCGTGTGGTCGTGGCAGGCGCTGCTGCACGGCAACCATGTGGCCGTGCTGGCCCGCTTCGACCCAGAGGCGACGTTGGCCGCGATCGAAACCCATCGGGCAACGGTGGTCTACCTCGTCCCGACGATGATGAAGCGCATCTGGCGTCTCCCCGACGAGGTGCGCGAGCGCTACGACCTGAGCAGTCTGCGGGTGGTGTGGCACTTGGCCGAACCCTGCCCCGTGTGGCTCAAACAGGTGTGGATCGACTGGCTCGGTCCTGAGCGGATCTTCGAGCTGTACGCGGGGACCGAGGCGCAGACGCGCACCGTCATCACCGGCCCAGAGTGGCTCGCCCACCGCGGCTCCGTCGGCTACGCCGAGCCCGGGTCGGTGAGCATCACCGACGCCGCCGGCAACGATGTCGCGGCCGGAGAGATGGGTGAGGTCTGGTTGCGTCGCGACCGCGACGCTCCCACCTACTACTACGTCGGCGCCGAGGCGCGAAGCCGTGATGGTGGCTGGGAATCGCTTGGCGACATGGGGTACGTCGATGGTGACGGCTACCTGTACCTCGGTGACCGGGCCGCCGACATGATCCTGTCGGGTGGCGCGAACATCTATCCGGCCGAGATCGAGTTTGCCCTTCAGGAGCATCCGGCCGTGCGGTCGTGCGCAGTCATCGGCTTGCCAGATGACGACATGGGCAACGTCATCCACGCCATCATCGAGGCAGACATGACGACCATAGATCTCGACGAGTTGCGAGCGTTCCTCGGCGAGCGGTTGGTCTCGTACAAGGTGCCGCGAACGTTCGAGTTCGTCGGCGAAGCTCTACGCGACGACGCCGGCAAGGTCCGCCGCTCGGCCCTGCGCCAGTCCCGCCTCCCGACCTGACCCGCCGCCTGACAGTGACCCCGCCTGGCCGCTCCGGCCGGCAAGCCGGGTGGCTGGCCGTCGGTTCGCGTGCGGATCACGGGCGCAGGTGGCCGGCTTCGAGGCGCAGCACCTGATCGGCGCGGTCGAGGGCGACAGCCCGGTGCGACACGGCGAGCACGGTGATGCCGGCCGCGGCCAGGTTGTTCCACAACTCGAGTTCGGTCTCCACGTCGAGCGCACTCGACACGTCGTCGAGCACCACCAGTTCCGGCGTGTGGACGAGCGCCCTCGCGGTCGCCACACGCTGGCGCTGACCTCCCGAGAGACGCAGGCCGCGCGGCCCGATCACGGTGTCGGCGCCGTCGGGCATCTCGGCGATGTCGGCAGCGACGGCAGCAAGGTGCAATGAACGCTCGAGGAGCACGAGATCGAGCGGGCCGAACCCGATGTTGTCGGCGACCGAATCGGAGATGAGCTGCGGCACCTGTGGCAAGAACCCGGCGTTCGGCGGGATGAGGAACGCGGCCCGGTCCTTCTGAACCACACCGTTCCAGGTGACGGTGCCGGTGACGTGCGCCTGGTGGGCAAGGCCGAGCAGGGCGCGCAACAGTGTCGACTTGCCGGAGCCCACCTCGCCGGTGACGACGGTGAAGCTGCCCCGCTCGATGGTGAGAGCGATGTCGTGGACGCCGCCTCCCGATGCATAGACCGCATGGAAGTCCTCAAGCTGCAACCGTTGCAGAGGAACCCGTGTGGGTCGCTGATGTCGGCTCGGCGGGCGCGGTTCGTTGATCCGGATCGGCAGGGCTCGCGACGTCACCGTGTTGGCGACATCATGGTTGGCGACGAGCAAGCGCATCCGGTCGAAGGCCACGCCTGCCTGTTTGTGCCGCGCAAGCACCCGGCCGACCATTCGCGGCAGGAAGCTCAGCCAGCCGAGGTACGCCGTGAACAACGCAAGCTCGCCGACATCGAAGCGGCCCGCGGCGAATGCCCCGGCGCTCACGATGAGCACGAGCCCGAGCCCGATGTCGGCGCTGCCCTGGCTGAACGCCTCGACTCCCTCGTCGAGCACCCGGTCGCGCACCGCTGTGTGCCGACGACGGTCGACCAGCACCCGGAGGCGTTGCATCGTCGGGTCGATCGCCGCGTTCACCTTCACCGTGGTGGCCGCGGCCATGATGTCGCCGAGCATGCCGCTGACCGCGGCTGCGGCCGCCCGGTCGGCTACCCGGTAGCGCTTGATGCGCGCGTCGAGCAACCTGGTGAACAGCGCCACACCGAGAAGCGGGAGCACCAAGACGGCCGTGGCGCGCGCATCGGTGCTGCCGAGCACGATGCCCGCCAGCACGGTGAACATGATTCCGGCGGACACGTCGACGATGCCGTCGATGAACTGGGTGACATCTTCGGTGTCGTCACGGAAGTGGGTGAGCGCCTCGCCCGCCGAGCCGACCGGCTGGCCGGCATGCAGGCCACCACTGGCCACCTGCGCGGCGAGGAGATTGGCGCGCAGCAGGCTTTGCATGTGCACCCACGTCTGCGTCCACACGATGGCGGCGTAGTGGATGGCGGCCATCCTGGCGACTTCGCATACCACGATGAGTCCGGCAACGGCATACACCGCGCTGGTCTCGCCGAGGGAGAGCGCATCGAAACCGCGGCCGAGCAGCCAGCCGATCGGAACTGGGAAGATGAAGAACACCAAGAACGCGATCCACCCGCCCCAAAATGTTCGCGGGTCCTGCTGCGACACTCGCCACGCGAGTCGCCACATGCTCATGGCGACACCGGCTCGCCGGACACAGGATCAGCGTCGAGCGCGAGCGCAAGCAGTCGGTGGAAATGACCGGCGTTGTCGGTAGCGAGCGCCGCCCGCTGACCGGCTTCCATCACACGGCCGTGATCGAGCACCACGATGTCGTCGACGTGGCGAAGTGTGGACAAACGATGTGCGACCACGATGGTCGTGCGACCGTGGATCAGCGCCGCGATTGCGTGCTCGAGGTGCTCCTCGGTGTCGGGGTCGATGCGCGCGGTCGCCTCGTCGAGCACCACAACATCTGGATTGCGCAGCCAGACGCGAGCGAGCGCCAGCAGTTGCGTCTCGCCCGCCGACAAACCCGCACCGCCCGAGCCGAGTTCTCGGTGAATGCCGGCTGCGGCGAGCGAACCAAGCCCGACTTGGCCCAACGCTCGGATCACGTCGTTGTCGCTTGGATCGCTCGAGAACATGGTCACGTTGTCGCGGACCGTGCCGGAGAATAGTTCCACCTCTTGGGGGATGAGTGCCACTCGGCGGCGCAGCTCGTCGAGGGAGATGTCGGCGATCGGGACGTCGCCGAGCCGGACGGTTCCGTCGGTGGCCTCGACGAGGCGGACCGCAAGGCGCGACAACGTCGTCTTGCCGCTGCCGCTGCGTCCGACGATGCCGACGGAGCGCCCCGCAGCGAAGTGGAGGTGGATGTCGGCCAGCACGTCTGGTTGCCCCGGCACACCGCCGGGTGGCGTGTCGGCGTAGGCGAACGAGACATGATCGAACGTCACCGAGAGCGGCCCCGGTGGCGGCGAGGTGCGGCCTTCGTCGGGGATCGTCGCGCGTACCGCCAGCAGGTCGATCACCCGCACCATCGCGCCGTTCGCCTTCTGTACCGTCTCGAGCTGATCGACCACGTCCTCGAGTGGGCGGGACAGCAGCATCACGTACTGGAACAGCAAGAACGCGGTGCCGATGCTGATCAGGCCGCGGCCGACCATCACGCTGCTGGCGATCAGTGCGACCACCGAACCCCCGGCGACCGACGTCTGCACCGCCCACCACATTCGCAAGAACGCGTTCTCGCGCCGCACCGAGCTGGACAGTGCGTCGGCACTGTCACGGACGAAGTGGAACATTGCGTGTTCGGCGGCACCGTTGGAGCGGATGTCCTCGGCCGCGGTCAGCCGTTCTTCGATGCCACCGTAGAGCTGCGCGTACGACCCCATCTCCGCTGATGCTTCGCCAACGGCCCGGTGGCGGCCGCGCACGACGACGCCCACCGACATCGCCGTGTAGACCAAAGTGCCGAGTGCCAACCGCCAATCGAGCACCGCCAGCACCATGATCATGCCGACCACCATCACCGCCGCGCCGAAAGCTCGGGGCACGACCCGGCCAAGGAACTCCGACACGCTCGTCACGTCGCCGTCGACTCGTTGAATCAGTTCGCCAGGGGTATGGGCGCGGTGGAAGGCGTGATCGAGGCCGAGCACATGGCGGGCGAGGCGCAGACGGACGGCGTTCGTGGTGCGCCACGCGGTGATCGTCGCAAACCATGTCACCGTCACCGTGATCGTCTGGGCGGCGACGGCGATGACGAGGTATCCAACCGCGAGCCGGGTCAGCTGCGCCGAGGTCGCGCCGTCAGTCGCCTGGTCGACGATGCTGCGGACCACAAGCGGGCCGGCGAGGGCGAGGGCCGAGCTCGCGGCAATGAGCAGGCCGAGGCTGACCCAGCGCGCCGCGTCGGGGCGCAGCAAGGCAAGTAGTGCGCGCCAACGAGACGTGGGCTGTTCGGACATGAACGCAGTCTTGCGGTGCGTCAGTGGATGTTCCGTACGAATTTCTCCATCGCCATGGCATGGCTGGCCGGTCGGGACTGCGACACATCACCGGGTGGCGAACACCGCCACCCCCGGACGCTGCGTCAGCTCGATCCCGCCGCCTCCGGTCGATGGTTGACCGTCATCGGTGCCGCCATCGGTGCCGGCGCTGATGACGGGAAGGATCGTGATGCCGTCCGCGGCGACGCGCAACATGGCGGTTCCATCTGCCGACACCGTCCTGATCGAGGCGTCGATGGTGCGGTCGATACCGGGCCCGAGCACCGTCGTGCCGCCGCTTCCCGCCATCACGGCCACCGTGCAACCGTCGGCCGACTCTGCCGCCGAGGTGCCCGTCGCGAACGAGCCGAGGGCACTGGCAGCGGCGACGTCGATCAACACGCTGATCTGCAGCGTCGCCGACGTCACGGTCAGGCAGCGACGTCGGGGACTGATGAGCCCCGTGATGACGTGCGGTTGCGTCACCGCCAACGCTCCGATCGAGGTGCCGGCGGCGTCCAGAACCGTGACACCATCGGAGGTGAACACGGCGAGTCGGGTGTTGCCCATCAGCGCCGTTCCGCCGAGGACCACGGTCGTCGGTGCGCTGTCCAAACCGCTTCCGTCACCTTGACCGTCACCGCCGGTCGCGGTTGGCTCGGCAGCGGTGGGCGCGCTGACGGCGGGATCGCCGGCGGCAACCGTGCCCGCACTGGATCCAGTGCCTGAACTTGCTGCGTCGGCCACGCTGGCGCGGCTGGTTGGCACCGCGGCGACCTGGGTGCCGGTCTCGGTGCCGGTCTCGGTGGTGGTCTCGGCGGCGAAGTCGATGATGCGGATCGTGCCGGTCGTCTCCACAGCGATAGCCGTGGTGGCATCGACCAACATCACCACCGCGGGTGTCGGTGTCTCCACGGTGCCGGTGCGCTCGCCGGCGAGGTCGTAGCGATCGAGGAGCACCGTGTCGCCACGGTTGGTCAGCGTGACGATCGAATCGAAAGCGATGTCGGCGAGGGTCCCCGGCATCGTCACCGCGGTCGACGTCTCGAGATCGACTGCGATGGTGGACGAGCGGGTCAGTTCGGTGAACACCGCATGGTTGCCGTCGTCACCGACCCGCACGAATTCGGGGAGCACGACCGGATTGTCGGTGTCGGTGAAGCGAAGCAGGTCGGTGACCGTGCCACGTCGGGCGTCGAGGAGTTCGACGGCATTGGTGGCCGCATCGAACCCCACCCGGAACGGTTGCCCCTCGGCCCCGTCGAGCAACGCGGTGTGCACGGCCAGAGGACGAATCCTGCCGGTCGTGAGATCGAGCAGTCCGACTCCATCGGCGGCGGTGTCGCCTTGGGTGCCGACCAGCACTACGCCGTCGAGGCCGACGCCGCCGAGACCGATGAGGGTGGTGTTCACCGTGGACAACTCACTGCCGTCACGATCGAAGGTCGTGATGACCCCGGAGGCACGATCCTGGGTGACCACGGTGTTCCATTCGCTGATGCCTGTGGTGCTGCCGTCCGACGGCGTGTCGTTCCCCCTGGAGAACACGACGAATCCTGCGACCACGACGGTGACCAGCGCGGCTGCGACAACGGCGGCCACGGCGCGGCGCAGCAGGTAGTTGGGATGCCGTTCCCGTGACGGGGTCCGCTCGTCAACGTTGGGTGCTGGCCACGGCGCGCTCATCTGTGGGCAAGGATAGGCGGCGTCGCTCGCGCGGGTACGGTGCATCCGACGCCAACCGACGAAAGGGAACGAAATCAATGGTTCGACCAGTGCAGGTTGCGGTTCTCGGAGGCGGATCATGGGGGACGACCATTGCCTCGCTTGCTGCGAGCAACGCCACGGCGGTGCTCTGGGCGCGCAACCCGGCCACCGTCGACGACATCAACACCACTGGACGCAACAACAGGTACCTTCCCGACTACGACCTGAGCCCCACGCTGCGGGCCACCACGTCACTGCACGACGCAGTCTTCGATGCCGACGTGATCGTGATCGGGGTGCCCTCGCATGCCGTGCGGGCGACGCTGATCGACATCGCCCCGCTGTTGCGGCACTGGGTTCCCATCGTCAGCTTGACCAAGGGCCTCGAACAGGGCACCCATCTGCGTATGACAGAGGTGATTGAACAGGAGCTACCCGGCCATCCCGCTGGCGTACTCGCCGGCCCGAACCTTGCCCGCGAGGTAGTTGCCGGCTATGCCGCTGCGGCGGTGATCGCGATGCCCGACGCACACGTCGCGATGTCGCTGCAGCGCGTGTTCACCAACCGCCGGTTCCGCGTGTACACCAATCCGGATGTCGTCGGCTGTGAGCTCGGCGGCGCACTGAAGAACGTGGTCGCGATCGCGGCGGGCATGGCCGAAGGGCTTGGGCTTGGCGACAACACCAAAGCAATGGTGTTCACCCGTGGGTTGGCCGAGATCACCCGGCTCGGCGTGGCGATGGGTGGTGACCAACGAACGTTCTCCGGACTCACCGGGCTCGGCGATCTGATGGCCACCTGTTCGAGCCCGTTGAGTCGTAATCGAACCGTCGGCATCGAGCTGGCAAAAGGTCGGTCGATCGCCGAGATCACGGCCAGCATGCACATGGTTGCCGAGGGCGTGAAGACCAGCCGGGTCGTGGTGGAACTGGCCCGCAAACATGGGGTGCCGGTGCCGATCGCCTGCGAGGTTGACGCGGTGGTCAACGATGGCCGCACCCCGATCCAGTCATTTGCTGGGCTGGGCCGTGTGGCGCCCGCCTCGGAACTCGACGGGACAGCCTGAGCTCACAGCGAGGCGAGCACCATCTGATCGCCGTTGTGGCGTTTGGCGTCTTCGATCGCTGCATCGGTCGCCTGGACGAGGTCGTCGATCTTTGTCGATGGGGTGTGACGCGGCCACCGGACCACGCCGACCGAGGCCGTCACCCGGATCCGTTCGATGCCCGCGTACCTGGTGACCCGCAATGAGTCGACGAGCCGTTGGGCGATCATCAGCACCTCGGTTTCATCCTCGGCGTCGACCAGCACCGCGAACTCGTCGCTACCGAGGTGAGACACGGTGTCCGCGAAGCGCGCTGTGTCGCAGATGATGTGTGAAACCTCGACGAGCACGTCGTCGCCGACACTGTGCCCGAGGGTTTCGTTGACCGAGCGGAACCCGTCGAGGTCGATGACGATCACTGCGCCGCCGCGACCGTTGCCGAGGGTGTCGCTCAACAGCTTGCTGAACTGGCGACGGTTGGGCAGCCCGGTGAGTGCCTCGTGTGTTGATTCGAATAACAGCTTGGACCTGGAAGTGGCCAGCGCGTGGACCGCTGTCGCGGCCCAGATGATGCTGACCAGCACTGACGCCGCAGCGATGACGGCAAGCTGGGTTGTCGTGACCGAGCCGCGCCTCCACAGCCCTGCCATCGTCGCCGACACCGCGACGGTTGTCACGGCGATCATCCGTCCAGCGACCCGTCCGGTGCTGGGGCCGGTGTTGGAGCCGGTGTCGGGGCCGGGATGGGGCCGAAGGCTGCGGCGAGACTGGTAACTGATGTTGGGTCCTGGCGAATGCAGCATCAGGGAAGGGAGGGTCGAAGCCACTGCTGGCGGGCCTTTCGTGTCGGCGGGTCTCAAAGCGTCCACCCCCTCGAATCGGGGGTGGGAACATTCTTTGTATCGACACCGCCACCCCGCACTTGAGGGGTATCTACAAAGAATCGGTGATCTTGACGGCCCCGAATTTGACGGTCCCGACTGCGCCGGGCCGGAGCAACGTCCCGAGCGCGAACATCTCGTGGTCGATGGCGACGCGTTCGCCGGCGCTCTCGAGTGTGAACACCTGGGGTGTGGTGAACTCGGCTTCGTCGACCATGTCGCCCGGGAAGCTGGCAGCCACGCGCCGCAGCAGGCGGCGGGCTGCGTCGCCGGCCTCTGGGTCGATGAAGGCCACCACGGTGCCGACGGCTCCCGCTCGCCCGGTACGCCCTGCCCGGTGGACGTAATCCGACGCGTCGGTGGGGAGCCCAAGGTGGACGACACAGGCAACATTGTCGATGTGCAGCCCGCGGGACGCGATGTCGGTCGCGACCAGCACTCGCGACTCGCCGTTCGCGAATCGGTCGAGGGCATCGGCGCGGCGTTCTTGGTCGTTGCCGCCGTGCAGCAGCGAGACGCGTACACCGAGCCGGGCGAGCTGGCGGCTGACCTGGTCGGCCCCGCGGCGGGTGTTGCTGAACGCGATCGTGGGACCGCAGTGGTCGGCCAGGTCGGCCAGTAGTGGCACCTGATCTGGCGGTGCCACGAGCCAGAAGTGGTGGCGGACGGGGAGCTGCTCGCTTGGGGCAACGTGGTGACGCACGGGGTCACGTTGCGCGGTTGCGAGCAGATCGACAACCGGGCCATCGAGCGTGGCCGACATCACCACCGTTTGTCGCCGCGGCGAGGTGTGCTGCAGGAGCCGGTCAACGTCGGGCAGAAATCCCAGATCGGCTAGCCGATCGGCCTCGTCGATCACCACGACCGTGACCGCGTCGAGGCAGGCGTGGCCCTGGTCGATGAGGTCGAGTAGCCGTCCTGGACAGGCAACGACGATGTCGATGCCCCGCCGGAAGGCGTCGATCTGGGGTTCGAACGGCACACCGCCGTAGACCGCGTGAACCCGGAGCCCGAATGTGGCCGCCAGTGGTTGCAGCGTTCGCCCAATCTGACGGGCGAGTTCGCGTGTCGGTGCGATCACCAGCCCGGTCGGATCCGGCCTCGCCCCTTTTGGCCCGGTCGAACGCGCCTCAAGGCACTGGATCATCGGCAGGCCAAACGCGAGTGTTTTGCCGGAACCGGTCGGCGCGTGCGCGGCGACGTCGACTCCTGCCAAGGCATCCGGGATGGTGAGTGCCTGGACCGGTGACGGCACGACGATGCCCGATTCGCTGAGACGCGCAACGAGCGCCGAGTCGACCCCAAGATCGGCGAAGGTAGGCGGACGATCGTCGATGCGGGTCACGCTATCCGGGGCCGACGTGACGATGGATGCTCCAGCGGGTATGTCGAGACCCGGGGCCGACACTGGTCAACCGTGGTCGGGGTCTCAGCCCGCTGTGTCGAAATCGAACACGCGCTCGAGGAACCGTTCCGGTTGTACGAGGTGCGGGTAGTGGCCCTGTTCCGGCCACACCTCCACGGTTGAACTGGGGATGCAACCGCGCAGCCATGCGCTGTACTCGGCGCCCGGGTCGATGCCGTGCAACGACAGGTAGGGTACGGCTACAGCTTGGGTGAGGTTGTGAATGGCGGCGTCGATCTCATCGGGTGTGGACTCGAACACGGTCCCCCAGATGCCCAGCACCACGGTCGGGTCGGGTCGGCGTAGGGTGCGCACCCGGGCGGCTTGCTCGGCGTCGAGCGGGCCCATCATCTGTTCGAAGATCAGATCGATCGCGGTCGAGAACGACGCTTCGTCGCCGCGCAACATTGGTTCGAGTTGAGCGAGCCCATCTTTGAACGCAGCCAGTCGAAGTGGTTGGTCGACGTTGAGCACCGCCCGCGGACGGGCAACGACGGCACACGCGGTGGCGACTACCCCACCGAGGGAGTGGCCGACGATGAGTGGCGCTTGGATATCGATCGATGCCATGGTTTCGGCCACGTCGGTCGCCAACGTGATTGGGTCGTAGGTGTCGCCGTGGGCCGAGCTGCCGTGACCGCGCAGGTCGAGGGCAACGACCCTGTATCGCTGGGCCAGCGGAGCGATCAACGGCTCCCATACCTGGCGGCATTCGGTGATGCCATGCACCAGGACAACAGCGGGGCCGTCGCCGACGGAGTCGTGGGCAAGCAGCATCATGACACCGTAGGCCGCGCGTGGATGCCCCGACCACCCCCCGATGGGCCATCTCGTTGGCTCGGGCTCGCCGCTGCTGCTATGTCCGGAGTGTCCCGCTGGCGCGTCGGGCCGCATCGATGCGGGCAACACGGGTGCGGGCCGGGGGATGGGTGGCCCCGAGCCGTTCGCTGAAGGTGCGCGGGCGCTCTCCGCCGCCCTGGGCGATCAGTCGGCGCAGCGCGTTCGATAGTTCGGTGCCGAAACCCAGGTTGACCGCACGCTGGTCGGCCTGGAACTCGGCCCCCCGACCGGCGACGTTGCCGACGGCGTTGGCTGCGATGAGCCCGCTCCACAACATCCACGCGGCGCCCGTGAGCACTCCGCCGATCAGCCGGCCGAGGGCCGTGAGTGCCGCGGAGTGGCTGGCGAAGCTGGTGGTTGCCGCCGTGGCGACATTCTTGAGGAAGAAGCCAATTCGAGCCAGCACCATCACTGGGAGGGCGAGCCACTGGGCCAGGGTGAGGGCCACGGTGTGCAGGCCGAGGTGGTGGCTGAGCTCGTGGGCCAGCACACCGGCAAGCTCATCGCGCGGCAGCGTCTCGACGGCCATCGTGGTGACGACGACGAGGTGCCCGCCGCAAGCGAACGAGTTGAGCTCCTCCACCGGCAACACCGCGAGCACGTACCGATCGATCGGCAACCGCGCAGCCTGCGTCACCGATCGCCAGGCCGTGTCCAGGCGCGCCCGCTCGTCGCGGCTCGGGCGGCGTGCTCCCAGGGCGCGAGCGAGAATCAGTACCTGCACCGGCTTGACGAACAACAGCACTGCGGCACACAGGTAGGACACGGCGAACCACGTGTAGCGGACGTCGAAGATGAGCCATGCCGGTAGCCAGAAGACGGTCAGGGCGACAAGGCACAACGGCAGCAGCATCACGATTGGCGCGAGCGCGGCGACCGCTGACGTCTCGATCGTTCGACTCCCCCACCGCATGGCCCCACCATAGGTGAAGTGCGGTCCGACCGCGGTGAGCGGTATCGTTTCACGCTCGGTGTGGCTCAAGGTTTGGCCAGGGGTGCCGATGATCCATGTATGGATGTGGCTTGCTCACTATCCTGTGTTCGTGCTCGCGCGGACCGCGCGGGTCGAGAGGCCGTCAGGAGGAAACGTCGTTGGCAATTCGGGCAACACCATTCATCGACGGGGTGGGCGTGACCAAGACGGTACGCGATCTCCTCGACGATGCGCGGGCTGCGGAGACCAACGACATCGCTGCCGCACGGTCGATGGCCCAGCAGGCCCGGGTGCGCGCCCGGACGCTTGGCGACGGCATCGGCGAAGCTGAAGCCCTCTACCGTCTTGCGTCGATCGCGTACACCGCAGGTCAAGCCGACGACGCGTTCTCGATTGCGCTCGACGCCCGCGAACTGTCGCGCCGGGTCGGCGCAACAGTCGTGGAAGTGTGGTCGCTCAACCTGGTCGGTCTCGTGCAGTACGTGGCCGGCAACTACACCGAAGCGCTCGAGTCGGCGCTGCGCGCGCTCGAGCTCTACCGGCTCACCGATCACCGGGTGGACGAGGGCAACTTGCTCAACACCGTCGCGATCGTTCACCACTCCCTCGGCGATACCGACAGGGCACTCGTCACCTACGAAGCCGCGCTGAGCGCAAATCGCGGTCTTGGCCGGCCGCGCCACTCCGTGGTCACTCTCACGAACATGGCCGAGGTCCGCGCCGGGCGCAACGAGACCCTCCTCGCGGTGAGCCTTGACGAGTCGGCCCTCGAGCTGGCCGCAGAGCATGCGCCCGAGTACCAACCCCAGATCCTGGCCCGTCTTGGCATCTCCTACTGTGCGCTGCATTCGTTGGACCGCGCCGAGCAATGTCTCGATCAGGCGGATCTTCTGGTGCAGCAACGCACAGGTGCCCCGGCGAACGGGATCACCGGCTTCGGCCTCGCCATGGCCAGGGGGCGAGTGGCCATCGAGCGCGGCGACCCCGATGCCGCGCTGAGGTGCTACGAACTGGCGCTGGAGATCGCCCAGGTCGGGTCGATGCTCGAAAACGAGCTGAAGGTGCACACCGAGCTGGCCGCCACGTTGAAGAGGCTCGGGCGCTTTGAGGAGGCACTCCGGCACCAAGAGGCGCGGTTCGCCCAGCACGAGGCGATGTTCAGCAATGGAACCGACCTGCGGATCAAGACCCTGCAGATCGCTCACGACACCGAGGCGGCGCGTCAACAGGCCGAGATCCTCCGGTTGCGCACCGGCGAGCTCGAAGCCCTCGTGCGTGGACGTACGGCCGATCTCGAGGAATACCAACTGGAGGCGTTCCAACGCCTGGCGGTGCTGGCCGAGTTTCGCGATGCCGACACGGGTGAGCACACGATCCGCGTCGGCGACCTCTCCGCAGCCATCGCCGCCGAGCTTGGTGAGGTCGACGAGTGGGTGCGTCAACTGCGTCTCGCCGGTCGGCTCCACGACATCGGCAAGGTCGCCGTCCCCGATTCGATCCTTCTCAAGCCCGGGCCGCTCACCGTCGAGGAGTTCGACGTGATGAAGACCCACACAACGGTCGGCGCTGAGATCTTGTCGGGCAGTGCATCGCCGTTGATCCAACTCGCCGCAGAGGTTGCCCTCAACCATCACGAACGGTGGGACGGGTCCGGCTATCCGGCTGGTCGGGTGGGCGAGAACATCCCGTTGAGCGGACGGATCGTGACTGCCGCAGATGTCTTCGACGCACTCACCAGCGCCCGCACCTACAAGCGGGCATGGTCACCGATCGAGGCGATCCAGTACATCGTCAGCTCCAGCGGCGCCCAGTTCGAACCGCGCATCGTCGACGCGTTCGTACAGGTGATCCGGCGCAAGCACCCGGAGATCCTGGCCGAGATCGACGCCGCGGTTGCGGGGGAAGTCGATGGCCCGGCCGACCCGACCATCGGCCGCCACAATCACTGACCGGCGAGCGCTCGCTGCACCCACTCGCCGACGAAGCGGGCCAGATCGTCGACATCGACGTGGAGGCTGCCGGTCCGTCGGGCATGGCTGAACGACGACACGGCACCGAGCACGCCGGTCGCCGCGAGGCGCGGATCGCCATCGGGGATCGAACCGTCGGCCTGTGCTTCGCGCACCAGGCGGATCACGTCGTCGGCGTACACGTCGCTGCCATCGCGGAGCACGCCGGCCACCTCGTCGTCGGCCCGCTCGACATCGAGCAACGCGAAGTACGAGGAGTGCTCGGCCATGAACACGACGCTGGCCTCGGTGCCTTGGCGGATGCGCGTCAAGGCGGGGGCATCTGGGTTCATGGCCGCCGCCTGGGCGCGCCGCAGCTGCAGGCGCATGGTGCGGACGAGTTCGGCGAACAGGCTTTCCTTCGTCGGGAAGTACCAGTACATCAGGCCCTTGGCGACGCCGGCGGCGGAGCAGATGTCGGCGATGCGCGTGTTGGAGTAGCCCTTGGTGGAAAACAGCGTGGCCGCAGCCGCGAGCAGCTGATGCTTGCGTTCGAGCCCCTGTTCGGTGTGGGTCCGGCCATCGCTCACCGTCTCAGTCGACCATTGTCTTGACCGGCCGGTCAAGTACAGCCGCGACGAGTGCCTCTAGACTTGCAGGTTATGGGGGCCACCCGCGCCGATCGAATCGAGCATCGCACTCGCAACCCCAAGTGGAAGAACGCTCCGGTGCGCATCGAGATGCTCGAATGCATCAACTGCGACGCGTGCCTGCGGGCCTGTCCGTCGAAGTTCGGGGCGATCTTCAACCACGGTGCCGATGTGGTGATCGTGCCCGAGCTGTGCAGCGGGTGCGACAAGTGCCTCCCGGCGTGCCCGGTCAATTGCATCTACCCCTTCCCTGACTGGGAGACCACCGCCGTGCCGCCCGAGTGGTGGGCCGAGCCACTCAGCGACAACGATCCGTATGTCTGAACCGCTCGTCCGTGAGCGTCCGAACTCAGGAGATGAACACATGAGCATTGCCGCCTGCCGAGCCTTTTTCGATGCGTGGAACCGGCGTGACTTCGACACGGCGATCTCTCACGTCGCTCCCGACTGCCTCTACAACGACTTTTCCTTCCAGCGCCCGCACAACGGCGCAGCCGAGGTACGCGCGTTACTTGAGAACGTGGCCACGGTGGCGCCAGGGGTGACGTTCCTCATCCACGACATCACTGGCGAGCACAGTGTCGGCGCGTACTGGGAGATCCTCAACGATGGCCGGCCAACGGGGCGGATGGGCGTCAGCTTCTACCGATACGACGAGTCCGACCGGCTGGTCTGGGCGCTCGATGCGGCTGACCCCGGACCACAGCATCGCACCCACGACTTCCACTGACCTCCGACGAAATGTGCGGGCCATCAATGACACCATCCACGAAACCATCAACGACACACTCGACGGTCCGATGAACGACCTCGGCCCCGACCGGGCGCTGGCTGTGCGGGGACGGGTGAGATCTGCAGCACCATCCTGGTCGACCCCGTTCGACGAGCGACCGACGTGGCGCGGCTGGCTGCACACCGCCGCGTTCGTCGTTTCGGTTCCGGCGGTGATCGATCTGGTGATACGTGCCGAGGGCACTGCGGCAACGGTGGCCGTGGCCATCTATGGAACCGCGCTGTTGCTCGCCTTCGGCACGTCGGCCGGTTATCACCGCCTGGCCCGCACCGAGCGCGTCGGGCGGGTGCTGCAACGGATCGATCACTCGATGATCTTCGTGCTCATCGCCGGCAGCTACACGCCGTTGTGCGTGCTGGCGCTGCCACGCTCGCGGGGTGTGCCCGCGCTGTGGTTCGTGTGGGTGATGGCGGCCGTCGGTGTGGTCGTCAAGTGCTTCGGTTTCGAGCGGTTCAAACGCCTCGGGTACTCGCTGTACCCGGCGATGGGTTGGATCGCCGTGGTGCTGTTGCCCACGCTGGTCCGTTCGCTCAGCCCGATCGAGTTCGGGCTCGTCGCCGTGTCGGGCTTGATGTACACCATCGGTATGCCGGTCCTGCTCCTCGGGCGACCCGACCCGTGGCCGCGCACGTTCGGATACCACGAGGTGTGGCACAGCTGCACGGTGGCTGCTGCGGCGTCCCACTTCGCCGCAATCGCCCTGTTGGCGGCGTGACGGGTGGCGGCGTGACGGGTGGCGGCGTGACTGGTGGATCGAGCGATCTGACGTTGACCACGACATACTCTGGAGATGACCTTTTTGCGCGGCGAGTGACGGGAGGTTGAGATGAACGTGCAGGTGCTGGCCGTCGGACCGGCGGGCATCCCGAGCCCGTCCGGCGGGGTGCTCGAGATTGGCCCGTTGTCCATCCATGCGTACGGGCTGATGATCGCGCTCGGTGTGGTGGCTGGTGTCTGGCTGATCGGTCGTCGACTCGAAGCCAGAGGTGCCGGTACCCGTGACGACGCCAGTGCGATGGCGGTGTGGGGGGTGTTGGCCGGGGTGGTCGGCGCTCGGCTGTACCACGTGGCCACGGATTGGGATGCCTTCAGCGACGACCCGATCCGCATCGTGCAGATCTGGAAGGGCGGCCTCGGCATTCCTGGGGGTCTCCTCGCAGGGATCATCGTCGGCCTGTGGGCGAGTCGCCGTCGCGGTGTCGATCCAGCCGTCATGGCCACGTGCGCGGCCCCGGCAATCCCGTTGGCGCAGGCCATCGGGCGGTGGGGGAACTGGTTCAACCAGGAACTGTTCGGGCGACCGACCGACCTGCCGTGGGGGCCTCGAGCTCAGCGATGACACCACCCTCGCCGCCGGATTCGACATCGGCACCACGTTTCACCCCACCTTCCTGTACGAGTCGCTGTGGAACCTTGCACTGGTCGTGGTGCTGTTGCAGATCGACAAACGATTGAATCTGCGACCCCCACGCCTACTGGCGGTGTACCTCCTCGGCTATGGCGTCGGTCGCTTCTGGGTGGAGGGTTTGCGCATCGATCGGGCCGATCACTTGGCTGGGCTGCGCTGGAACCAGTGGGTGGCGATCGCCGCTGTGGTCGGTGCCACGGTGTACCTGCTGTTGACCCGCGAGGGTGCCGATGACCAACCCGGTGGAGACGATCACTCCCCCGACGGCACCGGAACCGGTGCGACAGAGTTGGACAGCCCCGAGCTCGACCACACCGACGCGGTTTCACACGATGCGTCGATCGACACAAACGGCAGCACCAGTCATGTCCCGGGTGTGGCCGGGGGAGACGGGCAAACAACTGCCTGACAACGCTGGTATTGGTGCGTCGCACCTGTAAGAATCCGCCCATGTACAGCGCCATTGTGGTTGGGACGGACGGATCAGAAACGGCGAACAAGGCGGTCGAGCACGCCGCGGGGTTGGCCAAGTCGAGCGGGGCGACGCTGCATGTCGTGCACGCGTTTCGGGCGGTGATGTTCGGTGAGGCTGCGCTTGCCACCGGCGCTGGCGGAATGATGATCGACGTCGAGCGGATGAACGAAGGCATAGCCGACCACGCCCGTACCGTGTCGGCCGCGTCGATCGCTGCGGTGAAAGCTGACGGAGTGGTGATCGTGGCGCACACGATCAGCGGTGACCCCTCCGATGCGATCATCGCCGTGGCCCAGGATGTCGGTGCCGATCTGCTCGTGGTCGGCAACCGCGGGATGAGCGGGATGAAGAGGTTCGTCCTTGGCAGCGTGCCCAACCGCATCGCCCATCACGCGCCGTGCAGTGTGTTGATCGTCAACACCGCCGATTGAGCGCCGCGCCCGGTCAGCGCCGCCCGGGATCCGTGCCGTCCGGGATCCATGCCGTCCGGGAAGAGGGGCCGGATTAGGCGAGGGCGCGCAGTTGCTCGGCGATCATCTCGGGGATCACGGGGTTGAAGTACTCGTCGCAGGCCACCTCGGCGGCGGCGATGAACCGCGCGGTGCCCGCGTTGCGCCACGGCGACACGATCTCGATGTTGAACCAAGCCGTCGGCCAGTCGGCACCGGTAGTGGGGCCCTGGTTCAGCCACATCATGTACGGCAATGGCTGATCGAACAGCCGGTCGAGCCGGCCGAGCACGTCGACGAGCAACTTGGCGAGACCGCGCCTGCCGACCGAGTCGAGCGATGCCAGGTCGGGCACCCGCGTCCGCGGTGCGACCGTCACGGCGATGGGGTACGTGGATGCACACGGCACCCACGCGGACCAGTCGCCGCCGTCAGCGACGAGTCGTTCGCCGGGCGCGTGGTCGGGTTGCCAGCCCGCTTCCAACAGCTTGCGCTGGCGGGCGGGGACGTGGTCGTAGGCGTAGATCTGGCCGTGAGGATGGGCGATCGTGGCGCCGACCTCGGGGCCCCGGTTTTCGAACACGAGCACGTAGTCGACGTCGTTGCGCCCGCCGAGTTCGGTACAGCGCTCGGCCCACAGATCGAGTACTCGGACCGCACCATCGACGCCGAGCGAGGAAAACGTGGCGTCGTGCTCGCTCGTGTAGAGCACCACTTCGCAGCGTTCACCCGCCATTGCCGGCCACCGATTGCGAAACCAGCGCACATCGTAGGGAGCGGGTGCTTCCAGCCCGCCTGGGCAGAACGGGCAGCCGCTCGACGGCAGGTTCGGCCGAGCCTGGCGCGTTCCGACGACGTGAACGACAGTGCCGAGGTACGAGTCGACCCTGGTGTCGCCGCTCGACTGATCGGTTGGGCAGGTTGCTGACTGGTCGTCCGGCATTGGTACTCGTCGATTCGAAGGTGCGCGGTCAGTCGGGCAGACGGTCGCCGGTGGCCTGGTCGAACAGGTGGAGCGCCGAGGGATCGGGTGCCAGCATCACGTTGTCGCCGGGGCGCACCGCGCTGAGGCCTTCGCTGCGGGCGACGACGATGCCCTCGGGATGCCCGACGGGCGTGCAGTACAGATACGAGTCCGAGCCGAGTTCTTCGACCGTGACGACGGTGGCGATCATGCCGTGCTCGGCGCCGATGCGCATCGATTCGGGCCGCACGCCGACAGTGATCGCTGGTGAGGTGAGCGCGCCACGTTGCGCAGGCGTGAGCGGCATCACGAGGGCACCGAAGGCAGCGCCGGCTTCGGTCGCCGTGCAGGCCAGCATGTTCATCGCCGGCGAACCGATGAAGCCGGCAACGAAGCTGTTGACCGGACGCATGAACAGATCGCGCGGGCTCGCGCATTGCTGGAGAACACCGTCTTTCAGTACCGCGACGCGGTCACCCATGGTCATCGCCTCGACTTGATCGTGGGTCACGTACACGGTCGTCACGCCGAGGCGGCGCTGCAGCGCGGCGATCTGCGTGCGGGTCTGCACGCGCAGCTTGGCATCGAGGTTGGACAGTGGCTCGTCCATCAAGAACACCTGCGGCTGACGCACGATCGCCCGGCCCATCGCGACGCGTTGGCGCTGACCGCCCGACAGCTTGGCCGGCTTACGGTCGAGGTACTCCTCGAGGTCGAGCAACTTGGCTGCTTCGGCCACTCGCTCGGCGATCTCGGGTTTCGGGACCCGCTTGATCTTCAAGTGAAAGCCGATGTTCTCGGCGACGGTCATGTGCGGGTACAGCGCATAGCTCTGGAACACCATCGCGATGTCGCGTTCAAAATCAAGGCGCTACCTTCGTTGGCTCGTATTCAGCTCCTCAACGTACTGTCTGTAAG
>JANNHO010000382.1:0-2399 GCA_031404435.1 Acidimicrobiaceae bacterium | reverse complement strand
CGCGGTCCGTTGCGGTCAGCGGCGGGTGTCGGTGATGAGGCGTTGGTAGACGGCGTCGCTGATGTGTCGCTTCAATGCGCGCATCGCCTCTTTACGGGTCTTGCCCTCGGCTTGTTTGCGGGCGTAGTAAACGCGGCCGGGTGTCGTGGCTGATCTGGGTGACGGCGGCCATGTGGATCGCATGGTTCAACTGGCGGTCACCGCGCGGGTTGAGACGGTGCCGTTTCTTCGGTCCTGATGACGCCTCGATCGGCGCTGTGCCGTTGTGGCGGGCGAAGTGCCCGGAGGTCGGGAACCGGCGGATGTCGCCGACACGACCGATGATGATCGCGGCCATCAACGGTCCGATCCCGTAGACGTCGGTGACGGTGGTCGCGGACGCGGCGATCATCTCGGCGGTGCGTTTTGCGGACCTCGACGCGGGCCGCGTCAAGGACGCGTGCTTCCTCCAGGAGCTGTCGACCGGCAACGATCCGCTCTCTTGTCACTGGCCCGTCGATATCGATGTTGACCAGGAGCTGTTCGGCGCGTTCGACGGTGAGTGCGCGTGAGGGGCCGCCCTCGATCAACAGACACAACAACGCGTGCAGCCGACAGATCGTGCGGGTCCGTTGCGCGGTGATCTGATGATCGCGGTCGGCCAACAGTCGGAGCACGACACGGTGCTCATCGAGGCCGGCAACGACGTTCAAGCTGCTGTTGTGCCACGCGACGATCGCCGCCTAGCGCGCATCGTTCGGGTCCGTCTTGTCGATCTTGCCGTTCTCCAACAACCTCACCCGGGACGACAACTTCGGTGGCACATCGACGACGTGTTCGCCGGCAGCGACGAGCTGCTGGGCGAGCAACGCGCCCATCCCTGTCGCTCCTTCAACCGCCCACGTGCGTGGTGTGAACGGGGTCGCCCAGGCGAGCAGCCGTTCACGCTGATGGCAGTCGGCGATCACGCGCAACGTGTCGATCACCGTCTCGCTGTGGTCGACCGCAGCTGCGGTGTGGGACCCCTTGTGAGGGTCGATGCCGATCATGAACATGGCGTGCTCCAATGCTGTTGAAGTGGGTTCGCCGCGGTGGGCACACCTGATATGTGGTTGATGCCGTTCCTCTTACGAGCCACGCCGCGACTGGATCTGACCGGCTGATCGCTTCGCTCAGAAGTCAACCGTGACGGCGACAGGGCATTCGAGAGACACACCCAGCCAGACCCCGAACGCTACGAACACCGCAACGTCCTTGCATCACATCCTCTATCAGGGCAATCCGCGCTATGACGGGTCACTTCCAATTGAGGTCTCGGCGCGCAGCCGCGGTCCGGTGAACGGCCGTCTGCCGGGGCGCTGAGGTTCAGCCGATCTGGATGGACGCCAGGACCTCGTCGAGGGCGGCTCGGTCCTGCGGCGAGGTGTCCGGGAAAGAATAGGCGTCGATCACGAGGCGGACACCGCCGACGTCGAGGATCCACAGCTGGTTGTGCATATTGGGGTGGGGGTGCGCCCAGTCGGGGAGCCCAGCAACATCCTGATTACCGTCTTCTTGCCAGAGGGCGAACTGGCGCTCCTTGCATTCGTTGGAGTTGGGGACGGTGAACTCGATCTGCTTTCCGACGTACCCGTCGACGGTGATGTCGACCGCAGCGGTGGGGGCCAAGCCGGGCAGGTTCGCGAACGCCGAGACGAGGTCATCAACGGTCGGACCGACCGGCGGGTCGACCAGCACCCATTGGCACCCCTCCGCGTAGATGTTGCCCACATCCCAGAACGCCACCCCCGACTCCTCCCGACCTGCGCGGGTGCTGTGAACGACCCACCAGCCTTCGACCACGCCCCAGTCGTCGTCCGGCACGGTGAACGTCACGGGAACGCCGTCGTCGCCGGCAAAGAAGCCTGTCTCCGTCCTCGGTGCGACGGTGGTCGGTGCGACGGTTGGCGCTGCCGCGGGCGCACGTTCCACGTCGTCATCGGAGTTCATGCGGTTGAGGGCGATTGTGGCGGCGACGCCGATGACGGCAACGACGGCAGCGGCTGCCATCGCTAGGCGCCGAGGGTTTCCGGTTTCGCTGGTGGGTGGTGAGTTGACGGACACGTAGTAGATCTCCTTCACTGGAACGAGCGGCTGTTCGGGCTCAAGATGAGCCCTGCGTGGCAGCTGCGGGGGCCGGATCGGGCGGTGCTCGTAGACCGAAGTCAGACTCGGAGCGACCGGCGCGGCGTCCGAGAACTGATGCATTGCTCGGGTCACCTGGGGTGGCCATTGATGCTTCATCTGAGCTGCTCCTCAAGCTGAATGCGCGCGGACGTGAGCGCGCGTTCGGTGCTCCGGCGAGAGAGCATCAATGTCCCGGCGATCTCCTCGACGGTGAGATCGAGCCAGTAGGCGAGATAGAGAACCGAGCGTTGTCG
>JANNHO010000381.1:0-3453 GCA_031404435.1 Acidimicrobiaceae bacterium | reverse complement strand
AAACCAGTATCTGACAGGCGGTTTAAGGAATGGCGGTTCGAAAATGAACCAAGCATTGGATTAAGCAAGTCAATTTTATGAATAGTGTGATCTAATTTTTACCCTACTATTTATAAAACAGCCGAGGACCTCGACAACCTCGCGGTGATCGGGACCACCCCTGAGGGCGAGGTGTTGGAGATCAACAAGCGCGCCGCCGACAGCGACCTGGTGGTGTACGTGAACATCAACTCCGTCGCGATGGACGGTGGTTGGAAGAGCATCACCACCGGCCTCGCCTCGTACCGCTGCCTCAGCTTCCACCACAACCCCGAGACGCTCGAGAACACCAAGAGCTTGATGGATCGCCACAAGAGCGACCTGCACCGCAGCGTGTGGCGGATGGGCAAGCTGCTGCGCGATCACGGGCCGAAGCTGTTCCAGATCGAGACCACGCTGAACACCGACACGTTCCCGTCGTCGTTCGGTTTCCTCGCCAAGCGCGAGTGGGAATGGACCGCACGCGACCGGGCCATGTACCTCGCCACCACCACGTCGCTCAACCGCACCCCGACCCGCCTGGCGCGCAAGATCTTTCACGGCATCGAAGCGCCGCATCGGATGACCAGCATTCAGGCCGGCGAGACCGAAGCGGTGCACAAGCTCACCATCGAACACGTGCACCGCCAGCAACTGATGCAGGTGGAGGGTCAGACCGACATCCTCACCCTCGGCATCCCGTACGTGTGCCCGTACAACCCAGACGGGATCATGAACCCGATCCTGGTCATGTGCATGGGTCTCGGCTACCTGTTCAACATGTACCGCAACAAGCCGCTCGTGCGGGAGGGCGGCGTGGTGATCATGACCCACCCCACGTACCGCGAGTTCCACCCGGTGCACCACCCGAGCTACATCGACTTCTTCGAAGAGGTGCTGTCGGACACCACCGACCCGGCCACGATGTCGAAGAAGTGGGAGAAGAAGTACGCGGAAGACGAGTGGTACAAGCACCTCTACCGCACCGGCAACGCGTACCACGGTGTGCACCCGTTCTATGCGTGGTATTGGGGCGCGCACGGATTGAAGCACGCGGGCAAGGTGATCATCGTCGGTGGCGATCCACCGACCGTGCGTCGGCTCGGGTTCACGCCTGCGTCAACGTTGAACGACGCGTTCGAGATCGCCTCCGACGTGGTCGGACGCTCCCCCACCATCAGCCACCTGCATGTGCCGGCACTGCTACTGGCCGACGTGACATGAGCGAGCGGCGCTCCCTCGGTGCCACCTCCCCGGGTGCCACCACGTTGCGGCGCGCCGCGAAGTTGATCGACGCTGTCGGCGCACCGCTGCAGCTCGCCCTGAAACCCACACGATCATTGGGTTTTCCGTACCGGTCCCCGAGCAAGCCGCGCGGTGTGGTGATTCCGCCCGATCCGTCCAAGCTCGGCGCCGACTACGACACCGCGTGGGCCAGGCGTGGCCCCGCGCGTGCGGCGCGCAACGTGATCACCAACGGCCCGTTGCGGCTTGCGGTGAAGGTGCTCACCCAGCCGCAGGTCCACGGTGTCGACCGGCTAGACGACCTTGGCAGCCTCGACGACCCGCCCGCACTGATCTTCGCCCCCAACCATCACAGCCATCTCGATACGCCGCTGATGGTCACCGCCGTTCCAGAACCGTGGCGCTCGAAGTTGGCCGTTGCCGCAGCCGCCGACTACTTCTTCGACACACGGATCAAGGGTGCTGCGGCAGCGTTGGCCTTGAACGCACTGCCAATCGACCGCGAGTCGACCGGCCGCAAATCGGGTGACCTGATCCGCTCGCTGATCGACGACGGCTGGAGCCTGGTGATCTATCCGGAGGGTGGCCGTTCGCCGGATGGGTGGGGCCAGGAGTTCAAGGGCGGGGCCGCGTACCTGTCGGCGCGCACCGGCGCACCGGTGGTGCCGGTGTTCATCGACGGCACCGGGGCGATCTTCGGCAAGGGCATGAAACGGCCCAAGCCCGGCAAGTCGAAGGTGGTCTTCGGCGCACCGCTGTGGCCGATCGAAGGTGAATCGACGCGGCGGATGAACGCCCGCATCGAAGCCGCCGTCACCGCGCTCGGCGATGAAGCATTGACCGATTACTGGACCGCCCGCCAACGCTCGGCGCAGGGCACCAGCCCGAAGCTGACCGGCCCCGAGTACAACGGCTGGCGCCGCCAATGGACCCTCAGCGAGCAACGAAAGCTCGGTGCCGCCGGCATGCGCCGCCGCCAGAAACGCCGCTGGCCCGACCTCGGCTGAAGGCGACCTGGGTCGGGGGGCAGGGGGCCGGTGGTCCACTCGCCTGCGTGCGTCCGCCACCCCCGAACGTCAGAGGAGGTCGGCCAGCGCTGCTTCGAGAACGGCGATGCGGGCCTCGAGCGCTTCGACCTTGGCGGTCAGGGCCTCGACAGCCCCGGCAGCCGCGACTGACGATGATGACGCAACGATCGACCTGGACACTGCCGCTTGCTCGGCCTCCTCGGCGACCAACTGCTGCCAGCGCAGTTCCTTCTGACCGGGCTGGCGTTCCAGCAGGCGCGCCATCTCTGCACCGGCCAACTGCTCCAGCACAGTTTGAACATCATCGAGGGAATCGAACGGGTGGAGCCGCTCCGTCCGCGAGCGCAGCTCGGCAACGGTCTGCGGGCCGCGCAGCAACAGCACGGCGATCACCGCCGCCGCATCGGGTTCGATCGACCAGTGCTCGTCGGCCACCTGGCGATAGCGCGTCGCGCTGCGGCCGTGTGATGGGTGCACCAACCGGGCCAGGCCATTGGCCTTCATCGTCGTGATCGCGGCCTCGATCTCGTGATCACTGAGATGCATGACCGGATCACGCGACTGGCTCTGGTTGCAGGCCGAGGCGAGCACGTTGAGCGTGAGCGGATACTGATCGGGCACGGTGCGCTGCTTCTCCAGCAGGCAACCGAGCACCCGTGCCTCTACGACCGACAACATGCGCCGACGCTATCTCTGGCAGCATCGCTCCCGTGCCGGCGAGCGCCACGTTGGCGATCTCGACACGCTGAACCTGTCGAGACCGACAAAGTTCGTTTGTAGACGGCGGGAAGGTCAGCAGTCTTTAGGGATCACGATGGTGATCCCGAGCACGAAACCCTTGTAGCCCTTGGTCTTGGTGTTGGCGGCGTCCATTTCAGCGACGGTGATGTCGAAGTTCGCGGCGACCTGACCGGGGATGTCGCCCTCGACGATCTTGTACTCCCCGTTGCACGCCGACGCGGCCTCCGTCGTCTCGGGGGCAGGTTCAGTGGTCTCCGGGGTGGGGGCATCGGTCGACTCGGTGGCAGTGTCGTCGGTGACAGCTCCCGCCGCTGCTGGGGGATCCGCACCCGGAACCTTGCCACCCGCGGGGATGAAGATCGTTGCCCCAACACCTGGCCACTCGGGGACGTTCTGGGTTTCGTCGAGCGTCCACGCGTTC
>JANNHO010000380.1:0-2208 GCA_031404435.1 Acidimicrobiaceae bacterium | reverse complement strand
CCGATCAGCTTGGTAGTAGGCCTGCTCGAGAGTTTGGCCCTCTCGGCGTGCGTTACGCAGCGCGTTGATCGCAGCTGATGCCATCAGCACTGCGGGAAGTCCGTGGCCGGTGGCGTCGATGATCGCCATGTCGAGTTGACCGGGGTTGACGGCGTAGTCGAACGAGTCGCCGCCGATCGAGTACGCAGGTTCGAGGATTCCGCTGACGGCAATCTCGGTACCGGCATAAGACAGTGGTGGGAGGAGGTCCCATTGCGCCTCGGCTGCTTCGGAGAGGGGTTGGCTCCGTCTGGCGCGC
This sequence comes from Acidimicrobiaceae bacterium, assembly GCA_031404435.1. Classification (GTDB taxonomy): domain Bacteria; phylum Actinomycetota; class Acidimicrobiia; order Acidimicrobiales; family Ilumatobacteraceae; genus VFMC01. Next base: position 1,910 of record JANNHO010000380.1, on the reverse strand, counting down.
AGCAGCACGTCGGTGTACCGCCGACCGCTGACCAGCATGAGGACCATCATCCATACGACATCTGCGATATCGGCCGACGTCGGCGAGGCGGAGACTTCATCGAAGGTCAACTCGAGCAGGCCAATCCGCTCGCTGCCCTCCGACAACGGCAACCACATCACGCTCGACCGGTCGCCCTGTTCCGCCGGCTCACCGGTAGCGAAGGCGCGACCGGCCATCGTTCCTTCGAGCATCACTTCCTCGCCAATCGCACCTTCAGCGCCGAGTTCGCGGATGCAACGGAGCCCGTAGTCCACAACGAACAAGCGCCCCGATCGCGCGCCCAACACCTCGGCGGCCATGGATGCGAGAACACCGAGCGATCCGGGCTGCGCGAGCATTGACCGGCGCATGAACGCTGCACCGGCACCACCGTCGCCGGCCGAGGAATCCGCATGTCCGCCATCAACCGTCCCAACGCGCCCCTCGCGTTCCATCACACCTCCTACGACACCCGCACGGTACCCAGCAACCTCACCGAATGATCGCGCGGGTCACGCCCCCAGCGACCCTGTCGACACCTTCGATTTGTTGCAGGTGCCGCTCGAAGAAGCGTGCGAGCACGTCGTAGGCCTCTTTCGACTCGGGCATCGCAGGGTTGTAGGGGAAGCAGTGCCACAGGCCCTCCCACAAGTGGAGCTCTGTGGCAACCCCGGCACGATCGAGCGCCCGGTGGGTCAGGACGGCGTCGCTCAGGTCGAACGACCGTGTACCGCTCAGGAGCAGCGAGGGCGGGAAACCGGCGAGAATCTCGGGCGAGTGGAGTGGCGTGACGCGCGGGTCGAGCGGGTCGGCATCGCCGAGATAACCGGCGCGCCATCCACCTGGCCGTTCGTCGGGATCCGGTGCCGGGTCCCCCATCGCCACTGTGCCGAGGTAGTGCGCATCTCCAACACCCCCGGCGCCGGCGCTACACATCGCCACCGCACCCGGGCAGGGCAGGCCGACATCGGCGAACCAGGCCAACGACTGCGCCGCCAACATGCCTCCGGCGGAGTATCCGAAGATGCCGATCGCTGCAGGGTCGTGCCGCTCGAGCAGCGTCCGGTAGACGGCGGCCACGTCCTCGCTGGCGGCCGGGAATCGATGCTCGTACGCCTGGCGATAGTCGACGCACACGATCTCGACTCCAATCACCACGCTCAACGGAATCGACTCGACCAGACCGCACGCTTCGGCACCCCCGACGAACGCTCCACCGTGGAGGTTGATCAGTACACGGCTTTGATCGCCGCGGGCCACGCCGCCCGCTGGGGTGACGATCTCGACCCGTACACCACCGAGTTCGGTCTCTTCGACGTCGACCGGGTAGGTGCGACGTGCAAATTTGGCGAGCGCCCCGTGCAGCGAGGCCATCTCACCCCGAAAGGTGTCGACCACCGACCGATAATCGGCTTCGCATGCGAACGGACCCTGTAGAGACGAGAGTGTGGACATCGGGCGCCGCTTGCGGGCGACGAAAGCAGCGGCCGCCTCGGGGCTCAGCGCCGGTGACAGCGGCAGCTGGAATGGTCCGACATCGACTGCGCCGTCGACCGCACCGGATTCGCTCGGGTGCAGCGCTCTCGGCTCGGGTGTCATGCCGGAAGGATAGGAACCGGCAAGGCCGCCGCCGTTATCCGCCCACCTAACGCGTGTTAGGCTGGAGAACTCGTGCTGGGCGTTCTGGGCTTAGCGTGCAAGATGCTGAGAGGGACGACCGATGACTGAAGGCTCTGTTGGATCAGGAGGTTCGAGCGACGACGCCCGGATCGTGTCGTGGCTGGAGGGGCTACTCGGCGGCACGGTGACATCGTGGTCGCGACAACCGCGGTGGCGCCCGATGTGGTTCGTCAACATCGAACGCAACGGTGCTGTCGATCGGGTGGTGG
>JANNHO010000379.1:0-4423 GCA_031404435.1 Acidimicrobiaceae bacterium | reverse complement strand
TGGTCTTCGATCTTGACTCGCAGCCGGCGCACATGAGCATCGACCAACCGGCTGTCGCCCAGGTACTCGTAACCCCAAACCCGTTCGAGGAGCTGATCGCGCGACAGCACCATCCCGGCGTGGTCGGCGAACTCGCACAGCAAACGGAACTCGGTCTTGGTCAGGTTCAGCTCCACCCCGGCCTTCAGCGCGATGCCCTGGGCGCGGCGTACTTCGACGTCGCCGAACCGGCTGGCCGGCGCAATTGCGGTGTGCTCGTGCAACTGCACCCTGCGCAACGCAGCACGGATACGGGCGGCCAACTCTTTCGGCACGACCGGCTTGGTGACGTAGTCGTCGGCACCCGCCTCCAAGCCGGCGACCAGGTCGTAGGTATCGGTCTGGGCGGTCACGATGATGATCGGCACGATGCTGCTGGCGCGCATCGTGCGGCACACCTCGAAACCGCCGATGTCGGGCAATCGCAAGTCGAGAAGCACCAGGTCGGGTTCGTCCTTGGCGAACGCAGCGAGGCCCGATCGGCCATCGGCAGCCTCACAGACCTCGTAGCCCTCATCCTCGAGCGCCATCGACAGGGCGAGCCGGATCGAATCGTCGTCTTCGATGAACAGCAGCTTGGTCATGGGCGAATCCTGTCGGGCATCGGGAAGCTACAACGATGGCACGAAACCGGGTGACACAACATCTGTTACACAAATCGCGCAATGAGCGAGCAGGGATGTCACAAACGGGGTTCACACTGGCAATTGTTCACGCTGCATCGGTGGGGTACCAACCTCCCCCTGGTGCCCCACCGGCAGCGAGAACCAGTGGGCCAAAGTTGAATCTCAGGAGATCGATTCCGATGGTGACCCCAATCCTCATCTCGTCCACCGACGAACCGCGCAAGCTCGTCGTCGTGACCGTGGAAGGGCCACTCGCCGATCCAGCACACGTCGAGGCGATCCGCATCGTGCTACCAGCAGTGCCTGACGGGCACAGCCTGATCGTCGATCTGACCGAAACCAGCGAGTTCAGCCCCGGCTCGATCGAGGCCCTGCGCTCGATCGCCTCCGACGCGACCGTCCTCGGCCAGAACATGATCGTGGTGTGCGGCAACCTCGACCGGCGCACCGAGTTGGTCCTGTCCGACCTCGACACCCTCGTTCCCGTCGTGCCCGCCCTCGAAGACGCCTTGCCACTGGCGCAGTCCGCCGCCTGAAATCGGCGGTTCGGGCCCGCGACCAGGCCGGGATCGGCCACACTGGGGGACATGGCCGATGGTGCGCAGCGAACTCGACGCACGTTGCGTCTGCGCACCAGGGTCACGTTGTTCTTCAGCCTCACGTCGCTCATGGCCAGCCTGGCCCTCGGCGTGGTCACCTATGCCGTGGCCCGCAACTACCTGCTCGACCAGCGCACGTCCAGCGCCCAGAACCAGGCCTTCAGCAACGCCCGCACCGTCCGCGACGAGATGCGCGCCCCCGAGGGCGATGTGACCGACCTCTTCGGGCGGCTGCGCACCGAGGGTGACGGGTTCGCGATACTGATGACTCCCAACAAGGAGCCGCTGTACACCGACATCCAGATCCAGCAGGTCGATCTGCCCGTCGAACTGCTGTCCAACGTTCTCAACGGCATCAACGGAATTCAACGCCTCGATGTCGGCGGGGACCCGTACCTCGCCGTTGGCATTCGCCTCGCAGAATTCGATGCCGAGTACTTCGAAGCGTTTCCGCTCGACAACACCGAACGGACACTGCAGGCCATCGCCACCGCACTCAGCTTCGGTGCCGCAGTCACTGCGCTGCTGGCCGGTGGCCTCGGGTGGTGGACCAACCGGCGATTGCTGCGACCGCTGACCCGCGTTGCCGAAGCAGCCGGCGACATCGCCACGGGTGGCCTCGACACGCGCATGCCCGCCGAAACCGACCCCGACCTCGACCGATTGGCCAAATCGTTCAACGAGATGGCCGATGCAGTGCAAACCCGCCTGGAACGTGAAGCCCGCTTCGCGTCCGACGTCAGCCACGAGTTGCGTTCTCCGATCACTGCCCTCGCCGCAGCCGTGGAAGTGCTCGATGCGCGCCGCGCCGACCTACCGGAGCGGACCCAGCAAGCGCTCGACGTCGTCGTCACCCAGGTGCGCCGCTTCGACCAGATGGTGATGGACCTGCTCGAGTTGTCGCGTATCGACGCCGGTTCGACCGAGCTGCACCGAGAAGACGTACAGATCGGCGACCTGATCAGCCGGATCGCTCACCGGTACGGGTTTGCCGATGTGCCGATCGAGGTCAATCCCAAGTTGGCTGCGACCATCCGCATCGACAAACTTCGCTTCGAGCGGGTACTGGCCAACCTGCTCGACAACGCCAGCCAGCACGGCGGCGGCCCAACCAAGGTCACCGTCGAGCCCCGGGGCAGAAGCAGCATCGTGCTCACCGTCGAAGACGCTGGGCCCGGAGTCGCCCGCGGCGAACGGGCGCGCATCTTCGAGCGCTTCGCGCGGGGCAGCGCCGCGCGGCACAAGATCGGCACCGGGCTCGGGCTGTCGTTGGTAGCAGAACACGCCCAGGCACACGGCGGCGACGCTTGGGTCGAGGACCGCCCGGGTGGCGGCGCCCGGTTCGTCGTCACCTTCGGCGAGGTGGCCTGATGCGCCGTCTTGTCGTGCTCACCATCGTGATGCTCACCGGCGCGGTGGCGTGCGGGCTTCCTCGCGACGGCGAGTTCGAAGCGATCAGCCCCGAACAGGACGAATCCGGGCTGTCGGAGAGCCCGACGACATCCACGACGACGATGCCCACAACCACCACCTCGCCCCAATCGACAACCACGATCGACGGCACGACCACCACCTCCGTCGCGCAGACCACCACAACCATCGCCACCGAGCTCGTCGACATCTACTTCCCCTCGGGCCGAGGGCTGGCCAGCATTCCCCGAACGATGCCGGCCAACCCATCGCTCACTCAGGTGATGGGGGCGATCCTCGAGGGCCCGCCGGCAGGAGAACTGGGAATCACCCTTCGTCGGGTACTCCCGGATGGTCTGCGGGAACGAGACATCCCGGTGGCCAACGCCGCAGGTGTCGCCACCGTCGATCTCCCCGAAGGGATCTTCGATTCGCTCGATGCGATCGACCAACGGCTTCTGTTCGGCCAGATCGTGGCGACGCTCACCAACTGCTGCGCCGGCATCGGCCAAGTGGTGTTCACCCTCGATGGACAACCAACACGCGTGTACCGCGGCAACGGCGAAACGACCGAGCCGGGCGAGGCGGTGTCGAGCGACGACTACACGAACCTGCTGACCGGGGGCCACCGGCACGCCCGCCACCACCGCGCCGCCGACCACCATGCCGCCGACCACCATGCCATCCACCGCCGTGCCATCGACCACTGTGCCGCCGATCGCGATCCGTGCCACGACCACGACGAGCACGACGACGGCGACCACGAGCCCTCCCCCGTCGAGCACCTGAGCCGGACCTCTCCGCCACGGGGATAGCGTCGTTTCCCTGATGCGTAGCGGATTTGTCACCCTGATCGGCCGACCCAACGTCGGTAAGTCCACTCTCGTCAACGCGTTGTGCGGCGAGAAGGTCAGCATCGTCAGCAACAAGCCGCAAACCACGCGTACCAGGGTCCGCGGCGTACTCACCCGGCCCGATGTACAACTGGTGTTCGTCGATACCCCCGGCCTACACAAGCCGGTCACCGCACTCGGCGAACGGGTCAACGCCACCGCTATCGATGCTGTCAACGGCGTCGATGCGATTTGCCTGGTGATCGACGGGACCAAACCGTTCGGCTCGGGTGACAAGTGGGTCGCCGGCCGGTTCGACGTCACCAAGGGCATCGTGGTGGTCAACAAGATCGACAAGATCAGCCGCGATCAGCTCGCCGTGCAGCTCACCGCGGCCTCGGTCCTCGACGCGACGGAGTATTTCCCGGTGTCGGCCAAAACCGGTGCCGGCCTCGGCCCACTCGTCGAACACCTGGCGAAGCTGATGCCGGACGGACCGATGTTCTTCCCCGACGACGTGGTCCGCGAGCTTCCCGATGAACAGTGGGTTGCCGAGCTGGTCCGTGAGCAACTGCTAGCGGTCACCCGCGACGAGCTGCCCTACAGCATCGCCACCCGAGTCACGGAATGGGAGTGGCCACGGGTGCGTTGCGAGATCATCGTCGAACGCGACAGCCAGAAGGGGATGGTCATCGGCAAGCACGGCGCTGTGCTCAAAGAGGTGGGTACACGCGTCCGGGCGCAGCTTCCCGAGGGCATGTACATAGAACTGTTCGTCAAGGTCGACAAGGACTGGCAGCAACGCCCCGACCGGGTCCAACGACTCGGCTACTGAACCGGCGGGGCCGGCGCGCGATCAGACCAAGCTGCCGCGGCCTTCCCAAAATGGAGCGCGCAGCTCGCGTTTGAGAACCTT
>JANNHO010000378.1:0-3904 GCA_031404435.1 Acidimicrobiaceae bacterium | reverse complement strand
GCCGGAAGAGGATGTGGTAATCATCGAGCAAGGAATGCGGAAGAATGTCGTTTGGAGATTCGCCGGAATGGGTGTAAATTCCCGGCGGATAGTTGACGTGGGTATTTTATGAACACGATGTTTTCCAACCGCGCTGCCGCTGGCCGGCTGTTGGCAGAGAAACTTGCTCCTCACGCGGGCCGAGAGTTGGGTAGCGGGCGCGAGGGCGTCTACGGGCTGATGCAGGGGTTGGTGGTTTCGGTGGGGTTCGTGATCGTCTGCGTGAACGTCACCGATCCGGTCGCGTCGATGTGGGCGATCACCGCGTAGGCGCGCTCGTCGGTATCGAACACGCCGACTGCGACGGAACCCTCGATCACCTCGTGACGCAGCACGGACCCCGCCGGGGTAAGCGTCGCAAGAGTCGTGGAGGCAACATCGCGGGTCGGTTGGGCTGCGGGCGCGGCGGGGTGTGATGCGGCCCTCGGTAGCAGCGATGGGTCCGGCGCCATCGCCGCGTTGCCCCCGGCGACGAACCAGTCGATCACGCACGAGGTCCACGCCGGTTCGTAGAAGTCTTCCTCGGCCGACCACATCGCATCGCCGGCACGGGTGAGGATCGACAGGTTCGGGAAGCAGAACTCGGCGGTGCTTTTCTCGGGGGCGGGCAGGTGGTTCCAGATCCAGAACGCAACAAAGTCATCTTCGACGACCGCCCACTCGACCGAGAACGTCATGCACGCAACCGGCTCCATCGCCGAACGGATCCAGGTATCGATGCCGGCGGATCCGTGGAACCGGCCCATGCAGTGCTCGGTGTAGATCGCATCGTCGGTGAAAAGTGCGGCCCATGCCGGCCAGTCTCGACCGCGGGCACCGCGATCGAGGAACGTCTCGAATGCTTCGCTGGTGGTGATGGCGTTCATCGACATACCGTCGCACCGTCGACGAGCATCGATTCACCATTGACGAAGCTGGCCCGGTCGCTACCCAACCAGACCACGGCCTGGGCGATCTCGTCGGGTGAGCCCATGGTCTTGCGGCCGATCCCGCGGGTGACCATCTTTTCGATGTCGGCATTGCCCGCGATGAACCCCTCGATCATCGGGGTGCGGGTCGGGCCCGGCAGGACGGCGTTCACCCGGATTCCGTGCGGTGCGTACTCCTGTGCGGCGCATTTGGTGAGGCCGAGCACGCCATGCTTGGCGGCGGTGTAGTGCGCCAGGCCGGGGGCGGCGACGACCCCTGCTCCCGACGACGTGTTGATGATCGAACCAGATCCCTGGGCCATCATCTGGCGTAGTTCGTGCTGCATGCACAGGAACACGCTGGTGAGGTTGGTGGCGATCATCCGCTGCCAATCATCGAGGGCAAGGTCGGTGAACGATGACGGCATCCCCGACATACCGGCGTTGTTGTGGGCGATGTCGATGCGGTTGTGTGCGGCGATGACCTCGGCGATCGCCCGCGCCACCTCATCCTCGATCGTCACGTCGACCTCGTGCGCGGTGGCCGTCCCGCCGGCGGTGACGATCGCGCCGACAACCCGCGTCGCCGCAGCACCGTCGCGGTCGAGCACGGCCACCGCTGCCCCCTCGCGGGCGAACAGCAGCGCAGTCGCCTCACCGATCCCGCTGCCCCCACCCGTGACCAACGCAACCTTGCCATCCACAAGCCCCATGGAACAACGGTATCTGATGCCCCGTCAGATCCCCGACCGCAGCCTCGACTGAGGTAGTCGACTGAGGTCGCACAGCACCACCTCGGTAGGGTCGGCGCCGATGGGGAACGCGACGACGAGTGATCGAGCGTCGCAGGGGCATCAGCCGGTGGCAAGCGGGTGGCCGTTGTTACGGACCGTGCTGCGTCGTCAGCGGCGAGGGCTGATCGCCGGTGTGGTGGTGGGGTTGTTCTGGAGCGCTGGGAAGGTGACCGTGCCACGGCTGACCCGGGTGGCCGTTGATCGCGGCGTGATCGGGAACGAGTCGCTGTGGTTCTGGGCCGGCCTCATCGCCGCCGCGGCCGTGATCGCCGGCACGTTCGCCGGGTGGCGGCGATGGCTTGCGTTCCGCGAGAGCCGCTACACCGAGACGCTGCTGCGCGAGCAGTTGTTCGAGCACATCCAACGCCTCCACGTCGGCTACCACGATCACACCCAGACAGGCCAGTTGATGAGCCGCGCGTCGAGTGACCTGATGCAGATCCAGAGCTTCGTCGTGATGATCCCGATCACTGCATCGAACTTGGCGATGGTGATGGCCGTCGTCGTCGTGCTGTTCACCTCGCAACCGCTGCTCGCCGCCGTCGCGCTCGCACCGCTGCCGTTGGTCAACGTTCTCTCCCAGCGTTTTTCGCGGAGAATCCATCCGGCGGTGCTGGCCGTCCAGGCCGAACAGGCGCAGCTCGCGACCGTGGTCGAGGAGTCGGTTTCTGGAGTGCGCGTGGTGAAAGGGTTCGGTGCCGAGCGGGTGCAGGCCGAACGATTGCGTGTGGAAGCCGACGACATCCGTCACTACGCGCTACAAGCGGCGAAGGTGCGCAGCTCATTCCTGCCCGCTCTCGACCTGCTGCCCAACTTGGGCCTCGTCGCCGTGCTCGGCATCGGCGGTCACCGCGTGCTTGACGCCACGATGAGCTACGGGCAGATGCTGGAGTTCATGCAGTACATCGCGCTGCTCGTGTTCCCGCTGCGCAACCTCGGCATGACCGTTGCCTTTGGCCAACGAGCGGCGGCCGCGTTGATCCGGGTGAACGAGGTGCTCTCCACCGTGCCCGAAGTTTCCGACCCTGTGCATCCCCGCCACCTACCCAGTTCGGGGCCGCTCGGCCAGGTGTGCTTGCGCGACGTGTCGTTCGCCTACGACGCGCAGTCGACCGGGGCCTCCGGCGTCGAGGAGGGTGCGCCGGTTCTCGACGGGTTCAGCCTGCACGTTCCGGCCGGCGGCTCGATCGCGATCGTCGGCGAGACGGCCAGCGGCAAGTCGACGGTCGTGAGGCTCCTGACGCGCTTCTACGACGTGCAGGCCGGTGCGATCGAGATCGACGGGGTCGACGTCCGCGACCTGTCGCTTCAGGAGTTGCGTACAGCGGTTGCCATTGTGTTCGAGGACACGCTGCTCTTCAACGATTCGGTGTCGGCCAACATCGCGTTCGTTCGTCCCGGCGCCCCGCACGACGACATCCAGCGAGCCGCACGCCTCGCCGGTGCCGAGGGTTTCATCGAGGCGTTGCCCGACGGCTACGCGACCATGATCGGCGAGCGTGGCTTCTCGCTCAGCGGCGGTCAGCGGCAACGCATCGCAATCGCCCGGGCGATCCTGGCCGACCCGCGGGTGCTCGTCCTCGACGATGCCACCAGCGCAGTCGATCCGGCGAAGGAACACGAGATCCGTGAGGCGATGGCCACGGTGATGGAAGGGCGTACCACCATCGTCATCGCCCACCGCCCCGGCACCATCGCGCTGGCTGACACGGTCGTGCTCGTCGACGGCGGCCGAGTCGCCGCCAGTGGCACCCACGACGAGTTGCTCGCATCCAGTGAGCGCTATCGCCAGGTGCTGGCCGCATGGGCCGAGCACGACGATGTCCCAGCTGCCGATGTCCCTGCTGCCAGTGAGCCGGCGCCCGGCCCGTCATCGCGCGATTCATCGCGCGAACTCGGGGTTGACTGATCATGTGGGCCGCCGGTGCTGTGAGCGACGAGGACAAGCTCGACCGCAGCGAAACCCGCGTCGTGCTGCGTCGATCGCTGGAGTTCGCGCAGCCGTACCGGCGGCCGATCTGGGCGGCGATGGCGTTCGTGGTGGTGTCGACGCTGTGCACCGTCGCTGGGCCGGTCATCGTGTCGATCGCCACTGACCGGGGGATCAAGGCCGGTGACGCCCGGATCCTGAACACCTGCGTGGCCGCGTACGTGGCGGTCGTC
>JANNHO010000377.1:0-13145 GCA_031404435.1 Acidimicrobiaceae bacterium | reverse complement strand
GGCCGTAGTCGGCACCGAGGCTGCTTCGCCCCTCGAGCCCCGCGGCCAGCTTCATCGAGCCCATCAACCCAACCGATGTTGCCCTGGCGATGGTGTGCGCGGTGACCAGCCCGGCGAACATCGCCGCCGGGCCAGCCAGCGAACCCACTGCGACGATGCGGAGCACGATCGAGGCGCACATCGCGGCGACGCCGTACGTGCCGTGGTGAGAATCCTTCATGATCTCGAGGCGTCGTGAGACTGTGGTGCCGCCCCCGAACGCGTCGGCGATGTCACCGAGTCCGTCCTCGTGGAACGCCCCGGTGATCAACAATCCGGCGATGACTGCCAGCGTTGCGGCAACCGCCGGCGGGACGAGGTGCCATGCCCCTGCTGCAACTCCGCCGGTGGCCGCGCCGATGAGCGCCCCGACGAGCGGAAACCACACGATGGCTCCCTCCATCGACGGTTCGCGGCGCAGCCGGATCGGCACGCGGGTGAGGAACTGTGCCGCAGCCAACGGCCCGAGCGGGGGGAGCCCGCCGGGGCTCAGGCGAACCACTCCGCGAACGTGGGCACCTGGGTGATGCCGGCACAGGCCATCGCCACGAGCGGTACCGCGGCCATCGCCCCCGAACCTTCGCCGAGGCGCATCGCCAGATCTAGGAGCGGTTGCTTGTCGATGCGCTCGAGAAGTCGCCGGTGCCCCGGTTCGGCCGAGCAGTGTCCGACAAGGCAATGTGCCAGCGCGTCGGCACGTACCGAGAACAACGGCAGCGCAGCGGCGGTTACCACGTAGCCGTCGATCAGCACGGGCAGCGCTCGGTGGCGGGCGGCCACGATCGCCGCGGCCATCGCCACCAGTTCGGCCCCGCCTACCTCGCGCAATACCTCGAGCGGGTCGACCACGCCGGCGATCCGGTCGACGGCCTGGCGCACGGCTTCGCGCTTGCGGTCCATGCCCTCGTCGTCGAGGCCGGTGCCACGTCCGACCCAGGCAGCGACCTCCCCGCCGCCGAGTGCGGCGGCCACGGCCGCGGCTGCGGTGGTGTTGCCGATGCCCATCTCGCCGATCACGAGCAGGTCGGCGTCGAGCGTTTCCACTGCGCTGCGCCCAGCGGCGACGGCTTCGTCGAAGCGCTCCGGTGACATCGCCGCCTCGAAGCGGATGTCGCCCGTCGGCCGGCCGACGCCCACGTCGATCGCCTCGACCGTTGCTCCGGCGACCGCGGCAAAGGCGCTCACGGTCGACTTTCCGGCCCGGTACGCGGCGAGCATCGCCGCGGTCACGTCGACGGGGTACTTGCTCACGCCTGCGGCGGTGACGCCGTGGTCGGCGGCGAAGATGAGTGCCGCCGGTCGACGGATCGCCGGTTGCGACGTCCTCTGCCACTCGGCGATGAACGAGGCGACCTCATCGAAACGGGCCAGCGCACCAGCCGGGCGCAAGATGTCGGCCGCCCGGCCGCTGACAGCAGCGGCCGCGGCCCGGTCACCAGTGGGCAGGGTTGCGAGGGCATCGCGAAGCCAGGTCATGAGATCATCTCCAATGGGTCGCCGAGGAGGAGGGCTTTTCCGGCGACGAGCAGCAACGAGCGATCGGCGAACGCCGCGATGCGTTGGTTGAGCCGGCCGATCTCGTCGCGATACTCGCGCCCGATCGGCGTCTCCGGGTGCAGCCCGAGGCCAACCTCGTTCGACACGATGATCGTCGGATTGCTCCGGTCACCGAGAACTTCAACGAGCGCGTCGTAACGGATCCGGCGGTCGGCGTGCCCCGGCAGGTGGTGGAACAGGTTGGCGACCCACACCGTGAGACAGTCAACGATGACGAGGTGACCGACCGGTACCTGCCCGAACGCTGCACTGAGCTCGACGGGCGCTTCGATCGTCGGCCACGATGGGCGATCGCGACGGTGGGCGGCAATGCGTTCGGCCATGTCGGCATCAAAGCCTTCGGCGGTGGCGACGAAGGTGACTGGTGCTGTCTGCTGCACGGCGAACGTGACCGCCAGTGTGCTCTTGCCGCTGCGGGCGCCGCCGACGAGGAACGTCACTCCCGTCAGCACACGCGCGTTGTCGGCCATCAGTAGTCGATACCGCGTTTGGCTGCGATCCCGCTGTCGTACGCGTGCTTGATGTTGCGCATTTCGGTCACGGTGTCAGCGATCTCGATCAGCGCGGCGGGGGCGTCCCGGCCGGTGACGATCACGCTGACGGTGTTCGGGCGATCCGCCAACGCAGCGAGCACCGCATCGGAATCGAGCCAGCCCCAGTTGAGCAAGTACGTCAACTCGTCGAGGATGACGAGCTGATGCTCCCCGGCGGCGATGATCCCGGCCGCGAGGACCCAGCCGTTACGGGCCAGTTCCTTGTCGTGGTCGAGGTTGTTCGAATCCCAGGTGAAACCGTCGCCGGCGGCATGCCAGTCGACGCCGAGTCGGCGGCCGATGGTTTCCTCGCCGACTTTCCACTCGCCGCTCTTGACGAACTGCACCACGGCTACTTTCCAACCCCGTGCCACGGCGCGCGTCATCACCCCGAACGCGGCCGAGCTTTTGCCTTTGCCGTCGCCGGTATTGACCAGCAGCAACGATTTCGTGGCGTGGAGCCCGTCGGGGCGCGGATCGTCGGTGGGTGGCTGTTCGCTCATGGGAGTTGGGAGTGTAGACACGCCGGGGTATGGTCCACCTGTTCGTTCCCAGCGAAGTCCGGTGAGACTCCGGCACTGTCCCGCAACGGTGAAGCGTGTTCGTCACGACAAGTCCGGTCGCCTGGTTCGAGCGCGATTACCACACCCTCGAGGCAAGGGCCGGACCGCTGCGGTTTCACCGCTCGACCAGATCTTGTCCTCCCGTTCCGGAGGACGGTGTCCTCCAGAAAGCACGGAGGATCACTATGACCCACCATCCGTTCCCACGTACCCCGGTTACTCGCCTGGGTCCCGTTGTAGCATCGATTGCGCTGCTGTTCGCCGTCAGTGCCTGCGGCGACGACGCCATCGAACCCGGTGCAGCGGCCACGACGACATCCCCCGCAGAGACGACGCCCGCAGCGGCCACGACCGCGCCGGCCCCGGTTGCGACCGAGCCACTGCCGAACGCAACCGATGCTGCCGACGACGAGCCTGCCGATGCAGTCCCGAGCAAGATCATCAGTTTGTCGCCGTCGGCCACGGAGATGCTGTTCGCGATCGGGGCGGGCGATCAGGTCCTTGCCGTCGACGACCAGAGCAACTACCCGGCGGAGGCCGAGGCCAAGATGACCGACCTGTCGGGCTTCACGCCGAACGTCGAAGCGATCGCCGCGTTCGAACCGGATCTGGTGATCCACGATGGAACCACCGATCTCGCCGGGCAGCTCGATGGGTTGGGTATCGCCCATTGGGTCGGAGCCGCAGCGACCAACTTTGATGACATCTACGTCCAGATCGAGCAACTCGGAGCGGCGACCGGCCACATTGCCGAGGCAGCCGAGTTGGTCGCGCAGATGCAGACCGACATTGAGGCCGCGGTGTCCGGTGTGCCGCCGCTCGCCCAAGCGCCGAGCTTCTACCACGAGCTCGACCCGACGTTCTTCAGCGCCAACTCGAACACGTTCATCGGTCAGGTGTACGGGCTGTACGGCCTCGTCAACATCGCTGACACTGCTGAGGGCAGCGGCGACTACCCGCAGCTGAGCGCCGAGTTCATCATCTCCCAGAACCCCGATCTGGTATTCCTCGCCGACGGAAAGTGCTGCGGCGAAACCGCAGACAGCGTCGCCGGACGTGATGGTTGGGACGCGATCGGTGCCATCGCCCATGGCGGTGTGATCGTGGTCGACGACGACATCGCCTCGCGCTGGGGCCCCCGCGTGGTCGAACTGGTGCAGGTCATCGGCGCGGCCGTCACCACGTTCGCCGCGCTGCCGACCAGCTGACCGCAACGGCATCAACGTGACAGCACGACGATCAGCACTGTGGTTCGGTTCGGCCACGGTGTTGCTCGCCGGTGCTGTCACGCTCGGGGTCATGATCGGGCCGGCGGGCAACTGGGGGTCGGCTGATTGGAACATCGTGTGGAACGTGCGCATGCCCAGGGTGGTTCTGGCTGGACTGGTCGGGGCGATGCTGTCGTTGGCTGGAGCGAGCTACCAGGGCGTGTTCCGCAACCCACTCGTGGACCCGTACCTGCTCGGCGTGGCCGCGGGTGCCGGTCTCGGCGCCACGATCGTGTTCGCCATCGGTCGGGGTGCAACGTCGGGTTGGCCGGTCGATCCGTTGCCGGTGGCCGCGTTCGTTGGCGGGTCACTCGCGGTGCTGCTCACTTACGTGGTCGGCATGTCGGCCGGCTCGAACGGGGTGACGCTTGTGCTCGCCGGCGTGGCGGTCACCTCGCTGTTCACGGCGATTCAGGCTTTCGTGTTGCAGCGCAACAACGACGTGATCCGCGAGGTGTACGGCTGGATCCTCGGTCGGCTGACGGTTGCCAGCTGGGGTGACGTCGCCCTGGTGCTGCCGTACGTCGTGGTCAGCAGCGCGGTGCTGTTGATGCATCGCCGCCACCTCGACGTGTTGCGCGTGGGCGACGATGAGGCCGCTGCACTCGGGACACAGGTACGCCGGGTTCGGCTGGTGGTGGTCGTCGCGGCGACGATGGGGACCGCCGCAGTGGTCAGCGTCAGCGGGCTGATCGGTTTCGTCGGGATCATCGTGCCGCACTTCGTTCGGCTGGTGGCGGGTACGTCGTACCGGCGGCTGCTGCCGCTGACCCTGCTGGTCGGAGCGTCGTTCTTGATCCTGGTCGACATCCCCGGGCGGGTGCTCACCGATCCTGCCGAAACCCCGATCGGTGTGGTCACCGCATTCTTCGGTGCGCCGTTCTTCATCCTGTTGTTGCGCGCCAGGCGGAACGCGTCGTGAGCTCGATCTCGTTCGCTGCGGTGACGGTGCGCTACGCCAAGCGGACAGCAGTGTCGACGTTCACCGACGTCGTCAAACCGGGCGAGTGGTTGTGTCTCATCGGTCCCAACGGTGCCGGCAAGTCGTCGATCCTGCGCGCCGCGGCCGGCCTCGTCGCGCACGATGGCCAGATCGAGGTTGATGGTGCGCCGCTGGCGATCCGCAGCGCACGCAGGCGAGCCGAGCTGGTCGCCTACGTGCCGCAGAGCCCGCAGCTTCCCGACGACATGACCGGTGGCGAGTACGTGTTGCTCGGGCGGACGCCCTACATCGGGTACTTCGGGGTCGAGAGCGGGCACGACCGGGCGATGGTTGCCAACATCCTCGATCGGCTCGACCTGCACGAGTTCGCCGGACGCCGCCTCGGCACGCTCAGCGGCGGCGAACGCCAACGGTTAGTGATCGCCAGAGCGCTGGCACAGGAAGCGCCGGTGCTGCTGCTCGACGAGCCGACCAGCGCGCTCGACATCGGCCACCAACAGCAAGCGCTCGAACTGGTCGACCGGATGCGCCGCGAGCATGGCCTCACCGTGGTCAGTGCGATGCATGACCTCACCCTTGCCGGGTTGTACGCCGATCGGTTGACGCTGCTCCATGGGGGCCACGTCGTGTCGACGGGCACGGCCCAGCACGTGTTGTGTGCCGAGACGCTGAGCGAGTTCTACGGGGTGAACGTCAGTGTTCACCACGATGACGATGGCACCGTCGTCGTCGTGCCCCGCCGCTCCCTGCTGTAGACGGATGGGTCACCAGGCGATGGGATCGTCGTCATCGTCGGGCAGCCGGAGTCTGAGTCCGCCATCGGGGCCGATCCACCGCCGGGCCTCGCGCTGGCTGCGCTTGTAGGCAAGGTCAGGGTCGAACGGCAGCTCGGGCACGATCACCCGGAACTTGCGTTGCAGGTGCTGCCGGCTGCAACCAAGAAGACGAGACATCCGCCCGTAGGTCCACTTCTCCCGCTTTGCCAAAGCGACCACGCGGGTTTCGAGCCAGGGCATGTACTCGTCGGCGAGTTGGCGGTAGGCGATGAGCGCAGCGCGCGGGTCCTGGCCCAGCGTGTCGCCGATGCAGCGGTTCAGTCTGCCGTGAAGATTCATGGCCGAACGGTACGCGCGGGGTGTCACAAGGTTCGCCGGTCGCACGGTTCGCCGGGCGGGCCGGTGTTGCCGGTCGCGTCGGTGCAGTCTTTCTTGAGGATCGACAGCTGTAGTTGTCACTTTCTCGAAAACTGTCAACTGCAGTTGTCGATCCTGAAAAGAGACACTGTCGGCGCGGTCGCCGGGTCAGGCTGGATCGAACCAGTGGTCGCCGCAGAGAATCCGGTTGGCTTCCGCCGGACCCCATGACCCACGAAAGTATGGGTGCACCGGGCCGGGGGTGTCGAGAGCCGGTTGCACGACCCGCCATGTCTGCTCGACCACGTCCTCGCGAGCGAATCGGCGGGGCAGACCGGCGAGCGCGTCGTCGAGGAGGCGCTCGTAGGCCTCGCGGCGCACGCCAAGGGCAGCCGCGAAATCGACCGACAGATCGACGTTCTGGCTGTCGAGGTGCGGCCCAGGGGTCTTGGCCTGCACGGTGAACGTCACCCCGTCGTGCTTGCCGAGGCGGAACCGCACCAGGTTGCGGTGCGGCGCGGGGCCTCCCGCTTCGTCGAACAGCAGGCTCGGCGGCTCGCGGAACTCGACTACCACCTCGGTGGCCGACTCGGTCAGTGCTTTGCCGCAGCGCACGTACCACGGCACCCCGGCCCACCGCCACGACTCGATCTCCAGCCGCACCGCAGTAAACGTGTCGGTCTGCGAATCTGCCGCAACACCCTCCTCGTCGCGGTAGCCGACGTACTGACCGCGCACCAGGTTGGCCGGATCGATGGCCTTCATCGCGGCGAACACCTTGGCCTTTTCGTCCTGCAGGTAGCCGGCCTCCGGCCCGACCGGTGGCTCCATCGCCACCAGCGCAGCGACCTGCAGGAGGTGGTTCTGGAGTACATCTCGGATCGACCCGACGCTGTCGTAGAAGCTGCCCCGGCCCTCCACCCCGATCGTCTCGCTCATCGTGATCTGCACGCTGCGCACGTAGTTCCGGTTCCACACGGGTTCGAGCAGGGTGTTCGAGAACCGGAAAACCAGCAGGTCCTCGACGCTCTCCTTGCCGAGATAGTGGTCGATGCGAAAGATCCGCTCTTCGGGGAACACCGATTGCAGCGTGTCGTTCAACTCGCGGGCACTGGTCACGTCACGCCCAAACGGTTTCTCGACCACGATCCGCCCCCGCTCGTTGAGCCCGACCGAAGCCAGCGACTCGGCCACCGTCGGGAACATCGACGGCGGGATCGCCATGTAGAACACGGCGTTCAAGCTGGAGTGGCGGTCGAGGGTGGAACGCAACGTCTCCCATGTGGCGGGATCGGCGTAGTCGCCCTGCACCAGATCAAGCCGCTCCAGCAGGGTCGCGATGACTGCGGTGTCGGCGTCGGGAACCGCTTCGGCGATCGCTTCGCGGGCATGCTCGCAGAAACCGGCGTCGGTCCAGTCGCTGCGGGCCACCCCGATCACCGGCACCTTCAACACCCCGCGCTGTTCCAGGTGGTACAGCGCCGCGAACAGCTTGCGCTTGGCCAGGTCGCCGGTGGCACCGAACAGCACCAGGGCATCGGCAACTGGTTGCGAAGCGGCGATCATGGCTTGGCCTTGACCGGAGTCGCCGCCGGGTGCTCGACATGGCCGCCGAACTGGGCACGCATCGCCGACAGCACCTTGTGGGCGACGTCGCCGCGGTCACGGGAGGAGAACCGGTCCCACAGGGCAGAGGCGAGCGTTGGCACCGGCACCCCCTCGTCGACCGCGGCATGAATCGTCCACCGTCCCTCGCCGCTGTCGCTGACTCGGCCCGCAAAGCCATCGAGTGCGGGGTCGGCGACAAGCGCAGTCGCGGTGAGATCGAGCAGCCAGCTCGACACCACGCTGCCGCGCCGCCACAGCTCGGTGATCGCCCCGAGATCGAAGTCGTACTGGTAGTACTGCGGATGGGTGAGCGGAGCGGTTTCGGCATCGCTGGCGTGCGATTCGCTACCGATGTTGGCCTTGGCGAGCACGTTCAGTCCTTCGGCGTACGCCGCCATCAGCCCGTACTCGATTCCGTTGTGGACCATCTTGACGAAGTGGCCGGCACCACTCGGCCCGCAGTGCAACCACCCGCGTTCGGCTGTCGCCGGCGGGCCGTCACGCCCAGGTGTGCGCTCGGCCGTTTCGATCCCGGGTGCCAGGCAGTCGAAGATCGGTTCCAGCCGTTCGACCGCACCGGAATCGCCGCCGACCATCAGGCAATAGCCGCGGTCCAAGCCGAACACCCCACCGCTCGTGCCAACGTCGAGGTAGTGCACACCTTCCGCGGCGAGCGGCGCGGACCGGTCGACGTCGTCGTGGTACCAGCTGTTGCCACCGTCGATGATTGCGTCACCTGACTCGAGCAGCGGGGCCAGACGGTCGACGGTGGCCCCCACGAACGCCGCCGGCACCATGATCCAGATGTTGCGTGGGGCCTGCAGGCCGGCGACCAGCTCGTCCAACGATCCGGCACCGCCGAAGCCCTCGTCGGTCATCGTCCTGATCGCCGCCGGGTTGACGTCGTAGACGACGACGTTGTGGCCACCTCGCTGTAGCCGCCGTGCCATGTTGGCACCCATCCGTCCAAGTCCGATCATTGCCAGTTGCATGCACGCAGGTTGCCACGTTCCGGGTGCGGTTATCTTCTCGCCATGACCGAAACCGACATCTCCCGCGACCTGCGGGGCGCCACGGAAGCGCACCGGCGCTTGGTCGCGGCAATTGCCACCATCACCGACGCCGATATCAGCGCCGCGTCGCTCCTGCCCGGTTGGACGATTGGGCATGTGCTCGCCCACCTGGCGCGCAACGCCGACAGCCATGTGCGGATGATCGCCGCAGCCGAAGCCGGCGAGGTCGTCGACCAATACCCGGGCGGTCTCGAACAGCGCTCCGGTGAGATCGAACGTGACGCGCAACGGGGTGCGCATGAGCAGTTGGCCGATCTCGTCGAATCGATTGAGGCGCTGCATGCGTGCTGGGCGGCGACCACCGATCGCGGATGGGCCGGTACCGCTCGAACATTCGCCGGTGCCGTCGCCACGACCGACCTCCCGTTTCGACGCTGGCGTGAGACCGAGGTGCACCACGTCGACCTCGGCACGTGGCCCGGTGGCAGCTATGGCTTCGAGCAGTGGCCGGCCGAGTACGTCCGCCTGGAACTAGGACGGATGATGATGCTGTGGTCGAGCCGCCGCCCGATGGGCATGACGGAACTCCCGCCGGAGGCACTGGCCGCGCCGGAACGCGCCCGGCTGGCATGGCTGATCGGCCGAACCGAGATCCCCGGTCTCCCCGCCGCCAACATCTTCGCCTGACCCCCGTACCCTCCCAGTTCAGCCCGTCCTGTTCAGCCACACAGGTCGGAGGTCACCGCGACGGGCCCGGCAACGGCTTCGATGATCAGCATCACCGATGTGAACGTCTGCGGATCGAGGTCGGGTTCGAGGCTGTAGCCAAACTCGACGAGCCGGTCGGCAGTCTCGGTCGCGACGCATCCGGCGGGGTTGCTCAGGTCGAGCCGGTCGAGTACCTCGGGGGGGAGCTTGCCGGAATCGATGAGCTGCCCGACGGCACCCAGCACGGACAGCACAGCGATGTCGGCGACCCGGCTACCAAATTTGGATTGGGCCGCAGAGCGTGCGTCTGCTTCGTTCGGGGGCACCCAACCCTGGTCCTCCGTCCACGACCGGATCGCCGGCGCCGCGGCCGACATTGCGACATCGGCGGCAATCCCAACCACCACCGACCCGCGCGCAGCGTTGGGCAGCAGGGTCACGGCGAGGTAGAAGATCGCATCGGCCAGAATCCTGTCGGCCGCGGCGCGACTGACCTCGGAGTCGCGAACGGCTCTTTCGAGTTGCATGAACATCTCGAGCATCTCGTTCAACGCGACGATGTCAAGCGTCCCGTTGTCGCGGATCAACGGTTCCGAGGCGAGACGGTCGTGCCAGCCAGCGATGCCCGCAGCAAGGTTGGCCGCAGCACCGTTAGCGAGCAACCAGCTCAGCACGAGATCACCTTGGTCCTTGCGCCAGCCAAACTCTTCAGCTCGGGGGCCGAACTGCAGCAACCACGGCGCGACCACAGACCCCATGAGCGGTGCGAGGTCTTCGCCTCGTGGTGCGGTTCCCAGAGAACCGACCGACCAGGCTCCGATCGTTTCGATCAGGGGAACCAGGATCTGGCCGGCCAGCGCAGCGCTGACATGACCCGGGTTGGTGCCTGCGATGAGGAGCAGCTCGACGTTGCCGTCGTCGTGGGCCGTGCGCAGCAGGAGTCCCGGTTGATCGCTGATGCGGAGCAGGAACGCAGTGGCCGCAGGCGGATCGGCGGCCAGGGCGGCGAACAGGATGTCGGCCGTGTTCGGGCCCGGCCCGGCGAGATCGGGGTACACGAAGCGGTCGGGGAATCCTTCGTACCACCGCGACAAGATGTCGGTGCTGGCTGCCACCAGCATCTGTGGGGTGAGCGAGATGTGGGCGACGATCAACGCCGCCGTGTACGGCTCGACGAGGGTGATCACAGTCGGGTAGAAACCGGTACGACCGGTGTGGGGCCCCGACGCGTAGGTCATCGTAAGGCTGCCGATCAGTTGTTCGAGTAGTTCCAACCGCTGCTGGTCCTCGATCGTGCCCGGATTGAAGGCCAGGTGCTGGCCTGCGTCCCCGTGAGCGCCCCCGATCCGGGCGAACAACTCGGCCCACGGTTCGTCACCGTCGAAGGCGTTGCGGAACGCGACGGTGAGCGCAGGTTCATCGGCGATGATCGCCAGCACGCCGGCGAGCCATATCAGTTCCGCTTCGGTATCGAGCAGTTCTTCAAGGTCGCCATCGGCGAGTGATTCACCGAGTGCGGTCGCCTGCGCGATCGAGACCGTGAGCGGCTGCATGGGATCGGTGACGATCTGCCAGCCCATCTCCTGACGTGACGCCAGCCAAACCGGCTGCAGATCGTCGGCGCCGATCCGGACGGGGACGCGGGACTCCATTGCCATGCACTGCAGGATCCCATCGAGGACCGGTAGCCACGTGAGCTGCAACGCGGCCTGCACCTTGCTCACCGTGTGAGTCGCAGTCATGGCGAGCGGGTCGCAGCACGATTGGCTGCCCAACTGCTCGTTGGCCCGTCGCATCGCGGTGCGCAGCGCCTCGAGGTTCTCGCGGTCGAATCCCATATACGGCATGTCAACGCGTCGCCGGGACGAGCGCTGCCGCGGCAGCGGTCTCTGCGTCTCGCTCGAGCCTGATCGCCATGTTGACGAGGTCGTCGTGCATCCGCCGCAGGTCGGCGCGGAATGTGGTCAGCTCATCGAAACAGTGCTGCGGTGTGGGCCCCGCCCAGGTGTTCAGGTCGCTGCGGAGGTACAGACTGGCCGCGTCGCAGGAGCGCAGGAACGCACCGAACGCTCGGAGGCGAATGGCTCGGCTGCGGAGCAGTTCGGCATCGGCAAGTGACATGGCGCACTGTCAGGCCGCCTACGTCACAGAACGGAAATCAGCGCTGACGACGCGATGGTGGGGCAGTCCGGTGACCGCGTCGACGAAGCCGTCGCCGTCGACGGCGAAGCCGTGGGCCAAATAGAACCCGAGCGCCGAGTCGCGGGCATTGGCCCATACGAACTGCGCGCCCCCGTGAGCGGCCCGCGCAATGCCCGCGACGATGAGCGCCGAGCCAACCCCGCGCCCGTGGTGGCTGGTGAGGGTGGCCATGCCGCGCAGTTGCGCGGCAGCGACCTCCGCCCGACCGGCACACTCGCGGGGGATCCACGTGCTCGTGCCAACCAGCGTGCCGTCATCGAACACGCCGAGATGGAACGCGCCCGGCCAGTCGTCTTCGTGGAAACGCACATCGGTGGTCGGCGTACCGGCGCGCAGCACGACCAGCCGCAAGGGATGCGTGTCGGCTGCGCTGATTTCGACGGCATGCCACACGTTGTCAGGCATCGACAACCACCGAGTCGCCACTCGACAGCGCCGAGCGATACATCGCATCGACCACCCGGTGAGCGGCGAGCGCGGTGGCGAAGTCCGGCGTGGCCGGGCGCCCGTCGATCACGCTGCGGACAAAGGCTTCGTCGGGGTTCGACGTGCCGTCGAGCGCACCCATCGACGCGGCGACGATCTCCGCCTCGCCGAGAGGGCCGCCGAGCGAACCGGTGGTGCCGTCGGCGTCGGTCCAGTGCACCGGCCCGGTCCAGTCGTCACCTTCGATGACGACGTGGCGGCGCTCACAGAACACCTCCACTCGGCGCAGGCTCGGCCGTGCCAGGTTGTCGTGCCAGATGCTGGTGAGGGTTCCCAAGGCCCCATTGGCGAACGTGACGGCTGCGGTCGCTACGTCTTCGATTCCATCGTGGCCGTGGAAGTTGGCGGTGTTCGCGCTCACGCGGGTGATGTCACCGACGAGGAACCGCAACATGTCGACGTCGTGGATGCTGTGTTCCAACAGCGTTCCCGCTCCAACGAGGGTGCGATCGGCCCGCCACGTGGAGGCATAGTGGCCTTGGACCGGGATGAACTGGTCGTCGCGGAACACCACCGCCATCACCCGTCCCGCCGCCGGATCGTCGATGAGTTGCTTGGCCCAGTTGTACGCGGCCGAGCGGCGCAGCACCAGGCCGACCTGGTTGACCACCCCGGCCCGCTCGACCGCTGCCGTCATCTCCGTGGCAATGGCCAGGTTGACCGCGAGGGGTTTCTCGCAGAAGATCGCCAGCCTGCGCTCGAGCGCCTTGGCTACCTGGCGGGGGTGAGCGTTGGTCCATGTGCAGATGTACACGGCATCGCACGTTTCGAGCACCTCGTCCTCGCCGGTGCACACGGTGTGCCCCGATACGGCGGCGAACGCCTCGGTGCGCGCCAGGTCGAAGTCGAACACGCCGGCCCGGGCCACGCCGACGCTCGTCTCGATACCGCTGCGGCGGAGGCTCTTGGAGTGGTATGCGGCGATCAGGCCCGCACCGAGAAATCCGATGCGCAACGGTGTTCGCGGGTTGTCGTTCATCGGCGAGAGGTTACGGCGCAGGCCCGTTGAGTGACGTGAGCATGACGACGCGGTCGGCCAGCGCGGCGGCTTCGGTCGCATCGTGGCTGACAAGGAGCGCTGTGGTTGCCGTC
>JANNHO010000376.1:0-5987 GCA_031404435.1 Acidimicrobiaceae bacterium | reverse complement strand
GAACAGACCGGCGACGAAGTGAGATCGCAAGGCTGGGCGCCGTTCATACTTGACACCAATGGCAACGGTCGGCGCGATGAATGGGTCGAACCGAATCAAGCCGTGGACCCCAAGAAAGACAAGCGTTTCCGAGCACCGGAACCCCCTCGGTGTAGGAGTGCTTTCCAGGCCAGATCGCACGATGCTCGGCGAGATGCAACGACGTGTTGTTGCCATGATCGACCCCGAGCAGCAATACCTTCGCATCGAGGTCGTACAGGCGTTGCAAGGGCGACCCCTCCCCGAGCGATGGTGTGAGCGGATGGTCGTCGACGATGCGCGAGGCGAGTGGTCCGTTGGCCGCGAACGAGACCGTCGGATGGTTGCTGCGAACCGTCGACGGATGCGACCGGAAGCAGTCCACCGTCTGGCCCATCGCCCGCGTCGGGGTGAGTGCCGGGTCGAATGCCGGCGTCTCGGCGCGGATGACCGGGATCCAGTCGGCGGGCACCGGCGGGTTCGACCAACGCGCCGGATCGCTGAGACCCGAGTGCGCCGGCATCACGATCGTCCCACGACCGGTGCCGGCCCCGACCGCGTCCAACAGCGCGAGCACCACAGCCTGCGGTCCTCCGGCAACCCAGCCGAGGCGCGACATCGCTGTATGGACGATGACCACGTCGCCGCCAACCACGCCGAGCGAGCGCAGGTCGGCGGCCAGCGAGGCAACGGTTGCCGGTCCTGTCACCCGCAGTTCTGAGATGGCGATCGTCTCGGCCTCGGTCACCGCCAGATCTTCCCACTACCCGGGAGCCGAAGGCGTCTCCATCTCCGATCGACCTATCATGTCGATCGGAGATGGACTGACAGGATTCACTTGTCTCGCGTTCGACCACGGGGGTTCTGATGTCGTCAACCGCACCACCACGTGCCCTCGTCATCGCCGCTATCGCTGCGGCGATCGTCGCTGCCATTGTCGCCGTGATCGTCGTCGTGACACTTCCGCGAGACGACGGAGGCAACGTTCGGGTGGCGACGGTGGAGATCGCGGCTAGCGCCGACGGGCACGTCGACGCCGATGCCCCGGAGACCACGAACGGGACCACACGCGAGCTACGCGTTGACGGCGAGCCCCAAGTCCGCTCCTACGTGCGTTTCGATACCGAGACCCTCACGGCACAACAAGCGACGTTGCGAATCTGGGCATCGAGCCCACATTCGCAAGGCATCGATGTGCACGTGGCCACCCCCACGTCGTGGAGCGAGGACAGCCTCACGTTTTCGAACGCGCCGGCGATCGGCGAACGACTCGCCTCGACCGGAAAGTTCGCGGCCGAAACGTGGATCGACGTCGATGTGACCGCGGCGCTTCGAGACGGAGCTTCGGTCACGCTTGCCCTCACCTCCGAGCACCCGACCGCGGCGGCCTTCGCCAGCCACGAGGACCCGAGTCACGCTCCCCGGTTGATCGTGCAGGCCACCGACCAATCTGCCCCCACCGTTTCAGCGTTGACTGGCGATTCGGTGACCGTCGCCGCGCTGGGTGACGTCGCGTGTGATCGGGACCGGACCCCGACGAGTCCCTCCCGCTCCAACCCCTCGTGCCGCCAGATGGAGATCGGCGACCTGATCGGCAGGGGCGGATATGCCGCGGTGCTCGCGCTCGGCGACCTGCAGTACGAAGATGGAACGCTTGAGCAGTTCCAGCAGTCGTACGATCCGGCGCTCGGGCGGTTCAAGCCGATCACCTTCCCGGTGCCAGGGAACCACGAGTACAACACCGCCGGCGCCAGCGGGTACTACGACTACTTCGGCGACCGTGCCGGCGATCCAGCCACGGGCTACTACAGCTTCGACATCGGCCCATGGCATGCCGTGGCACTGAACTCGAACTGCGCCAAAGTCGGCGGCTGCGAGGCTGGGTCACCGCAGGAACGATGGCTCCGTGCCGACCTGGCCGCCAACGCGCAGCGATGCACCATTGCCCTGACTCACCATCCGCGCTGGGTCCAAGGCAAGTACAGCGATTTCGATCAGCTCGACGATCTGTATTCCACGATGATCGAGTTCGGCGTCGACGTTCTACTCAGCGGCCACGACCACAGCTACCAACGCTTCGCCCCGCTCGATGCCGACCGAGAAGTAGACACCGAGCGAGGAATCCGTCAATTCGTTGTCGGCACCGGCGGCAAGAACCATGCCTCAACCATCGTGCCGGGCGGGCCGCTCGAGGCTGCAGACGCAACCTCGTTCGGAGTCCTCGAGCTGCAGCTCGACCCGAGCGGATACACGTGGGCGTTCGCACCCCTCGACGCCGACGGTTTCGTTGACGCCGGCACCTCTGCGTGCAGCTGAGCGTTCACACCGTGATCACCAACTGCGGGTCGTTTGCCGATTCCCGGCTGCCGTAGCTGATCGCAGTGTTGTTCGCAGTGACGAGCGCAAACGAGTAGGTGCCATCTCCGGTGATCGCACCGGCTGGGAGCACCACCTCCACCCATGTGCTGCTAGCAAAGGCTCCTGAGGCTGCGTAGGTCGTTCCGGGCGCGGGTGCGTTGGCGAAGGTGATGGTGGACTCGCTCCAGGATGTGTCGGCTACGGCAAGAACGGAGTGGCCGCTCGACGATCCGCTCGAGGCAAAGATCCGTAGACGCACCTCGGTAGGCGCTCCGGCCAGGCCCGAAACCTGGAACGTCAAATAGGTGCGCAACACCGGGCTCCCGTCCACGCGCAAACTCGTCGATGAGCCGTAGTTCGTCGCCACGTTCGTTTCATGTACATAGGCGTCAGCAACCGGTGTCAGCGTCAGCACCGCGGGGCCACCGCCACCATCCGGCGTGGTTGCAGTGGCCGGAGGCGACGACTGTCCTGACGGGTTTCCCGCGACGTCAACGGCTTCGACGGTGTAGCTGTACGCGGTGAGCGGCGCCACCGTGGAGTCGGTGTGCGACGTGCTCGCAGCCGGCACCGTGGTCAGCGGCAGCCCGTCGCGATACACCATGTACCGGTCGACAGCGACGTTGTCCGTGGAGGCTCCCCATGAGACGTCGACCTGGCTGGCGCTCACCGCGGTGGCCACCACAGAGGTCGGCACCGTCGGTGCTTGCGTATCGGCGGGGGTGGAGATCTGGGTGTTGGTGCCGAGATCGTTGATCGGCCCAAGCAAGTTGCCGCTGAAGTCGTTGTTGGCGACGATGGTCGTGCTGCACAGCGACGACGAGATGTTCAGTCCGTAGCGCTGGGTCTTGACCGCCTGGTTGTCGGTGGCCAGGTTGGCATCGACGACGTTGTCGTTGCACACGATGCCGTCGGCCGCGCCGACGCGGATGCCATCGCGGTTCGCGGTGAGGTTCGCGCTGTTGTAGATCGTGTTGTTCGACACCGTGTTCCTCGACGAGGAGTTGATGTTGATCCCATCCTGACCGGAGTTGGTGATCACGTTGTTGCGCAGCACGTTGTCGTTCGACTGCTTGTTGGGCTGGGAGGCCACCGCAGACCCCTTCGTGATCTGGATTCCGTGCCCGCCCACGTTCGACACGACGCAGCCCTCGACCAGGTTGAGGTTGGAGCCGAGCAGTTCGATCCCGTCGCTCGTCACGCCGTCGACGATGCAGTCGCGAATTGTGTTGCGGTCCGCTGTTCCCGAGCCGGCGTTCTTGCCGTCGAACACGATCCCGCGACCGCGCGACTGGGTGACCTTGACGCGTTCCACGACGATGTCGTCGCCGTTGTCGAAATCGAGTGCATCACTGGTCGAACGAGCCGGTCCCCCGGCGAGAACGGTCATGTCGCGGATCGTGATCCGGTCGCTCTCACCGAAGTCGAACGGCTCGGTGTCGGTTGCGGCGCTGCTCGAGTTACGGAAGTACGTGACGTCGATTCCTGCCCCGAGGAAACGGATGTCATTCACGAAGTTGAGGTCGAGGCGGCCGCTGCCCATGTCGAAGTCGCCGGAGGCGAAGACGATGTCTCCACCACCGTAGAGACCCAACTCGCTCACCGCTGCCGTGATCAAGGATGCGAGATCAGTACCAACATAGCTGGACGATGACGTCTGGGATGCAACGGAATAGGTGGACCCGCTACGCGTCACCTGAAACGGGCTCGGCGAGACAGCGAGCGGTGTGGGTACGTGCAGCTCGGGTGGATGCGTGCTCTCCCGGCTAGCGATGTTGAACGCCGTGTTCGAACTCGTGGTCACCGCGAACGAGTACGTGCCGTCTCCTGTCACGACGCTCGACACGTCGAGCCGATACTCGGTGTTGGCGGCCACCGGGCCGCTCGTGGTCACCAGCGCACCGAGCGGCGGAGCGGTGTTGAACGTCATCGTGTTCTCCGCCCACGTGGTGTCCGGCACCGCGTAGACCGAGAAGCCGGTGGTGTTCCGGCCGGTCGAGTAGATGCGCAGTTGCGCAGATGTTGCCGACCCGACGCCGCTCACGGTGAACTTCAGGTACGCGCGCCGCGCCGGCGACGCGTCGAGGCGCAGGGATGTCGCCGTGGCGAAGTTGCTGCTCGCCCGAGACGCGTCCACATAGGTGTCGGCAATCGGTACCGACGCTGCGGCACCAGCGGATGGGGCGCGCCACGTTCCGATCCCCACCACACCGACGACAGCGACGGCGAGCGCAAGGCACGCGCCCACCCCCACCGGCAGCTTTCGATGATTGGGCGACATTCTGTGATCCAGCGACTTTCGATGATCGGTGGTCCTGCGATGGGTGACGAGCACGTGGTTGCGCATGGCTCCTACTCCTCTCATTCTGTTGATGGTGATGGTGATGGTTCTTGTGATGGTGATGGCGTTCGGTGCTCCAGGCCCGAGTCCCGTATTGCGTCCAGGGCACTGTTCGTCGTATCGACGCGGCCACCCGCGACGATCGCGGCGTGTGCATCACACGGCACCGGCGTCGACGACTCGCGCCACAGCACGACGGTGATCGATTCGTTGAGGTACTGGCCGCGCAGCACATCGGCGGTGGTACCTCTGATGTCGAAGTGATCGTCGACCACGAGGTCGTCGAATGGCTCGGTGATGTCGTCGAAGTAGCCGCCGGAGATCAGCGTGATGCGTGAGTTGCCGAACTCGAAGGATTGCTCGCTGCCGAGCACCTGCGGCGCGAGTGGTACGAGCACCCGGTCCACTTCGCGTGCGCCGTCGAGGCGGAACGCGATCGTCGGGCAGGTGTGCTTTCCGGCCGAACGCGACGTCCCCTGTTCCCCGGGGAGCACGCCTCCTTCGGCACATGATGCGGCCAGCACCAGCGCCGGAGCGGCAAGACGCAGCGGGCTCACGGCATCTCCTCGCGGACTCGACGCCTCACGGCAACCGTGCACACCACCAGTAGCGCGGCAAACAGCCCGATCACACCGAGGTTGATGTAGCGCGTCGGGTCGGCCTCGCTCTCGGAGCCGAAGTCATCACGTGGGGCAGGTGTTTCTGTGAGGTCACGAACGACATCGAGGTAGTACTCGCCGAAGGCCCTGCTCGGCTCGATCTGGGTGTTCTCCGAGAACTCGTTCCAGCTGATGATCCCGACCATGTCCGGAGTACTGGCCATCGCCGCGGACCACTCCCGGCGCATCGTCTCACCGTTCTCACGCTCAACGACCGATTGGCCACCGACCAGTCGCGCATCGAAACCCGGCGCGACCGGCGCCACCCACATGCCGTCGTTGGCGTGGACCGCCGCGGACATCTCGGCAAGTTTGGCAACGTGGCCGGTGTTCGTCGACGGGTCGACAGAGGACCAGTAGTACAGATTGCCATCGACGGCACCGGCGACTAGCCGGTAGTCGTCGACCGACTTGGCGGTGGCGAGGATGCGCAAGTTGTCACGACGCGGTTGGGTCACTGAGGCGATGTCTTCGGTCGAGTAGTCCCATGTTCCTGTCCACGCCACGAGCGGGCGGTCGCCGACGTGAAGCGCCGGTGAGTCGGCGTACTGTTCGATGAGCAGATCGAGGTCGGCGGCGATGCGCGCCACCGGCAGCGGATCCCGGTTGAA
>JANNHO010000375.1:0-2543 GCA_031404435.1 Acidimicrobiaceae bacterium | reverse complement strand
ATCGTCAACGTCCCGATCCGCGGACGGGGCGGGGTTCCGCCCAACGCCGGTGCGGTAGCGATCACGCTCACCGGAACCGAGGCCGACGGTGCCGGTTTCGTCACTGCGTTCCCCAGCGGTATCGCCATTCCGACCGTTTCGAACCTGAACCTCGCTGGGCAGGGTTCGACGATCGCCAACATGGCGATCGTGCCGATCGGCGCGGATGGCAGCATCAACTTGTTCACCCAGCGTGGCACGCATCTGCTCGTCGACGTGCAGGGCTGGTTCGGCGATAACACCGTGCCGTCTGGCACGGCCGGCTACTTCGTGATCCAGCCTCCGACGCGTACAGCGGATAGCCGTCGGGCCTCACGCGTCGGGTTGGCACCCGGACCGTTGGCTCAGCTCACCGTGGTCCAGCCGTCACTCGGCCAGGCCCCGGCAGCGACTCCGGTATCGGCGGTGCTGTTCAACCTCACCGCGACCGAGGTGACGGCAGCAGGTTTCGTCTCGGCGTTCCCCGCTGGCGGCACGGTTCCGACGGTGTCGAACCTGAACGTCGGCGGGCCGGGCCAGACCGTGGCGGTGCTGTCGATGACCAAGACCAATGCCGCCGGCTCGATCAGCCTGCTGACGCAGTCCGGTGGCGAACTGATCGTCGATGTGACCGGGTGGATCACAGCCTGATTCGTCTGGCGCACTGACCGCCGCCGCCACAACGCACGCAACGTCAGCAAGCAACGAGCCGGCCCACCGGGGCCGGCTCGTTCGCATTGCGACACCGCGTCGCGCCCCGCTCTCGCTGGTGGTGCTCTCGTGACGTGTCAGCCGAGGGCTCGGCCGTCACCCATCAAGTCCATGTGACACTCCAACGCACGCTGCAAACAGTTCTGCGTCACCGTCCGGATGATGTCCTCGTTCCAACCGTTCCACCAATCAGCATGACCCGAGTACCCCGCCGGCTGCGACGCATCATAGGCATCACTCGACAACCGCCACGTCGACGTACCCGACGCCGGCACCAAATACTTCACGTTGAACGTAATCGCCGGGATCCCCACCGGATGCGACCCAGGACACCCGCTCGACGCCTCAGCCATGTGACTTTGATGATCCGGCGAATCCAAGTTCACCCCATCCCAACACTGCGGAAAGTTGATCTGCATGTTCATCAACTCACCAGGAGCACAGTTCCGCGGGATCGCCGGATACAACTGCCCATGCTGAGTCGTCTGACACTCATAATCCAACTTGTGCTGCGCCGAACCCGGACCAGTCGCCCGCGAGTTCCCCGAAATCATCCGCAACCCCGCCGGAACCACCGACACCGCCGACGGAGCAACACCGTTATACCCAGTCTTGTAATACAACTGCAGATACGCCGGAGCAATCGGCGCACCATTCGACGTATCGATCATCGTCGGCACCCAATACCCCGACCGGTTCGCCGTCCCACCCCGACACGTACTATTCCCCGTCGTCGCGATCGACTGCGACGTCGAAAACGCATCCACAGCCGTATTCCCAAAGAACGTATGCAAATGCGAACCACCCGGACGACCCGGCGCAACAATCGGATCATCAAAAGCCATGTGCGACACCCCACAATCAAACCGGAACGTCCCAATCCCCTCCGGATTCGACGACGGCACCGCACCAGGAATCAACACAACCCCCGCCGCACCACCCAACGGAGCCGGAATCCGAGACACATCCACAAACGGCGAACCAGCCACCGCCCCAGCCGGACCCGCAACCGGAACCACCGCAGCCGGAGCCGGCGTGCCAACAGGTGTTGGGGTACCGGGAGTCGGGGCACCGGGAGTCGGGGTACCGGGAGTCGGGGTACCGGCCGTGGGAGTACCGGCCACCGGTACGACCGCCGCCGGTGGCACCACCGCAGTCGGGGCCACACGGCGCCTGCGGCGACCTTCTTCTTCGCTCACCCCGCCGTCTGCTTCCGGTGACATTGGATTTGGCACGGCGCAGGCAGTGCCAAGCACCATCAACAGGGTAAAAATGCCGACATTCCGTCGAGTAGTCATGTAGGTCTCCTTCAACCGCCGTACCCCGCCTGGAGTACGGCCTGTGTGTAGGTCATCGAGTGTTCGATGCTGACCCGTCCGCAGCCCCAACCTATCAAC
This sequence comes from Acidimicrobiaceae bacterium, assembly GCA_031404435.1. Taxonomy (GTDB): domain Bacteria; phylum Actinomycetota; class Acidimicrobiia; order Acidimicrobiales; family Ilumatobacteraceae; genus VFMC01. The sequence goes on along the minus strand of JANNHO010000375.1, from coordinate 417 downwards.
ATGTCAGTTTCATGACAACCCCACTTGACCACGCATTGCGTTGGCATCACCGCTACATGTCGACTACATCACAGCACTCACCCCGATGACCAGCACCTTCGCAGCCCCGGATGCTCGGTTGCAACAAAATAAAGTTTAGGAGAATCGGAGAAAGGTCCGTGGTCGTCATCTGAACGTAACGCCTCCGGTCACGCGCAAAGGTCCCTCCGAGCGGTTCGCTGCGTGCAGCGGAGCCACCCGGAGGGACCAGGTCCCACCACCCGGTTCTCGGTCAGATCACGACGTCATCGGAGACGCATAGTTGCCGACCGGGAGCGCTGTCAGCCGAGGGCTCGGCCGTCACCCATCAAGTCCATGTGACACTCCAACGCACGCTGCAAACAGTTCTGCGTCACCGTCCGGATGATGTCCTCGTTC
>JANNHO010000374.1:0-6837 GCA_031404435.1 Acidimicrobiaceae bacterium | reverse complement strand
GATGGCCAACCTCGAGAGCCAGATGATGGCGCAGTACTCGGCTCTGGCCACCTACGCAACGATCGCCCAGCGCAGTACCGACATGGCCAATGCCGAGCACCGCAGCGACCTCGATCGTTCGCAGTCGACCGTGATCGGTCTTGTCGAGCGTGTGCGACGCGAGTGCGCCGACTCGATCGAGGGCGTGGGCCGCCGCCTCGACGGCGGAACCAACAGCGACGCAGCGCGCCTCCATGCGCTCGAGCAGCGCTTCGCCACGTTGACCGCGGCGCTCGAACGCAGCCTGGATGCACAGCGGAGCCTGGTCGAGCACGTGACCATGCTGCTCGGCGACAAGATGCAACGTGACGGCTGGCTGGTTTCCCACGGCACTGCCGCCGAGCTCTCCCTCCGCTGACTGGTAAAATAGCGTGTCCTGCTTTGGGAGGATCCCCCGATGGCCATCACCGCCAGCGAAGCCCGCAAGAACCTGGTTCCCTTGATCCGACGGGTCAACGACGATCACACCCCCATCGAGATCACATCGCGGCGCGGTGGCGCAGTCCTGATCGGCATTGATGACTACCGCTCCCTACAGGAGACGGCCCATCTGCTGCAGTCACCCGCCAATGCGCAGCGACTACTCGCCAGCCTCGATCAGGCGCAGGCGGGCAGGGTCCAGGAGCACGAACTCGACCGATGAGGATCGTATTCAGCCCAACGAGTGGGAAGATTACGTGTTCCGGCAGTCGGCGGACCGCGCCACCCTGAAGCGGATCAACCAGTTGCTCGTTGACGGCGACGCCATCCTGGCCCTGGAAGCCCGTTACCGCTGCGGATAGCCAGCGGGTGCCGTCACGAGTGCTTTCGTCATGGCGGTACCCTGCGCGGCGTGACGCATCCTGTTGTGGTCTTGAAAGCTGGGCGAGAGCGATCGCTCACCCGGCGGCATCCGTGGATCTTCAGCGGTGGGGTCGATTCCGTCGAAGGGAATCCGGCACCCGGCGACACCGTGGTCGTTCGCTCGGCCGAGCGGCAACCGCTCGGGATCGGCGCGTACAGCCCCCACTCGCAGATCCGAGTGCGGATGTGGACCTTCGACTGTGATGCGGTCATTGACGACGCCTTCGTCGCCGAGCGGATCGTGGCCGCAGCGGCACGACGAACGACGCTGCTCGGCGACCACACCGACGCAGCCCGGCTGGTGTTCAGCGAAGCCGATGGCGTGCCCGGCCTGATCGCCGACCGGTACGCCAACACTGTTGTCTGCCAGCTCACCACGGCGGGTGCCGAGCGGTGGCGCGAGGTGATCGCCGACACGCTGTTCGGCCTCGACGGGGTGGACAGCGTGTACGAGCGCAGCGACGCCGAGGTGCGCACCCGCGAGGGTCTCGAGCCCGCCGTCGGGTTGCTGCGCGGTTCCGAGGTGCCGGGCGAGCTGACGATCCGTGAGGGCCGCTGGCGCTATGCGATCGACGTTGCAGGCGGGCACAAGACCGGCTTCTACCTCGACCAGCGCAACGCCCGCGCCGCGCTGGAACTGCTCGCCCCCGGTGTGCGGATGCTCAACGTGTTCTCCTACACCGGGGCGTTCAGCGTGATCGCCGCCGGGTCGGGTGCCACCGAGATACTGAGCATCGATTCGTCCGGGCCCGCGCTGGACATGGCTCGCCGCAATGCCGAGCTCAACGGCGTCGACATCGGCGAGTTGATGGAGGCCGATGCGTTCACCGCCTTGCGCGGGCTGCGCGACCGGGCCCGCCAGTACGACCTGATCACCCTCGACCCGCCGAAGCTGGCCAACAACGACAAACAGGTCGACAAGGCCACACGGGCCTACAAGGATCTCAACTTGCTGGCGATCAAGCTGCTCGCGCCCGGCGGCAAGCTGCTCACGTTCAGCTGCAGTGGGGCGATGAGCGCCGAACTGTTCCAGAAGGTGGTTGCCGGTGCCGCCCTCGATGCCGGCCGAACCGTGCGGATCATCGGCCGTCTCGCTCAGGCCAGCGACCATCCGGTACCACTCCCGTTCCCCGAAGCCGAGTACCTCAAAGGCCTCATCCTCCAAGCCGAGTGACGTGCCAGGCCTTCGCCATGACCGTAGAACCGCCCGACGACAACCCGGGCGAACCATATCTCGTCGAACGCGACGGCGTCCTGGTGATCACACCCGGCGTGCCGGTTCCCCCAATCTCGTCTGAAATCGTTCGTGACATTCTCGAAGAGGTGCGAGCGGAGCGGATGGAGCGGATTCTCCCGCGGGAAATCTGCGGCCGGATCGACCTGCCTGACGCCCAGCAGCTGGAGTGACTGCTACTCCTGGACGAGCTCGATGAGGGTTCCGAAGCTGCCCTTTGGGTGCACGAAGGCGACCGTGGTACCGCGGCTGCCGGGGCGAGGGGACTTGTCGATCGCGGTGGCACCGGCGGCGACCATGCTCGCCAAAGCTTCAGCGCAGTCGTCGACGCGGTAGCCGACGTGATGGATCCCCTCGCCACGCCGGTCGATGAACTTGGCGATCGGAGAGTCAGCGCGTGTCGACGCCGTCAGCTGGACGTAGCTCTCACCGACCTTTACCAGCGCTTCCTCCACGCCGTCGGTCTCGACGAGCTCACGGTGATGCACTTCGGCACCGAACGCGCGGTGGTAATAGTCGATCGCAGCCTCCAGGTCTCGGACGGCGATGGCCACATGATCGATCTGGGTGAGCAGCATCCGGCCATGTTGGCCGCTGCGCTGCCCCAGCCGCCAAACCAGCCGCCAAACCGGCCACTACCGTCCGGCATACACTTTGGCGATGCTGACCGATTCGCGGATCTACGTTGCCGGGCATGCCGGGCTGGTCGGATCGGCGATCATGCGCCGCCTCGAACGCGACGGCTACACCAATGTGCTCACGGCCTCGCGCCGGCAGCTCGACCTGCGCGACCAGAGCGAGGTGTCGCACTGGTTCAAGGCCAACCGGCCCGAGTACGTCTTCCTCGTGGCGGGCACCGTCGGTGGGATCATGGCCAACAGCACCCGCCCGGCGGAGTTCATCTACGACAACTTGATGATCCACGGCACGGTCGTGCACGCCGCCCAGCAGTACGACGCGACCAAGCTCTTGTACCTCGGTTCGTCGTGCATCTACCCGCGCGAAGCAACCCAACCGATCACCGAAGACGAACTGCTCACCGGCCCGCTCGAGCCCACCAACGAGTGGTACGCAATCGCCAAGATCGCCGGCATCAAGCTGTGCCAGGCGTATCGCCAGCAGTACGGCCGCGATTTCATCTCTGCGATGCCGACCAACCTGTACGGGCCCAATGACAACTTCGACCTCACCTCTAGCCATGTGCTGCCGGCCCTGATCCGCAAGTTCCACGACGCCCGCGAGACGGGGGCTGTCAGCGTCGAGATCTGGGGCACCGGCTCACCGAAGCGCGAGTTCCTGCACGTCGATGATCTCGCCGACGCCTGCCTGCACCTCATGCAGCACTACAGCGATCACTCCCACATCAACGTCGGCACGGGCGTCGACCTGTCGATCCGTGCCCTCGCCGAGAAAGTGCGTGACCTCGTCTACCCGTCGGCCGAGTTGCATTTCGACACGTCGAAACCCGACGGCACGCCTCGCAAGGTGCTCGATATCAGCCGCCTCAAGGCCACTGGCTGGGCGCCGGCGGTTTCGCTCGACGACGGCATCGCCTCCACCTATCAGTGGTTCCTCAACCAGCAAGCTGCGAACGCCGACCTGCGCGGCGTCGCCGGGGCCACGGCCACCGCTCTCGCCGGCTGAGCATCGCCAACCCGAACGGTCGAGCGAACCCCTCGGGCAGTAGCCTTGGACCGTGCTGCAGTCTGCTCAACCACCTGCCGTCCTCCCCCAGGCCAACGACTCGTGTTGGTGCGGCAGCGGGCGGAAGTACAAGCGATGCCACAAGCCGCTCGAGGGGCGAGTCCTGCAGGGCGTGGTCAGCCCCAGGCTGTCGGTCCCCGACCACATCGTGCGGCCGCCCTATGCAGCCGACGGCGTGGTGCGCCGGTGGAACGAGGACCGGGTCAAGTCGCCAGAGATCATCGAGCGGATGCGTCATGCCGGTGCGATTGCCGCAGAAGTGCTGCGCCTCGCCGGCGAGATGGTGCAGCCAGGGGTGACCACTGATTCGATCGACCGCTACGTTCACCAACTCTCGATCGAGCGCAACGCCTACCCCAGCCCGCTCAACTACAACGGTTTCCCCAAGAGCGTGTGCACGAGCGCCAATGAGATCATCTGCCACGGTATTCCCGACTCGCGGGTGCTCCAAGACGGTGACATCTTGAACATCGACGTCACCTGTTACATCGGCGGTGTGCACGGCGACACGAACGCGACGTTTTTCGTCGGCGATGTCGACGAGGCCAGCCGACAGCTCGTGAGGGTCACCGAGGAATGCACATGGCACGGCGTCGAAGCTGTCGTACCGGGCCGTCCGCTCAGCGAGATCGGGCGCGCGATCGAGGGGCATGCCAAGAAGTACAAGTACGGGGTGGTGAAGGCGTTCATCGGTCACGGCATCGGCGAGCAGTTCCACACCGACATCCAGGTGCTGCACTACTACGACCCCAAGGCGACGATGATCATGCGGCCGGGGATGACCTTCACGATCGAACCGATGATCGCGATGGGGAGCTGGCAGCACAAGATGGTGTTCGATGACGGCTGGACCGCGGTCACCGCCGACGGCAAGCGCACCGCGCAGTTCGAACACACCTGCCTCGTCACCGACACCGGCGTCGACGTGCTGACCGCCCCCCACGCCGTCTCCCCCCCCGCCCCCTGGCACCGCTAACCCGATTGCGTCCGCGGCCCCGGCCCGTTTCCGGCAGCGGGCCTGCCTCGCTGAAACCACGTTTGCGTGAGCGATTGGGTCGACTGTCGGTTTGCGCGCTCACGTAAACCTGATCGGCGGCCGCATGACGCACGCGGGGCCGGGGTGCTCGTTCGACAAGCCCGGGAACGCGGTGTTGTGGAACGCCACGTTGCACGGTTGAATCCGACGAATGACCAGCAATGGCCGTCAATCGACGGTCCCGCACGGTCAACTCCAGCGGGAGTTTCGAAGCCGAGATACGAGCGGCTTCCACGTCATCCCAGACCCGCGGCTCGCCGCACTGATCACTGACATCGGCCCAGATTGCTGGGCCTACGGGCCGACCGCTGCGGCTCTTGAACGATTCGACGGCTTCAGGCTCCACCCGCCGTTCCACATCGTCACACTGCGTGACCGCAACGTTCGGCGCATCGGCCATGTGATTCACACGGCGTTCGATCTACCGAACCTCGATCGTGAGTCGGCGTATGGACTTCCCGTCACCTCGCCGACACGTACCCTGATCGACCTCGCCAAGTCAACGTCGCGCGAAAAACTCACCATCGCCCTCGATGGCGCCTTACGGGATGGCCTCGTAGCTGAAGATTTCCTCCTGCGCCGCATCAGCAACCTCCGACGTTCAGGTCGCTACGGCATCCCGGACTTACTCGCCGTGATCGAAGGAAGCGAGATCACTCGCGGCGCACACAGTTGGCTCGAACGAGAGTTCCTTCGCCTCGTCGCGGCCGCTGGCTTGCCGCGGCCGGTCGCGCAACAGGTACTCGGGCGTCGGGGCACCTCGTTGATTCGTGTCGATTTCCGGTTTCGAGACACGCCGGTTGTCGTCGAGGTGCTCGGCTACCGCTGGCACCGAACGCGAACGCAGATGGTGATCGACGTGCAGCGTCTCAATCGGCTGGTTCTGGACGGTTTCATACCGATTCAGTTCACCTACGACGAGATCGTTGGCGGCCCCGACGATGTGATGCGCACGGTTCGAGAAGCCATCAGCACCCATTCCTGAACGCCCGGCCCAGGTCCGGTCCCGATCCCTATCCCCAAGAATCCGTTTGCGTGAGCGCGCAAAGCCACAGTCCGCCAAATCGCTCACGCAAATGGGTACGGACCCCACCCGAGTGCGCAACACCGCCACGCTGGCCCAGCCACTGGGCTGCCACCGGGCGGCCAACTGCGTTTGCGTGAGCGATCAAGCCGACTGTCGGTCTGCGCGCTCACGCAAACGTGATTGGGGCGTTGCGCGGGCGGGGCGGGCCGGGTCACGGGAGCGGGATCGATGCGAGGAGGTTTGGCGAGAGTCGCAGGCTCGTGGCGGACAGGCCGCTCCCGGCAGCATGATGGCGCACCCACTCGGTGGCGGCAGGTGACGCGAGCACGGCAAACAGCTTGTCGAGACTGGCACCGGCCGGAGTGTCGGTACTGGGCTTGGGGACGCAGGTGATGGTGGGCACGCTGGGGAGCCACGCCCCGTTGTGGTCGATCACGGCCTCGATCACGCGGGTCTGGTTTGCAACCAAGATCTTCGGGACCAGGCGTTGTGCCGCCCACCGCTGCAGCTTGGGCGACAGCCGCTCGATCGCCACCCGCGGCGCGACGAAACGCTGCTTGGCGAACCGCACCGGCCGCTCACCCCACAGGCATCGGCCCGGTTCGATCAGCCCGCTGGTGATCAGTGGGGGACCGTTCACGCCGTCGCCCACCGCGCCGATCAGCCCGTAGTACTGATCACGGAAGTCGACAGCGAACGTGGCGATGTCGCCGAGTGTCAGTCCACCGCCGACCGGCAGAACGCTCGGCGATTCGAGCAGCAGCAGCGCGCCCCACGAGTCATGCCACGCGACGTCGGCGATCGCCCTCCCCTCCAGCCCGAAGCTTCGTGCAACGAGGCGCTGTTCGGCACCAGATTCGAACACCAGCGCGCAGGTGTGCACGGCTGCGTCGAACACCTGGGCCGTGCTCCACCAGGCATGGGTCATCGCTGCCCGCTGCAGCACGCGACGAC
>JANNHO010000373.1:0-15187 GCA_031404435.1 Acidimicrobiaceae bacterium | reverse complement strand
TCCAAGCGTTCCTCGGATCCGAGCAGCGCCGCGGCGACATCGCCGGAGGACAAGCCGATCCCGACGGGGAACGGCTCCAGCCCTTCGCTCACCCACACAGCGTTCACGGCTGCTTGGGCGGCGTGCATCGCGTGCGCGGCCAGGAGGGCCCGGTCGGCGTGATCGGTCGACGGCTCGGGTGCCCCGAACACGGCCATCACGGCATCGCCGATGTACTGCATGACGGTGCCGCCCGCGGTGAGGATCGCCGTGTTCATCTCCGCCCGGTGGCGGTTGAGTTGCTGGGCGAGCAGCGATGGATCGGTGTGCTCGCTGATGGTCGTGTAGCCGCGGATGTCGCTCATCAAAACGGTGACGTTGAGCACTTCGGAGTCGCCGGCGTGGGCACCGCGGGCGCGGATTCGCTCGGCGACACCGGTCGGCAACATCCGCGACAACGATTCGCCCAGCTCCTCGCGTGACACGATCGCTGCGTGCATTCGCTTCAGTCGTTCGAGTGCACCAGCGGTTCCGGCCGATACGCCCTCGGCAAGTCGGAGGAACACCGCTTCGACCCGCGTCTCGACTGCGGTCGGGGTGGACTGAGTCGCAACGGCGATCGCCTTGATCGGCTTGCCCGCTGCCACCATTTCCAACAGGGCGTCGTCTTCGGCATCGAGCCCGCCGGTTCTGCGCACCGGGTTCATCAGCGCGCTCACGACAGCGGGATCCAGCATCGAGCCGCCCGACGCCACCTCGCGAATCGCCCGTGCGAGCTGGTCGCCTTCAGCAATGCGGTCCTTCAACAGGTAGGCGTATCCGGCGGCACCCTCCGACAGCAACGCGATCGCGTAGTCGGGGTCGTCGTACTGGCTGAGGATGACGATGCCGGTGCCCGGATGGCGCTTGCGGATCAGCTTGCACGCCTCGATGCCTTCGCGGTTGAAGTTCGGCGGCATGCGGATGTCGCTGACGACCACGTTGGGGGCCGCCGATTCGGCACCGTCGACAAGTCCGTCGTGGTCCTCTGCCTCGCCGACGACCTCTAGATCAGCTTGTCGCGACAGCATCGCCTTCACTCCCTCGCGGATGAAGACGCTGTCGTCGGCGATGAACACCGTGATCGATCCCATACCGACGATTCAACACCACGCGGCCGGTCCAAGCGAGGGCGCAAGCCTGTGTCGCGTGGTGGTGGCAGCCACACCGTCTGGTCGACAGACTCGTTCTGGTCACGCCATCCCGCCCCTGAGCCGGATTCACGTGACCAGAACGAGTTTTACTCGGCGCGGAGGACGGCGCCGGCGCGGTGGCGGAGAGCGAACACACTCGTGACAGCGCCAGCGACCGCGCCGACAGCCAAAACGCCGGCACCAACCATCCATACCTCGGCCGGTACGATCGTCTCGGCGATTGCGCCGACGTTCCCGATCAGCTCGCGAGCGATCGTGCGGCCCGCCAGGAAGCCCGCAAGACCACCGATCGTCCCGCCGAGAACGCTTGCGATTGCTACGAGCCAGAGATGGGCTCCGATCACCTGGGCGCTGGTGAATCCGAGCGCGCGGTAGATCGCAACCGTCCGGCGACCTTGGGTGCTGACGAGCACGACGGCGTTGAGGAGCGCGGCGATCCCCAAGAGTGCGAACAGTTGACCGACGCGCCCCGGCAGACCCCCGAGCTCGCCGATGTTGCCGACCTCGGAAGGTGGCTCTACGGGGGTGAGCGCAAGGTCGGCGTGGCGTTCGATGACGGTGCCGTGGTCGGTGCCGGCGGCGAAACGCACCACCGTCCCGGCGATCGCCGGGACGACGATGGTCGCGAGTCCGTCGTAGGAGACCACGAAGCCTGTGCCTGCGGAATCGACACCGGGATCGACCGCAACACCGACGATCGTCATCTGCCGGGGCTCTCCCGATGTGTGGGTCACCGTGATCTGGTCGCCGACCTTGGCGCCCAGCGCATCGAGCACTGTCCGCCCCAGAGCAACCTCATCAGTTCGAAGTGGTCCGCGGCCTTCGATCGTTTGCACACCCACGGTGCCCTTCGTACTCGCGAGCGCGCGGGGCTCGACCTCGACCGTTCCACCTGGTCCGACGGCTTGGAGCGGGGTCTCGTCGTCCCCCGGCCGTTCGGTCCAGACGAGCGCGACTGCCTCGATGTCGGTGTCAGACGCCAACGTTGCGGCCACCGCTTGCCGGTCGGTCAAGTCGTCGAGGAACACGCTCGCATCGAAGTCCGCACCGTACAGGACCGGCGTTGACAGGACATGATCGATCGAGCGATCCACGGTGAACGCTCCGACCAGGCCGCCGGCGCCGACCAGGACCCCGCCGATGACACCGCGGCCCGGTCCGAACGCGAGGCGGATGCCGAGGGAACCCACGGGTCCGACGAGCCGGCCGGTGTGGTCGATCCGTCCGGTGCGTCGTCGGACCACAGCCGAGGCGAGTGCGGCCATGAGTAGCGACGCGACAAGTACGGAGCCAACCCCAGGCCACATGGCTGCTGCGTCCCACCGCAGACCTGGGTCGGGCTCAGCCCGCCCGGCGATGCCGACCGGCGCCATGGGGGAAAGTGCGTACGCAATTGCCCCGGCTCCGAGGGCGCCGACGACGGCGGACGGGGCCAGCACGAGGAAACGGCCGAGCCGCCGCTCGGCAGGTGTCATCCCGAGTGCGCGGTGCGTGCCGTCGTCGACCACCACGACTCGAACGAACCGGATCGACGCGAACGCGAGCGCGATCAGACCGGCGAACGCAGCCGCGAACGCGATCGACCACCACGCCCGGCGCTGGAGAGCGATCGTGTCGGCGACGCGTTCGCCGAGGTTCTCCGTGGGCTCGACAATCGCGTCGGGGTAGATCGTGGCGAGCTCGGCTGCGACATGTTCGACAGACCGGGGTTCGGCGTTGACCTCGACGATGCAGCGGCAGTTCCATATCGTGTCCTGGTAACGCTCGTAGAACGCGGGCGAGAACACCAGGAACGGATCGGGAGCATCACTGACGTCCTCCGGGGAGCGACCGACGCCCACGATGCGCGCGTTGAAGCTGGGCCCCAGCGGGTGGCCGAGCCCCTCGTCCCCGGCAAGCGATTTGACGAACTGCTCCGTGGTCGCCGACCGCAGCTCGACGGTGTCGCCCGTCCCCTTGCCGAGCTGATCGCGCATCGACTCGTTGACCAGCACCTCGTCGGCTGCGACACCGCCAACGCTGACCCTGCTGGGGCCCTCGACGCCCGACAGGCGTGGTGCGTCGCCCCGTTCATCGATCACCGCGATGGCAAAGAAGTTCGGGTACTCGGCGGGCGCGACCGCGACGAAGGCCAATGCCCACAGTCCCGTCACACCCTCGATGTGCATGACCCGGTCGAGCAGGGCCGGATCGAGGTCACCGAAGCCTTCCTCTCCGAGTGCGCTGATCGACAGCTCCGGAGCCCGCGCCTGTTCGATCATCCGGTCGAAGGCGGTGTCGGTTCGGCGCGCCGCGGCCGCGGCCGCAACCGCTACCCCGCCACCGAGCGCGATCAGCACGGCCAACGTCACGAGGGCACCCCAGCGGCGCCGGTACTGGCTACGCGCCCACAACGTCACCCCAGGGTTCACCTTCCTATTGAAACCCATCAAGGTTGCCGGGGGAGCGGTGCGGGCACGTAGAACCGGAGGGATGCCAGCCACACCTCACGATGCCAGCCAGCGCCCTGGAAGCACCGGCCGGCGCGGCGCACGATCCAGGGACGAACAACACGAGAACTTGAGGAGGACCCATGCGGATCGAGCGCAGCATCAACACGGTGTCGTGGATTCCGTCGGACCTGTTGGAGGGGATGGGCAAGATCGCCACACGGATGAGAATGGCCCATCACGACCCGCCGCCGCCCGACTCCCTCGGCGCAAACACGACTGCCGCGATCGACGAATTGCGACTCGCCGACCGCTTCCGTTTCGCCAACGAGCTCCGGGCGTTCATCGACGTTGACACCTCGGGCAACATCACCGACTGTGGGTACTGCGGCGGCGGTGTGATCGGCGCAACAACCGTCGGCCTCGGGGTGGGGGCGATCACGATCCCGGCGGTCCAGCTGCCGGACCGGCAGAGTGCGCCGGACGTGTCCGCGACATCGGTCCGGTTCACCCAAACCGTCGGGGGCCGGACGGGCGCGCCAATGCCCCGCGCGGTGAAGCATCCACCGTTCATCCAGTACCACGCCCCCATCGTGTGGACGACGCTCGAACTGACTATCAACACCGACGGCACTCACTCCGGTGCGATGGTCGGTGCCTCCGGATTTCCCCGCCACTGGTTGTTCGATCACCTCGGCAACCTGACAGCGAAGAGCAGCGTCGCCGAGTACAAGCACTGGATGGCCGACTCTTTCGGTCGGCGCACGCCATGGGGCGACGAGGACTCACCGGCGTTGGTCAGCGAAGTGGAGACGATCTTGGAGCGCGAACTGCAGGGCGCAATCATGCGCGGCGGCAAGAAGCCTGACATCCAGCGGGTGAAAGCGGGTCGAGTGTTGGTGGAACAGGGGTCTCATAGCGATGGCATCTACCTGCTGTTGAACGGTGTCCTCGTCGTGGAGGTGAACGGTGAGAAGCTGGCTGAGTTGGGGCCGGGTTCGGTGCTCGGCGAACGTGCCGTGCTCGAGGGCGGGTTGCGGACTGCGACGCTGCGTGCCGTGACCGATTGCAAAGTGGCGGCGGTGCCAGCGGACCGGATCGATCTCGACAAGCTGGCCGAGCTGTCCGGGGGCCATCGGCGCGAGGTCGATCACAGGGCCCGTCGCCCGTAGCGCAGCGTTGGCACGCGCCCCGCCGATCTCGGTGCTTGACTGAGGCGATGCCGCGACTGTTCATTGCCGTGTGGCCTCCCGAGGAGGTGCTTGCCGAACTGACTGCGCTGCACCGCAAGAACCAGCGCGGTGCGCGATTTGTTGATCCGGACACCTGGCATATCACCCTGAGGTTTTTCGGCGATGCCAACCCCGGTGAGGTGTGCGCAGCGCTCGACGGCGTCGGTTTCGCCCCGAGCGTTGTCCGTCTCGGACCGGCCGTGGATGTGCTCAACGAGCGAGCGCTCATCGTTCCCGTCCACGGGTTGGACGAACTCGCTGCGGCAGTGATCGCTCGGACCAGCACGATCGGCGAACCACCGCGCAAGCGTTTCGTCGGGCACCTCACGTTGGCTCGACTCAAGCCGCACGCAGTCATGCCGCGCGTTCTCGGCGCGCTCGTCCGCGCCCAGTTCACTGTCGACCACGTCGCCCTCGTGCAGAGCCGACTGGATCCCGACGGTGCGCGGTACGAAACGATCGAGTCCTGGCCGGTGGGTTGATGCATCTCCCGATGCGATCAGCCGCTGTCAGTCAACGGCGCACCTTCCGAATCGGAGCGGCGAAGTCGTTGCGTCCGGGTCATGCCATCGCCGCCGCCGCCGCCTCGCCGAGGATGCGCATCGAGTTGCGCCACGGCCCCGGGCCATGGCTGATGCGTGCCACCCCAAGCTCAGCCAAACGCGCCGGCGCAGCGACGCCGGGGAAGATGATGATGTTGACCGGTAGGGGAGACATCTCACAGGCCTGGGCGATCAATGCATCATCGATCAAACCCGGCACGAAGAAGCCGTTTGCGCCAGCCGAGGCGTAGGCCTTCGCTCGTTCGATGGCCTCGCCGACCATCGCTGCCGTATGCGTGCTGTTGGGCGCCTTGAGGAACACGTCTGTGCGGGCGTTGATGAATGCATTCACTGCCGTCTCGGATGCAGCCTCGCGCAGCGCACGAATCCGGTCTGCCTGGACGTCGGGCGAATGCAGACCGACCCCACCGACGATCTGATCTTCGAAGTTGCAGCCGATCACACCTGACGCCAGCACCCGTGCAAAGTTCTTGGCCAGTTGCGAATTATCCACGCTGTAGCCACCCTCGAAGTCGAGCGAAACCGGCTGTTCGACGGCGGCGACGATTCTGGCAGCATTGTCGAGCACGAGGTCGAACGGCACGGCTTCGCCGTCGCCGAACCCGAAGGCGCCGGCGACCGATGCGCTTCCTGTCGCCACTGCCTTCGCCCCCGCTCCAACCACAGCTTTGGCCGAACCAGCGTCCCACACGTTGAAGAGGATCACCGGGCTGCCGGGTTGATGAAGTGCGTGAAAGGCTTCGGCGAGTTGTTGTTGCTGAGTCATGTGGGTCCTTGGGTCGGGGGCGTGACGGCGATCATGAACGACGTTCAGTCTCTCACGCTGGAGTCGCGGATCACCGTGCGGCGTTCGCTACGGTCTCGAGCATGTGCGGTCGAGCGTTGCGGAGGATTCGTGTCCGGCCCCGCTGGTGATGCGAACGCGTTCGCCGAGGCACGCCAGCGACTTGCCGAGTGTCGCGGATCGGGTGAGTCGTATCCGTTCGGGCCCGGCGCCGCCGTGTTCAAGGTGGCCGGTAAAGTCTTCGCGATTGTCGATGACGCCGGTCGTCGGATCTCGTTGAAAGGTGACCCCGACGAGAACGAGGCGCTGCGTCAGATGTACCCCGCGGTCACCCCGGGGTATCACTTGAACAAGCGGCACTGGAACACCGTCGATGTCGATGAGGTTCCCCTCGATGAAGTGGCGGCGATGATCGAAGCGTCCTATGACCTGGTCGTTGCGTCGCTGTCGAAATCAGCTCGCGCCACCATCGAGTGATCCCGCGATCCACCCCGGGCAGCGGGCCGTCAGGTTCGCCGCAAGCGGTGCGCACACCAGCGGGGGAGCGAAGACGGCGAGCGACACCAGGCCCGACTGCCGATGGGCCTCCCCACCCGTACGCGTGCACCAGCACACCGACCGTGGCCGCCCACTCAGACACAACGGTGAGGAAGTGGGCCGACACGAAGCGTTGCAGCCGTGGATCCCTCATCGTGTCACCCGCTCACCCTGCGCAGTGCGCCCGCGCTCCCCTCGGACTCGTATTGCCAGCACAGAAACAAACGTGTGCCCGGGAGCCGGGAGCCCATGGTCGGATGCGTCGCGTCATCGTATTCGGCGGGCAAGCGACGCATGCGCGCACCGCTTGAACCCGCCGATCGACTGCGTCTTTGCCGCGGCCGATGCCTCGGCGATGCCCCGACAGATTGGAACCGCGACCCCCGCTCGTCGGTCACCTCGTCGGCCACATCGTTGTGCACATGGCGTACGCTCGGTTCCGTCGAGATTCGTCGATCCATCCTGGAAGGTAGGGCGGGTGCGGCTTCGTGATGAGATGAGTTCAGCGGGCATCCCGGCCCCGACCACGTCGATCGTCGGTCGCATCGCCGAACTCGCGATGGCCAAGGATCTTCTCTGGAACCCTGACGTGCGGCTGGTGTCCTTGCTGGGCCCTGGCGGAATCGGCAAGACGCGTCTTGCCGTCGAGATCGCATGGGCTTTGCGGAGCGGTCCGGGTTTCGTGGACGGGGTGTACTTCGTCGACCTCGCCCCCGTCAAGGACCCGGATCTCGTTCCAGCCACCCTGGCGCGTTCGCTCGGCGTGGTCGACATGGGTACCGGCAACGACTTGGAACGCCTGCGCGGTCACCTTCGTGATGCCGATGTACTCGTCGTGCTGGACAACTTCGAACAGGTCGCCGGCGCCGCCCCTTTCGTCGCGGACCTCCTTGCTGCGGCGCGAAGGCTGTCCATCCTGGTCACGAGCCGCGGACCGCTTCACCTACGGGGCGAGCATCAGATCGAGATTTCCTCGCTCGACACCGGCGACGCTGTGGCGTTGTTCGTCGCCCGCGCCCGAGCCGTGCTACCCGACTTTCACCTCGACGAGTCCACGAGGCACGTCGTCGAGGCGATCTGCACCGACCTCGACGGGCTGCCCCTCGCGATCGAACTTGCCGCGGCCCGGAGCAAAGTTCTGTCCCCAGCCGCGATGCGGTCGCGGCTCGGGCGACGACTGAGCCTGCTGACGGGTGGGCCGACCGATCAGCCGGAGCGCCTGCGATCGATGCACGCCACGATCGCGTGGAGCTACGACGCGTTGGAGCCGCCGGTGCAAATCTCGTTCCGGCAGCTGTCGGTCTTCTCGGGCGGATGGACTCTCGACGGTGCCGAGTCGGTCTGCACTCTCACCACTTTGCCCGTCGTCGATGTGCTGACGACGTTGCTCGATCAGCACCTCGTGCTCCGCGATGACACACGGGCGGAGACCCGCTTCGCGATGTTCGAGACGGTGCGAGAGTTCAGCCGCGACGAGTTAGCCAAGGCCGAGGAATCCGCCCAAGAATCCGCCGGCGTCCACCGGCGACACGCCGCCTACTGCCTCACACTGGTCCTGGCGGCCCAGCGCGGATTCTCCCAGGTCGACCAGGTTGAATGGCTCGATCGCGTCGATGCCGAGCACGACAACATCCGGGCTGCTCTGCAGTGGGCGCTCGGTAACGACACCGGGACTTCGCTCGAGATTGCAGGCGCGATGTGGCGGTTCTGGCTGCTGCGCGGCTACACCAGTGAAGGACTCGATTGGCTGGAACGCAGTCTTCGAGCAGCTGGCAACGCGTTGTCGATCGCCCGAGCTCGGGCGTTGATGGGCTCGGGTTCGATGTTCGAGGCGATCGGCGACGACGACACCGCCGAAGCCCGTTATCTCGAAGGTTTGCGCACGTGGGAAGCGCTCGGAGATCGGGCGGGCATGGCCTTGACGTATCGCCATCTCGGCAACGCCGCAGTCGGGCGCGGTCTGTACGAGCGGGCGATCGAGTGTTACACGATGACCCGTTCGCTTGGTGCCGAGCTGGACGACGACGAGGTGATCACCGGCGCCGTGTCCAACCTCGGCAGCGTCGCCTATTTCCAGGGCGACTATGCCAGCGCAGAACAACACTGGAACGAAGCAGCCGAGTTCTACCGTGCGTCGAAGGATTCCAACCGGTTGGCGTCGATCCTGAACAACCTCGCCGAGCTGGCAGTGCTTCGAGGCGACCGGGAATTCGGGGTCGCCTTGCTCGAGGAGGTTTTGGTCCTGCGCCAGCAGCTCCGCGATCCGATCGGCGTCGCGCAGACGATGGTGAATCTCGGCAAGGCGGTGCAAACGAGCGGAGACCTGTCCCGTGCCCGGTCACTGCTGGAGGAGGGTTTGGTCCGCCTGCGAGCCCTCGGTATCCAGCGCGATGCGGGGGCCTGTCTGTACAACCTTGCGTTGGTAGCCCGTGAAGAGGGCCAATGGGCCGAGGCCGCTCAACTCGCCGGCGAGTGCCTGTCGATCAAGTACGCAGCCGGCGAGCGGTTCGACCTCGCCCAATGCCTGGAACTGCTCGCCGGCCTCGCAGCCGACCGCAGGCTGGGCACGCGGGCGGCTCGATTGCTCGGCGCGTCCGGTGCCCTGCGCCGAAGCATCGGCGCCCGCCCACCGACGGACGAGCCCGAGGCCAGCGCGATCTACGAATCCGTCCGCCGGGTGGTTGGCGACGAAGGATTTGCATCGGGAATGGCGGACGGCGAGAAATGGACGGTGGAACGGGCGATGGCCGAGGCAACGGAGATCGCGCTGGTGGCACCCGTGGAACCCGTGGCCGGCGGCACCACCCGCGATGTCGTGGTGAAGCTGACACCGGCCGCCGAGCGGTTGGGCCTCACCGTTCGGGAACTAGAAATCCTTTCCTACCTCGTCGAGCGATACACCGACCGGGAGATCGCCGAGGTCTTGATCATCAGCCTCCGCACGGTCACGACCCACGTCGGCCGGATACTGAGCAAGCTCGCGGTGGACGGCCGGCGTCACGCCGCTGCCGAGGCGGCCCGGCTGGGGCTGTTCGCGTCCTGACCGGCTGTCCGTCACGTGAGAATACGTACGTTCTACGGATGACGCGACGCCCTGAGACGCTCATCATTCCTAGCGACGACGTGACGCGCGAGCGCCACCCGAGCCAGGGAGTTCGACATGAAGCATGGAAGGACCTCTATCCGGGGAGCCGTCACCGCAGACCGCACAACCGCTTGTGCTCGGCATCGCCGACGCCTCGGCGCGCTGGCGGTGGTGGCTGTTGCGGTCGGCTCCGTCTCGGTGCTGGTGCCGGCCAACTCCGTCCTCGCCGTCCACGCCCCCCTGGTCGTGAACACCGCCACCGACACCTTCGACGGCGCGTGCAACGCGCACTGCAGCCTGCAAGACGCCCTGTTCGTTGCCGCCTATTCCAGCCCCGGCTCTGACGTCGTCAACTTTTCGATCGGCTCCGGCCCGGTCACGATCGCCGTTGGTTTCCTTCACTCGTCCATCGAACCAATCACCATCGACGGCACGACCCAGCCCGGGTACTCCGGCACACCGATTGTCGAGATCGGTTCGTCGGTGCCCTCGGGCGGTGTTGGTCTCAACATCGTTGGCTTCGTCCCCGAGCTACCGGGTTCTGCTGGCAGCACCGTCCGCGGTCTGGTGCTCAACCGCGGTGCCGTACTCAGCGTGTCCGGGTCGGACAACCTCGTCGAGAACAATTACATCGGCACCGACCGCACCGGCGCCTTCGACCTGACGACGAGCGCATTCGGCATATCGGTCGGCGGCGGCGGCAATACGATCAGGGGGAATCTGATCTCGGGCCACCGCGACGTCGGCATCTGGGTGCAAGGCATCCTCTCCACGAACAACCGGATCGTCGGTAACAGGATCGGGACCGACGCCGCGGGGGCCGCAGCCGTGCCGAACGGCGTCGGAATCCTCGTCCAGAACGCGTCGGGCAACGTCATCGGTGGCCTTGTGCCGGGCGAAGGCAACCTCATTTCTGGCAACACTGGGCCGGGCACGTCGATCTCTGGAATTGGTGTCGGCGGCAACGACGGCGAAAACGTCGTTGAGGGCAACCAGATTGGACCGAGGTCGGAGACCGGAGCCCCGGCTCTCGGCAACGGCGGCCACGGCGTGGAGATCAATGGCTCGTTCGGCAACTCGGTCAGCGGCAACACCATCGTCGGTAGCGGCAGGGCGGGGGTCGCAATCACCGGTGCTTTCGGTGTCGACTACTCCGTCGGGAACAAGGTCCGTGGCAACTCCATCTTTGGGAACGGGGGCCTCGCGATCGACCTCGGTCACCCCTCAGGCGTGCCCGTGACCCCGAACGATCCGGGTGACGCCGACTCGGGACCCAACCGCTTCCAGAATTTCCCAGTGCTGACGTCGGCCGCGAGCCGGCACGGTGCGCTGGTCGTGGCCGGCACGCTGTCGAGCGCGCCCGGGGGCACCTACGACATCGACCTCTACGAGAACGCGGCCTGCGACCCGTCGGGGTACGGCGAAGCCCAGCGGCCCGTCGGCGCCACACGACTTGTCACCGATGCGGCGGGGGCGTTCTCCATCTCGCTGGCCCTGAGGCAGAGTGTTCCGGTCGGCAGCCTGCTGACCGCCACCGCCACGAGCGCCGACGGGGACACCTCCGAGTTGTCCGCCTGCATCACCGTCACAGCGCTGAGCGTCGACGGCGACGGCGACGGCGTTGAGGACAGCGTGGACAATTGCCCAGCCGTGCCCAACCCGGATCAGGCCGACAACGACGTCGATGGGCTGGGTGACGCCTGCGATCCGGACGACGACAACGACGGCGTGCCTGACACCTCGGACGCGTTCCCGTTCGACCCGGGGGAGTCGGTTGACACCGACGGCGACGGGATCGGCAACGTCGCCGACGGAGATGACGACGGCGACGGCCAGTCCGACGCCGACGAGGTGTTGTGCGGCTCGGACTCGCTGTCGGCGGCGAGCATGTCGCCCGATTTCGATGGCGACGGTCTCCCGGATTGTGTTGATCCCGACGACGACAACGACGGCGTGCTCGATACCTCGGATGCGTTCCCGTTCGACCCGGGCGAGTCGGTTGATACTGACGGTGACGGGATCGGCAATGTCGCCGACGCGGATGACGACGGCGACGGCCAGACCGACGCCGACGAGACTTCATGCGGCTCGGACTCGCTGTCCGCAACCAGCATTTCGCCCGATTTCGACGGCGACGGCCGCCCCGACTGTGTTGATCCCGACGACGACAACGACGGCGTTGTCGATACGACCGACAACTGTGCGGTTGTGGCTAACCCTGCCCAGGCCGACGTTGATGGTGACGGGCTGGGTGATGTCTGCGACCCGAGCGACGGCAGAGGCGTGTTGGCCTTCTCGAGCAGCCGGACCGGTAACGGCGACATCTACGTCGTCTTGCCTGACGGGACCGGGGTACGACGTTTGACGACCAGCATTGCGATCGATGCCGAGCCGGCGTGGTCACCGGACGGCACCAGGATTGCTTTCTCGAGCAGCCGGACCGGTAACGGCGACATCTACGTGATGAACTCCGACGGCAGCGGGCTCACTCGTCTCACGACCGACAACGCCGTCGACACGTCGCCGTCATGGTCGCCAGACGGTGCCAGGATCGCCTTTGCGACGAACCGCCACGGCATCTTCAACTTCGAGATCTACGTGATGGCCGCCGACGGCAGCGCTCAGACCCGCCTGACCACCAACGCCGCGGCCGACACGCTTCCGGCGTGGTCGCCAGACGGGACCAGGATCGCTTTCTCGAGCAGCCGCACTGGCAACGGCGACATCTATGTGATGGGTGCCAACGGCAGTGCGCAGACCCGATTGACCACCAACTCGGCGGTCGATATCGAGCCGGCGTGGTCGCCGGATGGGACCCGGGTCGCGTTCTCGACGAACCGCCATGGTGACTTCAATTTCGAAGTTTACGTGATGGCCGCCGACGGCAGCGCCGTGACCCGCTTGACCAATAGCCCCGCGGTCGACATCCAGCCGGCGTGGTCGACGGACGGCACCAGGCTCGCGTTCTCTGCCAACCGCGATGGTGTCTTCAACTTCGAGCTCTACACGATGCCCTCGACGGGCGGTTCGCCGACACGGGTCACCTCGAACCTGGCGATCGACGGGTTCCCCGACTGGTGAATGGCCGTCAGCGGAACTTCAAGGGGACTGGGAACCGACCGTTGGTGATCGTTGGCCCGTTCTCGTACTTACCCGATCGGCGCGGCCGAAAGTCTCCGAACCTGGCCACGTCGCCGGCTGGCGTGGGAACTCCACTCGTCGGAGAAGACCGGAGCGCCCTTGTGTGTTGTGTCACAGTCCAACTCTCGCGGCAGTCTGGTCAGATGCGTTGCCGTTTTGCATCTGCACCGCACGACGTCCGATGCGCGCCCCAGGAGCTACGTTCAACCCGTGGCGGGCGTGCTGGATCAGTTCTCTGTGGGCCGCGTCGCGGTGGTGACGGGCGCTTCGAGTGGACTGGGTCGTCGCTTCGGGCGCGTCCTTACCCAATCCGGGGCCCTGGTCGTCGCCGCGGCCCGGCGGCTTTCGTCAGGTTCGATCGTCATGGTCGGTCGTCGCCGGGCATTAGGCCGTACGATCCCGCGCGAGTAGGCCGTCGATGCGCGTTTGTGTTTCGGGCGATGCTGATCGACAGTACGAGCCGATCGGCGAGAAACTCGAAGTACTGGTTCCTCGTCGCCACAGCAACAGGCGCGAGGTCGATCAGTTGTCGCCGAGAGCCTTCGAGATCCCCGCACTCGGCGCGGCAGTACGCGGCGAAGAAGCCGCGGAGGAATTCGACCTGGGAATCACCTGTTGCCCTTTCGAGGCGTCCTGTCCGTCAACAGGATGGCGCCGGTAGTGACGATTGATCCCACCGGGTCGACAGTAGTAGTCCGGCCACCCTTCTCCAGATGGTGAGATCAGGAGTGGTCGCGGCGCGATCGGCGCGACCGAATTTGAGTTCGTCGGTGTCTCGGCGAACCCGGTCCACGCGGGCCAGCGCCGACGCGTGGCACACGAGCAGTGGCACCTCGCCAAAGAACTCGCCATCAGCGTGGCCGGCTACTCAGCCTTCGGCGGCCACATCGTCAGCCACATCGTCAGCCACATCGTTGGCGAGCCGATCGGCAGGGAGAGCGTCGCGAAACACGTCGTACGACTTCCACTCGGGTTGCGGTGGTTCGTATCCCTCGTGGGGAACGAATTCGGACAGTTCGCCGTCGACCCCGTGGATGTAGCGACCGCAGTTCGGGAACAGGCGACCGATCGCGATTCGCACCACCGCTTGCGCGCCTGGGTACCGATTGACAGCGCTTGCGTCGGTCAGCACTTCGCCCGAGCCGTGGAGGCGCAGACGTCGCTGCGCAGACTGATCGACGAACAACAACGCGAGTCGACTGTTGTCAGCGATGTTGCCAATGGTGCGGAACATTCCGTTGCCATCGAAGCTGGGGAACTCGATCGTGCGGCGATCGATGATCCGCACGAACCCGGCGTCGCCACCCTTGTACGAGGCATCCGGCCAGCCGTGCGCATCGACGGTCGCGATGAGCATCGATGACTGCCTCTCGATCAGCGCCACGTCGTCGTCGGTCAGTTCATCGTGCAGCGTGACGCCGGCGAGGCGGTCAGCGAGCCGACGACTGTCGAACTGGTCCTGCAGGCGGCGAGCACCCTCGCCATACATCGGACTCAGATCGTCGGGCACGACCTCACCGTAGTACTCAACCCCATTCGCCTGGACCGAATCGAGATCCCGTGGAGCACGCGGGTGTTTCAATCTGTTCATGTCGACCACCTCCGTCCGGCTGGACGCCGACGAGGAACTCGCCCTCGATCATCTAGCCGAGAATCCACGGTGGGCGCTCGAACGCGTTGCGGCAAGGACTCAAACTTCTTGCAGCATCGACACAACGACATGAGGCCCTCGATGCGCTGCTGCGCGAATGGGACCGTGAAACTGGTCCGGTGGATGAGGCGTCGGTGGCAGCGATCGTCGACCGCTACGACCTGTGATTCTTGACGCAGGAGTCCTGGTGTCAGTGGACCGTTGCGAGCGTTCTGCTCAGGAGTTCCTGCGCGCGGCGCTCCAGCGACGTACTCCGCTGCACACCACTCACCCGGTTGTCGCGCAGGTGTGGCGCAGCGGTGCCCGCCAGGCACGTCTCGCGCGATTCCTGGCCACGATCACGGTTCATCCGCTCGATGGCGCTGCGCTGTCGGCGCGATCCTTGCCGTCAGGAACTCGTGATGTGGTGGACGCGCACCTGGTGGCTGTCGCGGTGGAACTTTCAGAACCGATTCTGACCGGTGATGTCGGTGATGTCGGTGATGTCGAAATGGTCGCTGGGTCGCTCCCGACTGTCCGCCCGAAAATCTATCGGTGGCCCTGATGGCGCAAGCGCCCGATCGTCCAGGGTGCTGTCACCGTTCACAATGTCG
>JANNHO010000372.1:0-6256 GCA_031404435.1 Acidimicrobiaceae bacterium | reverse complement strand
GCGAGGGAAACGGAACGTTCACGAGTCGATCGTCCGTTGCGCGAAACGGGTCAGCACCTCAGCGTCCTCCGGTGGCGACGCCGGTTCCCGCGAGAACCGCAGGAAACAACACGTTGTTTTCCTTGTGCACATGCAGCCGGGTGTCCGCGTCGATCCGGTCGAGGCCGCTGTAGAAGGCGGTGTACGTGCGGCAACCATCGGCGGGAACGAGGAACTGGTCGGACAACGAACGCAGTTGGTCCAGCAGGTCCCCGACCGCCTTGTGATCGGTCTCCAGCGCAGCAATCTCGTCAGCATCGACCGGCTGAGCATTCGCCACTCGGACGAAGAGGTCCGCCTCCTCGTCGTCAAGGTGCGGCTCGAGGAGCCCCCACAGCTGCGCGAACGTGGCGATCACCGCTCCAAGTTCCGGGTGGTTCGCGCCGTGGGCTGTCAGTACTTTGCGACCGAGCGCAGCAACCCGAGGGGCCTCGCTACGCAGGAACTCATGGTGGGTCGACACGATGTGCGCGACAAGCGACAGCGGGTCGAGTAGCGACCAGTCCGCTGGCAACGCAGGAACCGCCATCGCCGCGCGCAGCACCGCAAGCGTCGACTCAACATCTCGTCCTGCCTCGGAGGACGCCTGCGCGAGACCACGTTGCCCGTGACAGCAGAAGTCAAGGCCGAGGCCATCAAGCACCGGTGCCAGGTCCGGCCGGGCGGTCACAACAGCAGCGAGCGTCGTCATCGAATCGATGACGAACGGCACTGCGTCAACCTCCGGAATGGACCGATCCGTAGCGGCCATAGCCAGCTCCCTCGACGTTCGTCGGGATGCCAGCCGGGGTCCGGAGCCAACACAGCGTCCAGCAAAGTTCTGGACGACAACGACCCTACACCGCTCAACTTGTCGAGCATCCCGACTCCCTCGGGGCCTTCACCGGCCGATCAACGACGACGGTGAGCGATCGCCCGCGTGTGGTCGCACAGGGCATCGAAAATTGCGAGCAACTCTGGTGCCCGTTCGATGACGGCGTCGCGCTGGCTTGCCACCGTGGTTTCATCGCCGCGGACGATGGGACCGGTCAGCGCGGCAGGCGCGCCCAAGGACGCCCAGTTCTCGAGGGTGGCGCGTACCAGCGGTATCAAGATATGACGGTCGGCACCGGTGGTGCGCAGCATGATCTCGGCGGCATCTTCCAGTGCGACGAGGAAGTTGGACGCGATCGACGCGGCTGCGTGATACGCGGCCCTATCGTCGTCGGCGATCTCGACGGCATACATGTGGAGAGAGCTCGCCAACTGATGCGCTGTCGACAGGGCTCGCGGTGTGCTGCCAGCGACGGCCGCGCCCGCGCCCGCGAACTGCGCACCGTCGCGGGTGACAGTCATCAACGGGTGGAACCCGAACGCTTCATGTGGTGCGAGGATGTCGAGGCCGAGCGAACCGGCGCAATGGCCGACCATCGGGCCGGGGCGGATGGCGCTCGACGCCCGGGCGATCTCATCATCAGGAACGGCCAGCAGCACGAGATCGAAATCCGCTCCGTCGAACCCGCGTCCGTACGGCCCGTTCAGCCACCGGAGGGCCCTGACCAGAGCATGGCCGACGCGCCCGTCGCCGACAACGGCGCAGCGCCCGAATGGCGACGGGACAGTCGGTTCGCTGGACACGACCGCAGAATAGGCGTTGCCCCCAATCGCGCGATCCGATTCCGCAGAGAGAACGTCAACAACCTGAATGAAATCCGACCAGATGCCGCTCCAGTTCAGGCGACGGTCAGGTGGATTCCTTACAGTTCGACGCAACCAGCGTTCGCTCTAGCTCGGCGATGACGGAAGTGCTGCGATCCGGAGGATGCCCTGCAGAATTCACCCACACCACGTCGTGCCCAGTTGCTCGTCGCCGCTATCGCTACCGCATCGGTCCTCGCCAGCTGTAGCGGGAACTCAGGCGAAGAGTCGGAGTCGAGCACGACGGCACCTGTCGCCACGCGTTTCGAGTTCGACCCCGCCAACTTCGTCGATCCGACAACCAGCACCAACTCGTTTCACCCCCTGGTGCCTGGCACGCAGTGGATCAGGTCGGGAACAACCGAGGTCGGGTCGCGCGAGGTCCCGCACCTCACGATCAGTACGGTGACCGATGTCGTACGCACGATTGATGGGGTGCCCGTGGTCGCGATGCTGGACCAGTCGACGGACTCAGGGGAGATCTCCCAAGTCGGGTTCGACTGGTTCGGCCTCGACAAGGACGGCAACGTGTGGATCCTGGGCGGCTACACCGAGGACTTCGAGGGCGGCGAGTTCACCAACGCCGAGGACGCCTGGTTGGGTGCCGAGACCGGCGGAAGTCCCGGAGTGCTCATGCCAGCCATGGTCAATGCGGACACGCCACGCTGGTTCATCGGTGCCAGCGAGGAAGGCAGTCTCGGATCGCTGGGCGAACCGGTCGAGGTTGGAATCACCCGGTGCGTCGCATTCGGTTGTTTCGACAACGTGATCGCCATCCGAGAAGGCGAGTACAAAGCGATCGACAACGAGGTCAAGTACTACGCCCCAGGTGTCGGGGTCATTCTCAATGATCCCCAACTTGCGAGCCTGCATCAGGATTCCTTCGAACTGGTGAACGTCGTCCAGCTCAGTCCGGAGGGGTTGGCGGAGGCGAGTCAGGTCGTGCTCGACCTCGAGGAACACGCCCGCACGGTGGTCGCCGACGTGTATGGCTCGGCACCGAAGTCGCAGCGCCTGTGACGACGACAGCGTCCCCCCTCCTCCAGCTTCGCGGCGTCTCCAAGACGTATCTGTCGGCGACCGGTCCCGACACAGTCCTCCATGACGTCGATCTCACGATCGAGGCTGGGCAGAAGGTGAGCCTGATGGGACCATCCGGGAGCGGCAAGTCGACGCTGTTGTCGCTCGTCGCCGGGCTCCTGCGGCCCGACTCCGGAACGGTCGCGATCGACGGGGTGGCGTTGGCCGGACTAGATGACGGCGAGCGTGCAGCATTGCGTAGCGACCGGATCGGCATCGCCTTGCAGTCGGAGAACCTCATCCCGTTCCTCTCGGCGGTCGAGAACGTCGAGCTGGCGCTCGGCTTCGGTCGACGAGGCAAGAATCGGGGCCGGGCGAACGAACTGCTCGAAAGGATGGGCGTGGTCGACCGTCGCGATCATCTCCCCCGACAGCTGTCCGGTGGTGAGGCGCAGCGCGTGGCGCTGGCCGTCGCGGTGGCGAACGAGCCAGCGTTGCTGCTCGCCGACGAGATGGTGTCGGCGCTCGATTCGGAGACGGCGGGCTTGGTGATCGACGATGTGTTCGCGAGCGAGATGGCGGTTTTGTTCGTCACCCACACCGTCGCGCTCGCCGACCGAGCCGAGCGTCGGCTGTGCCTGCGCGGCCACAGTCTGGTGTCGCGGTGAGCGACGAGCGAGGGATCCGGGTCGAGGGTCTCGTCGTCGAGCACCCAACGGCCTCCGGTCCTTTGCGTGCGCTGGACTGCAGCGAGTTGTTCGTTGTGGGCGGGTCGAGCATGGCGATCGTTGGACCGAGCGGTTGCGGGAAGTCGACGCTGCTCGGTGTTCTCGCCGGGCTGGCGACACCTACAGCAGGTACGGTCACCATTGGTTCGACCGAGATCACGACGATGTCGGAGTCGACCCTGGTGGCGTTCAGGAGGAAGGCGATCGGGGTCGTCTATCAGGCCGACAACCTGTTGCCGTTCCTGACCGTGTACGAGAACGTGCGCTTGCAGTTGGCGCTTTCCAGCGACAACCATGACGCCGAACGGCGAGCCCGGGATCTGCTCGATCAATTGGGCCTCGGCCCGTTCGCCATACGCCTCCCCGACGAGCTCTCGGGTGGCCAACGTCAACGCGCCGCCGTGGCCCGCTCCATCGTGCATCGACCCACCTTGATCCTGGCCGACGAACCGACCGGCGCTCTCGACGACGCCAATGCCCAGGTGGTCGTCGATTTGCTCGTCGAGGCCCACCGAACGCTCGGGGCGACGCTCATCATCGTGACCCACGACTCGAAAGTGGCCGCCAGCATGGAACGAGTGGTCACCCTCGACAAGGGTTCGATCGTCGATGACCGTGAGGTCAACCATGCTGGCTAGATATGTGTGGGCGGACCTCACTCGCAACCCTCGCCGGACTTTGTCGACGATGGTCGGCGTGATGCTCGGCGTCGGGCTCTCGTGCGCCGTGCTGTTCCTCGTTGACGGCCTGTCGGCTTCGATGACACAGCGGGCTGTTGCCCCGCTTCCGATCGACATGCAGCGAGTGTTGACAGATCCCATCGGAGGCGACCTCCGGCTGGAACAGAACATCGATCCGGCAGGACCGGTGCAGACCGGCAGCGTCGTCCGGGTGCGACTCGTGCTGCACAATGCCGGGAGTGTTGTCGCCAACGAGGTCGTCGTGCGTTCCGAGCCGCCCGCCGGGCTGGCCTTCGTGGCAGGCTCGGCCACCCTGGATGGCGTTCCCATCGACGCCGGAGCCGCCAACCCGTTCGCGAACGGGCCTGCCCGAGTTGGGATGAACATCGGCACCGTCGAGGCCGGGATCACACGGAACTTCGAGTACGAAGCGACCGCAACGGTACCTGCCGACCCGTCGACTGTGCTGTTCCGTTCGACAGTGTCGAGCCGAGAGGTGGTGACTCCCGTTGACGCCAATGCCGCCGACCGCGTGGATCTCAGCCAACTCGCGATCGATATCGCCGCAGTCGACGGCGTTGCGTTTGCCGAGCAGTTGTCGTTCGCCGACCTGCCGCCGAAGTCGCTGTCGAGCGACACTGCGACCGATCCAGGAGTGGTGCGGGTATTCGGGTTCGACCCTGGCTACACCAGTCACGACGACACCATCCAGATCGTCGAAGGTTCACAAGCGTTGGGTGAGGCACTGCTCAGTGCCGAAGCGGCCTCGAAACTCGGGGTGAGCATCGGGGACACGGTCTCGCTTGTACTGCCCGACGCCACGCAGGCTCGGATGCCGATCAGCGGCATCGTCGACCTCTCCGGGGCACGGTCGCTATTCGCCAGCAGGCAGGGGGCCGATTTCGAGACCTTCCTCTACGTCCCGAACGCCCTGGTCGTCGACTCCGCAACCTTCGCCGACGTCGTCGTGCCGGCGTACGAACGGGCGGCCACTGAACGCGGTGAGCGGGTGAAGAGTCCACCAGTGCGCGAGATCGACCTCGGTGTCGAGCGCGATCTCCTCGACGCCGACCCTGGCACCGCCCTGCGCCAGACCGAGCAGATCGGTGCGAGCGTGTCTGCGGTCGCCGGACAACAGGACTTCCTGCTCGACAACATCTCCAACACGCTGACCGTGGCCCGAGCGGATGCCGGGGTCGCCAAACGGCTGTTCGTGTTCCTCGGGGTCCCGGCGGCACTCCTCGCAGCGATGCTCGCCGCGTATGCCGGCAGTGTCCTCGCAGGAGCGCAGCGGCGCGAGCAGGCGACGCTACGCATTCGCGGGGCAAGCCGGCGCACCCTGTTGTCGATGCTCGCACTGCGGGTGAGTTGCATCACCGCCGCCGGTTCTGTCATTGGCGTCACGCTCGGGTACGTGTCCGCCGTCATCGTGCTCGGACACTCCACACTCCAACGGGCATCGACGCGGAGCTTGGTGGTGTCTGCTGCAATCGGCATCGTCGCCGGTCTGCTCGCGACCGCGACGGCGCTCTATGTCACCGGACGGCGTTCCATCGACCGCGAGATCGACGAAGACCGCGCCCGGCTGACCCATCGCACCCCGGTGTGGAGGCGCTACCGCCTCGACATGATCGCTGCGCTCTTGGTTGCGGTCGCTACTGCGATCGCCCTCTCGAAGTCGGCGTTCGACGGAACACCCGGATCGGTGTACATCGGCCGGTCCGTCGAGCTCTCGCTGACGTTGCTGTTCCTGCCGATCGCCGCCTGGGTCGCCGGCAGCCTTCTCGCCGGACGCTTGTTTGCCTGGATCCTGCGGCTGCATCGAACGAAGTCGGCCGTCAACTTCAGCCGAACCCTGCCATTCCTGTATCGGATGAGCCTTCGGCGGAGATCGTGGGCTGTGGCCGAAGCCGCAGTGGTCGTGGGCCTGATCGTTGCCCTCGGTACCAGTTTGGCGGTGTTCACCGCATCCTATGACGCGGCGAAGGCCGCCGACGCCCGCTACGTACTCGGCTCAGACATCCGGATCTCGCCGAGCCCGTCGAGCGAGCGCGTTTACCGCTCCTCAGACCGATCCGAGTTCCAGGTCGACGGGGTCGGGGAGGTTGCCCC
>JANNHO010000371.1:0-4066 GCA_031404435.1 Acidimicrobiaceae bacterium | reverse complement strand
CGACAGATGTCGCGCTGGGTGGACCACGCCCGATCGTCACCGAAGTTGTGCCACAGGCCGAGCGAGATCGCCGGCAGCAACAGCCCGCTGCGGCCGCAACGGCGATACTCCATCGTCTCGTAGCGGACCGGATCTGCGATGTAGGACATACCTCAAACCCTACGAGCGTAGGGATCGCTTCTCGCGAGCCGGTTCACGGGCCGTCACGCCGTAACCGGACTCGCACGTACCGACTCAGGCACCACAGCCGTAGCCCGGCCGAGCCGAAGCGGTGGCGAATCCGCTCGGTATGCAGTATGTACAGCGCCCGTGCGGCCTCGGTGTGCGACCACAGCAGGGGTGTGTTGCCGAGTGCCTCGTTGCGCTCCGCATCCCACTCCTCGGGTTGCAGCGGTGGGAGCTGCGCGCACATCCCGTCGGCGCGCCGCTCGGCTTCGGTGAGCTCGCCGATTATCGCCAGCGCGCTGACCGCCCACCACGACGCGGGGACGAAGCACGCTTCACGGCCGATGAAACCGTCGTCGGCGGGCGGGTACCGACGCAAGAAGTCGCCCTCGCCCAACGCTTCGATGGTGGCGCGCACGAGTCGCTTCAGCCGCGGATCGTCACGGTCGAAGAAGCCGTTGATCGCTGCGAGGAGCGACGTTGCGTCGGTGACCATCGGGTCGCCGCCGAACGCCTGCGGGAACAGCCCTGTTGTCTCGTCGAGTGCTGCCTCGACGCGGCCGCGGGCAAGCCGCATCCCTTCTGTCCAGCCCACACGGCGCTGCCACGGCCGGTACCTCCGACGCAGACGCGTGGCCCGGTCGAGGCCTGCCCAACGGGCGAGCTCTTCGCTCACCAACGACTGCGGGTCGCGCAGTTCCCACACCCCGTTCGAATCGCCAACCGGTGCATCGACGAGCAGCGTCGCCAGCCGGTCGACGATCGACCACGTCTCGCGGGTCATCCGGCCGCCGCACGACACGTACACACCGACGGCCTCGACGACGCACGTGACCGAATCGATCTGACGCTGGTCCCCGGCGGCGTTGCCGACCCTGATCGGCTTCGATCCCGCCCAGCCGCCGATACCTGCAATCTCGCGTTCCTCGGGTACCGGGTAGCCGTCGGTCGTGCCGAGCGGGTGAAGGTGTTCGCCTTGGGTGTTCAGCAGCTTGGCGACGCAGTGCAGGTAGTTCGAGGCGGCCGTCGTGTGCCCGAGCAGCGATGCGGCGGCGACGGCGTTCGCCGAGTCGCGCAGCCAGCTGAAGCGGTAGTCGAACTGCCGTGTTCCGCCCGGGGCTTCGGGCAAGCTGGTGGTCGGCGCGGCTGCCGGTGCACCAGAGGTGGGGTCGGTCAGCGACCGGAGCACCTTCAGCGCGTCGAGAGCGCGAGAGGGGTGGTGATGCGGCACAAACGTGTGCCGGACGGCCTCATGGTCGAGTCGCTCGGCATCGCGCAGCAGTGCCTCCAAATGCGCTTCGGTGAGGTCGCGGTTGGTCGACGGACCGACCACGATCGCGAAGCCGGACCACGCGTCCGGGCGGGCGACCACATCGGTCTCCAGCGCCCACGACCCAAGCCGGTGCGCACTGCCGCCGACGATGCACAACAACTCGCTCGTCGGTTCTTCGCGCCCTGCGGATTCCGCGGCGGTTGCGGTGCACTGCGTGAAGCTCTGCCGAGCTGCGTCGAATCCGCCGGCGATCAGTCGGTGGGTGACAGTGCAGGTTCCCGCTCGGCTGCGAATGAGGCGGACCAGCATCGTGGTTCCGTCGCGCTCGACCAGGCCATCCCACGAGTCGAGTTGCCGTCCCGCCGCACCGGTCCCGGTGTCACGAACACCGCCACCGTGGCGAAGGGTGGTACGCGCTGTGGCTCCCGCCGGTGCTGCGTGCCACGTCGCGATCTCGACATTGAGCCAGCGCGCCGAGCCGCCGTCTGCGTCGAGCAGCGACCACAGCAGCGGGATGGCGTGGAACTGGTTGGGGCACCACCAATCGATCTCTCCCGATGGCCGGATCAGCGCCGCGCCCCGCCCCTGGCCGAGCAGACGGTGTGCCCCGAGTGGCGGGCGATGCTCGGATTCAGCGCGTGACTCGAGCACCGGGTTCGCACGCGACTCGTCCGCTGGCGTCACGCGGGGGTGCCGTAGTGGGGCAGCAGCTCGGCGGCGGCCAGGTCGACAAGCCGCTGCTGGTCGGGACCAACCTGGTGGACGTAGACCGTGCCGTAGCCGGCACCGACGAACCGGTCGATCGCCACCACGATCGGCCCCGCATTGGTGGCGCACACCACCATGTCGCCAATCGTGTCGCAACCGACCGCAGCGCTCGCTGCCTCGAAGTGCTCGGGCTTGGACATCTCGCTCAACAGCGCAGGCGGCACGACGGCGTGCGACCACCAGTTCCACGCGTTGGCACGGGCTTCGTCGATGGTCGCGGCGATCGACACGTGGACCTGACCCAGGCACGGCTTGCCCGCCCCGCCGCTGCCGCGGAACACGTCGACCAGACGCTGATCCGGGGTGACGCCGATGATCCCGTCGCCGATCTGCCCGGCGAGGGCTGCACTGCGTGGCCCGGCGGTCGCCACATAGATCGGTGGCGGGGTCGAAGGACGGGTGGCCAGGGAGAGGTTCTCGACGTTCCACCACCTACCGCGGTGGTTGACGTTGCCGCCGGCGAACAGCGACCGCAGCACCTCGATGCCTTCTTCCATTTGGTCGCGTCGTTCGCCTGTTCGTGCCCACCGCTGTCCGAACGGCTGCTCGTTGAGCCGCTCACCGGTACCGACCCCGAGGAAGAATCGGCCCTCCAACATCACGGCCACGGTTGCCGCGGCATGAGCGATGTTGATCGGGTCGTTGCGGCTGACCATCGCCGTAACGCCGGTGCCGACCTGAAGTGTTTCCGTTGCCTCGGCGATCGCTCCGAGCACGCTCCACACGTGTGATGCGTTGCCCTGCCGCCGAGTCCACGGGCGAAGGTGGTCGCTGATCATCGCGGTCGTGAAACCCGCGCCCTCGGCGAGGCGAGCGTGGCTCACGAGTGCGCGTGGATCGTGCTCCTCGGCCGATAGCCACCACCCGAGACGCACCGGCCGGGGTTCTCGTGGTTCGGACCCCTTGCCGTCGGACGCCTTGCGATCAGACCCCTTGCGATCAGACATGGTCGTCGCTGAACAGCAGCCCGACGATCTCACCACGAGCGGTCGTCACGAACGTGTAGGCAAGCCCATCGTCGCGCAGCTGTTGCAGCGCTTCGTCGAGGCGCACGTCGGGGCGGATCGTGCCTGGAGCACGGACCATGGCATGCTCGACCGCGGTCTTCCGTGGGAGCCGCAACCCGACCGGGTCGAGCGAACCGATCAGCACGTTGTCCTCGCCAAGCACGGCGATCGGCGCGTGAGTATGACCGGATGCCTGCGCGGCTTCACGGGCATCGGCGATGGTGGCTGTGATGCCGACCGACGCAGCTGGGCGGACGATGTCGCGAATGCGGCGGCGGTCGCCAACCTCACCCTCGGTCGGCAGGCCAAGTACGGTCCACGCCGAACGACCGCCGACGAGATCGTGCACGTTGGTGAATCCCAGTTGGTCGAGCCGGCACGCGGCTCGGGCGCTGAGGTCTCAATGCTGATCGAAGCAGTACACGACAATCGTCCGGTTCTGCTCGATGTCTCCCATCGCCCGGCGATCCATGGTGTCGAGCGGCACGTTGATCGCCCCGGGCAGGTGCTCTTGTGCGTAGACGCTCGCAGGCAACACATCGACCAGCACTGCACCGCGCTTGATCAGCTGTTGGGCCCGGTCGACATCGATTCGCTTCATCGTTGACAGCGTCCACTTCGTCCGTATTTCATCGCTCGCGACTACCCCGTTCACCTGCCCCTCAACCCACCGGATGCAGCGACTATCACCCGTGTCCTTGATGCTCACGGGCTTGCGCACGAAGGGCGTGAGCACGTCGCGTTCAGGTCGGGCGGATCACGTCGAACGTTCGGCAGGCGGGGGTTCGCATCGACGACCCCATCTCGGCATCGAGCGCATCGATCTCATTCTGGGGGATGGCGCGCCACGACC
>JANNHO010000370.1:0-3596 GCA_031404435.1 Acidimicrobiaceae bacterium | reverse complement strand
TTCATCGGGCGCTCTCGTGTCGCCATCAGCGGGTATGGAACTCGAGGGACTCCACGATCGGTGTCGCCTCCTCGAGCAAGCGGTCGAAGTCGGTCTCCTGGGCGATGACCGCGATCGTCAGGACCTGGGCCGACTCGCCGGGATGGTCGGTCAGGTACAGGCGGATCCGAAACAGCGGCGCGTTGGTGATCCACATCGGGTAGCAGAGGGACCAGTTGGTGTCCCACTGAGCGGTCACCACCCCGTCGATCTGCAGTCCGTCGATCCCCGCGATGCGCACCGGCGCGGTGTCGGTGGTCTCGAACTCGGGGTTGGCCATGATGCTGCGAGCCAGCGCCTCGGCGTCGGCGGGAGCCGGACCGTTCTCGCAGCCCGTCTCGACCGGCAGGGGGTCGGCCGCGATCACGACCTCTTCTCTTGCTCTTCCGCCCTGAAACCTCAGGACGGTCGGGGGGCCGAACTCGCCATACCACGGCGGAGTGGCGGCGACGGTCACCTCGCCGTCGAGGAAGCCGTACGGCACGGCCACGGACTGCCCGTTCTCCGTCGTCGGGAGGTCAGTCGAGGCGTGTCCGTACACCAGTCCGAGCTGCCCGTCACGTCGGACGACGTGGAAATGCTGCTCGACCACCGTCTGACCCTCGGCGAAGAGCCGAACCTTGTACTCCAGCCAACCGTTCGGCCAGACCGGGCCCCGCAGACGCTGGATCTCGGATCGCTCGTAGGAGGCCCCGCTGGTCGTGGCGTACAGGAGTGGCACCTCTCTGTCCGCGAAGAACGACTCCTCCGGCTCGCGAAGCAGATACTGCTCGGCGCCCGCACCGTCCACCCGGGCTCGGAGGAATGTCTGCAGGAGAGCGGTGACGTCAGCGTCGGATGGCGGGGCGACCTGCTGTACGGGCTGGGTCTGGTCGACGAATGTGGGGTAGATGAGGCCGGAGAGGGAGCCGGGATCGGACGTGGACTGCAGCATCTCCCATCGGTCCACGACCCAGATCCCTGAAGGACCCCGACGCTCGGGCTGGCTCACATTGACACTCACCGTCTCGTACGTGAGCTCGTCGATCGTCGGCGCACACCCGCGGACCTCGGTAGTTGCCTCCGCGTACAGCGGGCTCAGGGGGTTCGTCTGACCGGGCGCACAACGGATGAACAAGATGCCTCCGTAGGAACCTTCTCCACCTGCATATCCGCCCTGGAAGGAAGAGCTGGAGATGAACTCCTCCCA
Source organism: Acidimicrobiaceae bacterium (assembly GCA_031404435.1). Lineage (GTDB taxonomy): Bacteria > Actinomycetota > Acidimicrobiia > Acidimicrobiales > Ilumatobacteraceae > VFMC01. Next base: position 2,368 of record JANNHO010000370.1, on the reverse strand, counting down.
GCCGAGCTCCTCCTCGATGAACCGGGCGAAGATCTCCGCCCCCCATGGCTCCCCGCCGGCGGCCAGCGTGGCGTCGAGCTGCCAGGTGGAGGCGGGGTCCCCGGCGTCCGCGAGCTCCTGGGCGGCACGCACCTCGTCGAGCGTCGACTGCGGCCACATCCCACCCGACGTCGCAGACGCCAATGCGGGAACCGTCACCGACGACGGCGCAATCGGTTCGTCGTTGGAGCCCGCCCGCCCCCACACGACCCCGAACCTGTCGGTCAGCTCGTCGGCTACCGGGTCGCGGTCGAAGGTGAAGTCGGCAATCTCGGCTTGGGGAGTCGTCCCGATGGCGGGGACGGTTCCGTCGTCGCACGTCAACACGGGCTGAGCGATCAGCAACGTCACGTCCGTCACGAGCCTCCCGGTCCCGGTCATGGTGGCCGCCGCCCCCGCACACGCAACGCTTGCGGCGTCGTCGCGCACGACCACCTCGTACTCGTCCGTGCCGGAGCGAACGATGTCCATCGTCTGGGACGAACCATCTGTGTCGGTCGACACCCAGACACCGACGAACGGCTCGCGCGGCGGAATCGGCGCGACGGTGTCGATCGGAAGTGACGATGGTGTCGTTGCCGGGTTGGTCGGAGCTGGTTCAGGACCGCCGGCCTGCCGCTGTGCCAGTGCCACCACACCCGCCATGACGAGTGCTGTACAGGCTGCCGCGCCCAGCCAACGCTGTCCCGAACGGCGCGATCGCGGCTCGGCACCCATGCGATGAAGACTTGTCGCAGGCAGGTCGCCCATGTCGTCGATGGGCTGCGAACGGGTGGTCATCGTCCGTTCCAGCACCTCGGCGACATCGACATGGGCGACAGAATCGCTCCACGCGGTGCCGAGCCGCGCCAGTTCGGATTCCACGTCAACTGGCATCGCACACCACCAATTCGTCTCGAAGATGTCTCAGCGCCCGGGACAGATGCTCACGAGCGGTCGACACCGTGATGTCGAGCAGCTTGGCCACCTCGGACTGCGACCAACCGAACGCATGCACCAACACCACCACGGTGCGTTGCTGTTCGGATAGACGCGACAACGCAGGTAGCAATTCGGGGTTGACATCCACCAGCGGCACCTGTTCGCTCGCTGTCGCCGGAACCGGGATCGCCCGCGTCGAGTAGCGGCGAGTGGCGCTCTGGCCGACCCGGTACAAGTAGCCGAGCTTGTTGTCGATCCGACCCAGGCGGTCCCAGTGCTCCCACGCCCAACTCAGCGCGTCGACCGTCGCCTCACGCCCGTCCCGCGGACCATAGGCCGACACCAGCGCCTGCAACAGCCGCGGTTCAACCTCGCGCACGAACACCGCGAACTCCGACCTTGCCGGTCTCGACTGCGAATCCACTGCCATCAACCATAAGACCCACCAGTCAGCCCAATTCGCGACAGGCACCACCGAAAATCTGATCGTTTACAAGCGACGCCGCGAGTCGGCGACGTCACTCGCGCCGCGACCGGGTGCTCGTCGCAGGATTCTGAAAGAAACCGTCCCAAACCGCCGGCTTTGGGACGCGCCCGATGCGCCGTTCTGCGCTACCTCAACCTTCCGACCGACCGCCGTTCTGCGCTGGGCGCTCGTGGCACACGCCGCAGCCGACCAAGGGTTCGACAAGACTGCAGGTCGATGTTGTGGCACCCAAAGTACACGCGTCGATGACACCAGAGTGTGATACGGACGCCGGTTGCGTCGCGGCGTAACGGGCTCGCGGCTGCCTGGCAAGGGCTAGCGCGAGTTGCCTGCCGAATTGAGACGCCGACCGTTGGCGCCAGTGCGACACTGTGGTGTGGACCCAGTTGACCACCTATTCCGACACGGCGAACCGGCCGATCTTCCTGCGTACTTCTCAACGATCGAGACAGGTGTCCCGTACCAGCTTGGATCGGCGGTGCGCCTTCCAAACCCTTCATACGCCGACGCCGACGGTCTGCTCATCCCCCAGGATGCCGTCCCTCGCCCAATCGACTACGCAGGCGTGTACCTGATCGTCGATGACTACTTCGATATGTCGGCTTTCGGCCGCGATCCGGAGTACTGGCGTGACTACTACGTCCAGCTGACCCGGTCGACATTCGGTATCTCGACACTTGTAGCGAAGCTTGCGATGGTCGCGAGTCTGTGGAACCACGAGGACGAACAGGCGCCGATGATCGCAGCGTTCCGAGAGTCGCTTGCGGACGAAGAGTCGAAGCGTCGCTTGGATGGAGCCCTAACCCGAAGCCCAGATCGTCGCACGTTCCTGGCCCGGCAGCCGCTGTTGGGGGCGTTTCGAGAGATTTTTCTGCACGCTCCGGACGACGCTTCATCCCAGATCGAACCGATAATCGCGGG
>JANNHO010000369.1:0-1524 GCA_031404435.1 Acidimicrobiaceae bacterium | reverse complement strand
GATGGGGGCGATGGGGGCGAGCTTCGCCACATCAAGCGCCGCCAAATTCACATTAGGGAGCCGTCTCAGCGCTCAAATCTTTACCCAGACGTGAAATTTCAGTACGATCACGCTGAATCAAAGTTGCTGCCGGTAGGCGGCGAGGGTGCGGTCGATGATCAGTTGCTGGTCGAACTCGTGCGCCGCTTTGTATTGCGCGGCCTGACCAAGCGTGGCCCACGCATCACGCCGCTCGACGAGCCCGGCCAGCGCGTGCGCCAGCGCGACGGGGTTGCGAACGGGCACGAGATGACCGGTCACGCCGTCGTCGATCACCTGGCGGTTACCGCGGATGTCGGTCGCCACGGTGGGCAGGCCCATCGCCGCAGCCTCCATCGCACTGCGCGGAAACCCCTCTCGCCAGCTTGCGGTGAGGAACAGGTCGAACGCGGCGTAGCACTCGGGCATGTCGGTTCGTTGCCCGGCGAACACCACCCCGTCGGCAACCGCCCGCTCGACCATTGCCGGGTCGATCGCGTCAGCCTTGCCAGGATCGGATGGACCGACGATGACGAATCGCAGGGCCACACCCGTTTCGCGGAGGCGGTGCGCGGCATCGAGGATCTCGACGATCCCCTTCTCCCGCACGAGCCGCCCCACGGTGCCGCACACGATCTCGTGGTCGGCGATGCCCCACTCGGCCCGCACGGCCGATCGTGCATCCGGCGCCACCGCGGCGGGGGAGAACCGGGCGAGATCGATCCCGTTGCCGAGCAGGCGCACCCGGCGGGCGGGGATGTGCAAGTGGTGCACCAACGTGTCGACGTCTTCGGGGTTCTGGACCAGCTCGGTGTCGCTGAACATCGCCGCGAACCGTTCGGCTGCATACACCGGCAGGCGCCGCTGCCACCGGTCGGTGGGTTGCGCGTACAGGCCGTGTTGGGTGTTGACCACCACCGGTACCCGTGCCAGGAAACCGGCGATGCGGCCGATGATGCCGGGCTTGGGGTTGTGGGTGTGCAACACATCGGGGCGCACCTGGCGCAGCAGGCGCACCACCTGCCACAGCGCTCGCACGTCTTGCAACGGATTGGTGGACCGGGTGAATGCGCCGACGGGCACGTGACGCACGCCCATCGCTTCGAGCGTCGATACGTGCGGTCCGGGTGCCGACATGCCGATCACCTCGTAGCCGGCCGCGGCGAACGCCCGGAGCTGCGGACCGAGCAACCAGTCGAGGCTCATGTCGGTGGTGGTGAGGTGAACGAGGCGCGGCGCGCCCGCTCGCTTCGGCGGCAGGCCCGCTCGCTGCGGTGGTAGGTCGGTCATCTGGTGGCGCCGCGGTACTTCACCCTGGCGACGAGGGCGCGCAGTTCGCCTTCGAGGCGGAGGCCGCCGCCGGCCTTTGCCGTGAAGAACTCGATCTCCTTTGGCTTTCGCTCTATGGATGTGGAATTGTTGTGAGAGGTGTGGCTTAAATTGTTTTTTTGCATTTTCTAAGGAGTACTTTTAATCTTTGATTTTAACCTTGTTCATTGGATAGAC
>JANNHO010000368.1:0-3981 GCA_031404435.1 Acidimicrobiaceae bacterium | reverse complement strand
AACCGAAGACTTCGTAGGGGACATCGTGTGGCAGCCTTTCGCCATGGATTCTGTGCTGATACGCGGTGACGCATCGAATTTGGGCGCGGCCGCCATCTTGCGGGCGTGCAGCGGGTCGACGCGGGTGTCACCCTCGGCCGTGGTGAACATCACCGCCGGATACGTGACGCCGGGAGCGACTGCGTGATACGGCGAGTAGGCGTGCAGCCAGGCGAACTCCTCGGCCACATCGGGGTCGCCGTACTCGTCGGTCCACAGCCGCGCGATCAGGAACTGCGGGAACCGCACCATGTCGAGCAGCGGCACCGCGCACCACACCGCGCGGGCAAGATCCGGCCGTTGGACGATCGCCGCCCCGACGAGCAGCCCGCCGTTGGAGCCACCCACCAGCCCGAGTCGCTCGGGGGCGGCCAGGCCCTGAGCGACGAGCCAATCGGCGGCCGCGTGGAAGTCGTCGAACACGTTCTGTTTGTTGGCTCGGCGGCCTGCTTCGTGCCACGCCTCGCCGTGTTCGAGGCCGCCGCGCAACCCGGCGATTACCCACGCTCCACCCTCGGCGCACCATGCGGCGATGTTCGGAACCCAGGCCGGCGATTCGGAGATGGCGAAGCCGCCGTAGCCGTTGAGGATGATCGGACGATCGGGCCCCGGCTCGACATCGGCGCAGTGGATGACGAACAGCCCGATTTCGGTGCCGTCGAGAGACGGGTAGTGCATCTGGCGCACCACGAGGTTCGCGTGCTCCGCCAGCTCCGACTCCTCCGGCAGCGCCGGGCACCACCGCTGCGGCCGCCCCGACTCGTAGCGCCAGATACACGTCGGCGCATCGAACGTCGACACCACCAGCGCGGCGCGATCCCCGTCGGCCTCAATCTGGCCCACCGCGGCCAGGTCGAGTCCGTCGACGATCCCGAGCATGCGTCCATCAAGCGACCACCGCTCGACCGAGTCGATCGCCCCGCGGCTCACCGGGACCAGTAGTTCGTCGCCGCACACCGTCGGGTGGCCGGCGACCACATCGGAGCGCTCGGCAACGACGGTGACCCAGTCGTCGACCGACCCGTGGCTGGTCGGGCCGGCGGCGACGTGCACCACTCGGCCGTTCGGCGCACCGAGGCGAGTGGAGCCGACCAGGCCGTCGTCGACGAAGGCGAAGCTCGACTGCACGTCGACACCTTCGATGACCGGCGACCAGGAACCGGTGGCAACCTGCATCAGGTGCACATCGGTTCGGCTCCAGCCAACCTGCACCTGTACCAGCAGGCGCTCACCGTCGGGCGACACCTGCACGTCGGGCCACGCCTGCGGATTCGCCAGCCGGTCGAACACGACCGGATCACCTGCGGGGTCGGTTCCAAGACGATGGAAGCGGATGTGGCGGTGGTACTGATCGTCCGCGGGATAGCGGGCGTACCAGAACCCGCTCGAATCGGGCAGCCACGCCACCGAGGCGGCGCGGGTGTCGGGGATGCGCAGTCCCGTCAGGGCGGACGCGGCCACATCGAGGATGTGGAGCACGCTGTTCTCGGTGCCGCCCTCGCTGAGCCCGATCGCAACGAGCGCGCCGTCGGCGGACGGTTCGAACCAGTCGATCGCCATCGCTGCATCGCTGGCCAGCGCAGCTGGGTCGAGCAGCACCCGCGATGGCACGGCGGCATCGACGAACGAGCGGGCGACGAGCGCGAACTGGTCGGCGCCGCGACCGCGTTCGAGAACGAACAACGTGTCGCCGCGGACAGCACACCCGCTGACGGTCGGAAGTGCGATCAACGCGGAAAGGCGCTCATGCCATCGCTCCCTGTCGGGGCGGGCATCGAGCGCCTGTCGGGTGTAGCTGTTCTGTGCGGCGACCCAATCGGCCACCTCGGGCTGATCACCCGTTTCGAGCCAGCGATAGGGGTCGGCTACCGAGACGCCGTGGTAGACGTCGGCAATGTCCTCCCGCCTGGTGGGGGGAGGAGCGGGGTGCTGGCGGTCAGCCACGCCCCATGTTGGGGCGCTTGCCGTGGTTTGCTTTTGAACGGCGCAACCGCGCCTTGCGCTTCTTGGTCTTCTTCGACATAGGCAGCAATCCTAGCGGTGCTCCGCTGGCGTTACTCCGGCTGCCGGTTGTGCGCCGCGGCCATTCAGGCTGCGGTGCGGGTCCAGGCGAGCAGGTCGTCAGCGGACATGGTGTTGATCACCCGATCGAGCGGGACACCCACCTCGGCAGCCCGGTCGCAGCCGTGCGGCTGCCATTCGAGCTGACCGGTCGCGTGCGCGTCGGAATCGATCGAGAACCAGCAGCCGTACTCGATCGCCAGCGCGAGCAACTCGCGCGGTGGGTCGAGCCGTTCGGGTCGGCAGTTGATCTCGACCGCGGTGTGGAACTGGGCGCACGCGGCGAACACATAATCGGCATCAAACGTGGACGGCTCGCGTCGGCCGATCATGCGGCCGGTGCAGTGACCGAGGATGTCGACATGAGGCGAGGCAACGGCACGGACCATTCGCTCGGTCATCGCCCGCTCCTCCATCCGCAGCTTGGAATGCAGGCTGGCGACGACCACATCGAGGTGGCCGAGCATGTCGTCGTCAAGGTCGAGCGTGCCGTCTTCGAAGATGTCGACCTCCATCCCGGTGAGGATGCGGAACGGGGCGAGACGCTCGTTGAGCTCGGCGACATCGGTGACCTGACGGGCGAGCCGCTCGCGATCGAGACCATGGGCGATCGTGAGACGAGACGAATGATCGGTGAGCACCATGTACTCGTGGCCGAGGGCGATCGCGGTGCGGGCCATCGATTCGATCGTGGCCCCGCCATCGCTCCACCGGCTGTGCAGGTGACAATCGCCCTTCAGCGCGGCGCGGTAGACGGCACCCGCTGCGCTGATCGGCACGGTCGTTTCGGCGTCGAGCTTGGCGAGGTACGCCGAGTCGCCGCCAGCGAGCGCTTCGGCAACGAGGCGGGCGCTGGCCGCGCCGATGCCGTCGAGATCGGTCAGCGTGCCCGCCGCTGAGCGTTGGGCGACCTCTGCTTCAGGCAGGGCGCTCAACACGTCGAGGGCGCGGACGAACGCTTTGGTCTTGAACCCCGATTCGTGGGAACGGTCGAGGAAGTGAAGGGCGCGTTCCATCGCCTGCAACGGCGTCATCCCAGCATCCTACGGCCGCGCCGCTCGGCCGTCGGAGTCGCCGGAGAGTCGCCGGAGTCGCTCGCCGAGCACTCATCACTCGGCGCGCAGGGGGCTCCGGTAGCCTGCGCCCTTCGCTATGGAACGCTTCGGCCTCGTCGGTCTCCCCAATGCGGGCAAGAGCTCGCTGTACAACGCACTCACCGGCGGCGGTGCGCTTGCCGCGCCGTACCCGTTTGCCACCAAGGACCCCAACATCGGCGTGGCCAAAGTGCCCGACGAGCGGCTCGACCGGCTGGCAGCGATGTCGAAGTCGAAGTCGATCGTGCATGCCTCGGTGCAAGTGGTTGACATCGGCGGGCTGGTCGAGGGGGCCTCCAAAGGTGAGGGCCTCGGCAACAAGTTCCTGGCCAACATCCGCGAAGTCGACGCGATCGTGTTCGTACTGCGGGCGTTCGTCGATGACGATGTCACGGGCCCGAGCGACCCGATCGAACACCTGCGCGTCGTCGAGATCGAACTTGCGCTCGCCGACCTCGAAACCGTCGAGAAGCGATACAACCAAGCACAACGCCAATCGAAGTTGGACAAGACCCTGGGCGACGAACTCGAAGCGTTATCGGCCGCATACAAAGCGCTGAGCGACGGCATCCCGTTGTACCGGGCGGGCCTCAAGCCTGAATGGCGCAAGACGTTGGCGCCCCACTTCCTGTTGACCAACCGCTCAGTGCTTGCGGTGGTCAACGTCGGCGACAACGACCTCGACACCATTCCCGCCGTCGAGCAACGGGTGCGTGACGAACTGCAATCGGCGGGCGACAACGTCGAGGTGGTCGGTATGTGCGTGCAGCTGGAAGCCGAAGCGGCA
>JANNHO010000367.1:0-4135 GCA_031404435.1 Acidimicrobiaceae bacterium | reverse complement strand
CGCCACCGACGCGCCCGACTCGCTGCCGACCGCAGGTGACAACGGCGTGGTTGCGGCCGGCACAGCGGTGTCCGTCACGACGCTCGCCGCAGTCACCGCCGGTTCCGCAGTCACCGCTGGTTCCGCCGTCCCTGCCGTGCTGCTGCCCGCCGAGTCGGCCGTGGTGCCGGCAGGTGCGGTGGTGGCTGCGTCGGGGAGCTGCACGGAGATCGTTGCCTCGACGTCACCGGTCGGGGTTGCGGCGGTCACGGTGTAGGTGGTGGAACCGGTAGCGGACGAGGTGAACGTGAGCCGGTACCGGTTGACCAAGCTGGTAGCTACCTGTTGGAAGAAGCCCTCTAATGCGTCGGAGTCGGTTGCCGAGCTCAGGGTTCCGCCGCGCGCGGAAACGAGTTGCTCGAGCGCGTCGCGGTTCGCTTCGGAGCTGACGAGCTCGATCGCACTGGTACGCACATCGGTCGCCGCGGCAAGGGCGTCGTCGAGCGATGCTGCGCTGACCGTGTCGCCCCCGTCGCTGAGCAGGACGAGTTGGCGGTCGTTGGTCCCACCGGAAAACAGCGACCTGGCGAACACCACGCTGTCGTACAGGGCGGTCTCGCCATCGGCGCGAAGTGCGTTGATCGAGGCGGCGAGCGCGAACCGGTCGGTGCTGAGAGGGCTGACCAATGCGGGCGTGTCGTCGAAGCTGACGATACCGACGGGCACCACTGGGGGGAGCACCTCGAGGAATCGAAGCGCTGCACGTTTCGCTGCGTCGATCGCCCCGCCCTCGTTCATGCTGCCCGACGTGTCGATCAGCAGTACCACTTCAAGCCCCGATGTGGGCACCACTGCAATGGTTGCCGCCACCTGCTCACCATTTTCCGTGACGACCAGGTTGGCTCCATCGCTGACACCTCCGGTCGCACCAACCTCCAATGCGACCGTCGGGTAGCCCGCAACATCGACACCAGTGATGTCGAGCCGGCCATCTTCGGGTGGAGCTGTCGCAAACCCTGAGCTGACCGACAGGGGTGCGAGCGCGCTGAGCACAGCGAACGCACCGGCAATCACCGGACGTCGGAGCGCCTGGGTGTTCACCAGCCGCCCTTCTTCGTCGCGAACGCGCCGAGCCCTCCGTACAGCTCGGCGGGAAGATCAATGCCGGCCTCCACCAACCTGTCGGTGAACATGGGGCGCACCCCCGTGGGGTGAATGCGTCCGAGGGTGACACCGTTGGCGTCGATGCCGGCGCGGTGGTCGAACGCATAGATCTCACTCATCGTGATCACGTCGCCCTCCATGCCGACCACTTCGGTCACATGGGTGATCCGGCGGGTGCCGTCGCGGAACCGATGGATGTGCACGATCAAGTCGAGCGCTGACGCCACCTGTTCACGGATCGCCCGGCTCGGCAGGTCGATGCCGCTCATCAACACCATCGTCTCCAACCGGGCCAGGGCATCACGGGGGCTGTTGCAGTGCACCGTGGAGATCGAGCCGTCATGGCCCGTGTTCATTGCTTGCAACATGTCGAGCGCCTCCGCGCCGCGCACCTCGCCAACGATTATCCGGTCGGGCCGCATGCGCAGCGAGTTGCGCACGAGATCGCGCACGGTCACCTCGCCGCTGCCTTCGATGTTGGGTGGCCTGCTTTCCAGGCGGACCACGTGCTTGCGGTGAAGCTGCAACTCGACCGAGTCTTCGATGGTGACGATCCGCTCGCTTTCGGGAATGAAGCTCGACAGCACGTTGAGCAGCGTGGTCTTGCCCGTGCCCGTGCCGCCGGAGACGAGAATGTTGAGCCCCACCTTGACCACGGCCTGCAGTAGCTCGCCGAGCTCCGGGGACAGGGTGCCGAACTCGATCAGGTCGTCGAGCTGGAACGGGTCGACGGCGAACTTGCGGATGGTCAGTGCAGGTCCGTTGACCGACAGAGGCGGGATGATCGCGTTGACGCGTGACCCGTCGGGCAACCGCGCGTCCACCATCGGCGATGATTCGTCGATGCGCCGCCCGACCGAGTTGACGATCCGTTCGATCACCCTGCGCAGATGATCCTCCGAGAGGAACTGGCTATCGGTCTGCTCGATGATGCCGCGTCGTTCCACGTAGATCAGGTCGAGGCCGTTGACCATGACCTCGGTGACGGATGCGTCGGCGAGAAAGCGTTCGATCGGTCCGAGGCCGACGACGTCATTCATGATCTCATCGGCCAGCAACTCGCGTTCCAGGGTGGACAACGGCGCCGACGTGGCCTCCATTAGATCCTGGATCTCTTGGGCAACGGCAGCGTTGAGTTGATCTGGTCCGAGCGTCGCGTCGAACAGCCGTCCACCGAGGCGCGTCACGAGCGCCTCGTGGACCATCAGCTTGAAGTCGCTCAGTGCGTTCGGGCCGGTGGTCGCAGGCCGGGCCATCCCGGCAACGAAACTCGGTCTGGCGAGTGGTTCGGAGGTGGCTTTGAGCCGGTCGGACAGCTTCATGATGAACGCCTCCTGAGGGTGAACTTACTTTTTCGGTCGGGGGGGGCCGTAGCGCTCATCGCCGCAGCAGGGATGAAGCGGGCGGCCATCGCGAGAAGTTGGCGAGAGACTGGTGAATCTGCGTCGCTGAGCACCATCGCCCGGCCCTGGTTCATCGACAGCGGCACGAGCCGTGAGCTCGGCAACGCGGCGGACACCTTCATTCCGATCGCGGCTTCCACGTCGGACACCTCGATGCCCACGCGGGTATCCGCGCGGTTGAGGATGAAGTGCCGCTGTGCGGCGGTCATGCCGAGACGGTCGAGGGCGTTGATCTCTTTCGACAGGTTGCGGATGCTGGCGATGTCCATGCTGGCCAGCAGGATGACGTCGGTGGCGCGTTCGATGGCGGCGAACGCTCGCTCATCGAGGCCGGCTGCGGTGTCGACGACCACGTGGGAGAAGTCGCGTGACAGCAGATCGAGGATTTGGTCGGCGATCTCGGCGGTGACCTCCTCACCTTCTTCGGGAAGCCCGGAACTGGCGAGTACGTGCAGTCCCGACGATTCGTGGCGGGTGAGGAACAACTTGAGCGTGGTGCTGTCGAAGCTGTGCAGCCTGGCGAGTTGGCCGACGGTGTGCTCGGGGTTGAGGTCCAAAACGCTGGCGACGTCACCGAACACACAATCGAGGTCGACGAGGACCACGTCGCCGATGCCGGCCGCGGCCAACGCGACCGCGAGGTTGGACGCGACCATGGTCTTGCCGCTACCACCCTTTGGGGACAGGACCGCGATCACCCTGCCGTGGGCGTGGGCGGGTTCCACCGCGGCCACCAGCGCGGCGCGCATCCGTTTCGAGCGGGTGATCGCCCGGCGCAACGACGGGAGCAGATCGATATCGATCGACAGCGGGTCGATGACGTCGCGTACACCGCTGCGCGCAGCCTGCTGCCACAGGTCGGGGTCGGGTGCGCGCAACAACACGACGCCGATATCGGAATGCGATTGATCGATGATCGCGCTCACCTCGAATGCGAGCTCGAGCGGGACGTCGGCGCCGATGCATAGCGCGAACGGCGCGACGTCAAGCATGCCCTCCACCAAAGCCCACGCACTGAGCGGCCCGGCATCGTCGCGCCACGGTTGACGATCGAACCGAATGTCGGGGTCCGAGTCGTCGAGCGCGAGCCGCGGCAACGACGCCGAGCTCAGCACGGCGACGTGGGCGACTGCCGGCTGGCTCATCGCGGGACCGGGATGTACACCTGCGAGAGGGTGACGATTCGGGTGCCCTCGAGATCGGTGTCGGCGTTCTGGCCGGTCAGATAGATCAGACCGAACTCGGCGGCGAACACGATCTGTTCCACCTCCGGCGACGACACTGCGAGGGTGATCAACAATTGCTGCGCCGGTGCTTCCTCGACGCTTGCCGGCAGGGCCGTGTCGTCGGTCTCCTCGCCGGCCCCGATCGATTGCGTTTCCGAGACGCGCTGGCTGTCCTCCTGGGAGTACTGCACCCCGGTCACGAGGATGTTACTCAGCGTGAGGTGGGTGGTGTTCGGCGTCTTTGCGGCTCCGGTGGGTTCGTCGGGTACGGACCCGGCGACGGTGTCGGCGGTGACTGCCACGCCGATGTCGAATGGCTCGAACGACAGCACCACACCGACAAGGTCGCCGGCTTCCAAGTTC
>JANNHO010000366.1:0-2121 GCA_031404435.1 Acidimicrobiaceae bacterium | reverse complement strand
GTAAGCCTCAATGTCGCCAAACCGTGCCCGGAACATCGAGAGTGATGAAAGTGTGTAAGACAGAGCTATGTTTTGTTGTGGCAACAACGGGATGTGGGGTCTGGAGAAGCACCCGATGCAGGCCATCTACGGCTGGGATGTGGCCTGCGACCTGCAGCCCGGATGCCGCTACGACGAGGTGGTCACGGCGCTCGGCGGCGGCGGTGAGATGGTCACCGACCCGAGCGAGATCGGGCCAGCGCTCGACCGCGGGTTTGCCTCGGGCGTGCCGTATCTCGTCAACATCGTCACCGATCCCACCGACGTCTACCCCCGGTCGTCTAACCTGGGGTGACGAGCTGAGTCAGGCGCAATCGGACCCGGGGGCGGGGATGATCGCACCCTCGGGGGAGACGTCGAACATCGTCGACTCGGAGCGGAGATAGTCGGGGACGAGCTCGACCTCGGCCGCGGGTGCGCGGCCTTCCATCAGGTTGAACGTTTCGACGACCTGCTCGAGGTTGGCCCGTTCGGTGGTGCAGGCGATCGATTTGGTCTCGTCGATGATGCCGACCTGTTGCACGACGACGCCCTCGTCGCCGGCCGCCGCGTCGGGGTCGCACGGCTCGTTCGCGCACGACAACACGGTGCCGTCTACGACTGACACGTCGTTGGCGATCTGCTCGGCCGCCTCACCGGGCGCGCACGCAGCGAGTGATCCGCCGAGGACGACAGCGAGTCCGACCGCAACGGTGAGTCGATGGATCAGAGCGATTGGTTCTCGCATGGGGTTGACCTTCCAACATGGCGCGCACACACATGCGCGCTGCCAGCACTGGGGTATCGGCACCCGCGGGCGTGAACGTGAGCGGTTCGCTCTGCCGCTCCACCGGTGAGCGAGTCGAAGGTGCCTCGGTAGGCTCGGGTCATGATCGATCACGACGTTCTCAGCCGTGTGCTCGGCGCGGCAGTTCGCAGCGGTGCCGATTTCGCCGAAGTGTTCGCGGAAGACAAGCGGTCCACCTCGGCCGGTCTCGATGACGGCCGAATAGAACAGGTCTCCAGCGGCCGCGACCGTGGTGCCGGCATCCGCGTGGTGAAAGGCGATACCACCGGGTTCGCCCATACCGCCGACCTCAGCGAAGCGGGTCTTGTTGCTGCCGCATCATCGGCTGCGGCTGCCGCCAGCCAGGGTGGGCGCGGCACGGTCGTGGCCGAGCTCACTCGGCGCGCCGGCACCAAGGTCAACACGGTCACCCGCTATCCCGACGACGTTGCCAAGGCCGACAAGGTCGACCTGTTGCGGCGCATCGACGAAGCTGCGCGTAGTGCCGGCGCAGCGATCGTGCAGGTCTCGGCCGGCTACGGCGACAGCCGCCGGCGTATCCTCGTCGCCAACACCGAAGGCGTGCTGGCCGAGGACGAACAGGTCCGCGGCCTGATCCGGATGAGCGTGGTCGCCACCGGTGACGCCGGCATGCAGACCGGGTTCCAGAGTGCTGGCCAAACCGTCGGGTTCGAGATGTTCGACACCGTCGATGTCGAAGAACTCGCCCGCGACGCAGCACGCCAGGCGCTCACCAAGCTCCACGCCCGCCCGGCCCCGAGCGGCTCGATGCCGGTGGTGATCAAGCGCGGCAGCGGCGGTGTGCTGTTCCACGAGGCGTGCGGTCACGGCCTCGAAGCCGACCTCGTCGCCAAGGGGGCCAGCGTGTATCGCGGCAAGTCCGGCGAGCTGGTCGCCTCGCCGCTCGTCACGCTGGTCGACGACGGCACGATGAGCACCGAGTGGGGGGCCATCGGCATCGACGACGAAGGCCACCCCAGTCAGTACAACGTGTTGATCCAAGACGGGGTGCTCACCGACTACATGTGGGATTACCTCCGGGCCCGCAAGGAGGGCCGCGCCCAGAGCGGCAACGGGCGGCGGCAGAGCTACATGCATCTGCCGATGGTGCGGATGACCAACACCTACGTGCTCAACGGCACCGAGGAGCCCGGCGACATCGTGCGGGCAACCGAGAGTGGCGTGTACGTCGCCAAGCTTGGCGGCGGCAGCGTCAACACCGCGACCGGCGACTTCGTGTTCGGCATGACCGAGGCGTATCTCATCGAGAACGGCGAGATCACCGAACCGTTGCG
>JANNHO010000365.1:0-3443 GCA_031404435.1 Acidimicrobiaceae bacterium | reverse complement strand
GTATCGCAACCTGTTCGACTTCGAACCGGTGTTCATCGTCAACGGACGGGCACCTGCGCTCGCGGAGATGCGCCGCCGTCACACCACGCAGATCACGCAGGCGACGGCAGGTATGGTGCTCACCGGCGCTGCGGGCTCGGGCGGCATCGCGACGGGACGAGCCCGCGTCGTGCTTGACGCCGCCCATCCCGAGGGCCTTGAGCCGGGCGACGTGCTGATCGCTCCGCAGACCGATCCGTCATGGGTGCCATTGTTCGTCCCCGCCGCCGCCGTCGTGGTCAACGTGGGGGCCATGGGCAGTCACGCCATGATCGTGTCGCGCGAGCTCGGTATCCCATGCGTCGTGTCGATCACCGATGCCACGGAGATGATCCCCGACGGCGCAACGATCACCGTCGACGGCACCGCAGGCACCGTCACTATTCATTGACCGCGACGTTGCCCGATTCGAGGAGGGCTCGAGCACGTCGCTCTATCGCTGAGAATCCATACTGTTCCGCGGCGACCAAGGCGTCCTCGAGCAGACCAAGGCCCCGTGCCGGATCGGTGCCGGGGCGACTGTCGAGCAGCGTCGAACCCCACTGCGACTCGCACAGCGCAATCCAGTACGGCGCCGGGAAGCGCTCCCGATACGCATCGAGCGTCTCACGGAAGTGTCGCTCACGCGCGTCGATGTCACCGAGCACGTCGGCGAGCAGCGCCAGCGAGTGGGAGATTCGGCCATGTACGGCAACGATCGAGTAGGCCATCAGGTGACCCCACGGTTCGAGCAGGTCATACAGGCTGCGCGCCGCGTCGGCGTCGCGGAAGCGGAACGCCGAGTCGACGAACGACGTCAGAGCCGGCGCCCACATCGCATCGATGGGGACGTGTTCGAACCTTTTCGCCGCGTCCTGGGAGAAGATCTCCCGCGCTTCGTCGTCGCGGCCGAGGTCGGAATACAGGCTGGCGACCGCGGCGCGCAGACCAGGAAGTTTTTCGAGATCCGACAACGCCGACAGGACCATGTCGGCAATCTCGGCCGAGCGGCCCTGCATGCTGCGGATCAACATCAGCTGCACACCGAAGTCCATCATCGCCTCGGGGATGCCGGCGGCCATGCCGATGTTGAGGTACTCGGTGGACAACGCCTCGGCAGCAGCCAGGTCGCCACGAGCAATCTCGATCAATGTCAGGCACAGACCGGCACGCCACTGGAGGAACGGGACCCCCGTGCGCTCGCAAAGCTGCTTGGTCTCAGCGCTGACGCGGCAGCACTCGTCGAGGTCGCCGGCCTCGGCAAGGAAGAAGGCGCGCTGCGTCGCAGCGACCGCTGACAGGACGGGGTCCTTGACCACCTCGGCCAGCCGTTGGGCGCGAATGGTCTGCGCGTCGCGTTGGGCGAACAGCGACGGCTCGAGCGTCGGGATGTAGATGAGGTTCAACACTTCGAGTTCGATCCGCTGTTCACCCGCCACGACAGCGACTTCCTCGGCCTCGCGGGCGAGTTCATGTCGTCTGGGTCGGTCGGTGAACGACAACTCGACGGCGAGCGTGGCGAGCAGCACCGCTAGTTGCCTGTCGCCGGAGCGGCGCTGAGCCTCGATCGCTCGTTCGAGCTCGTCGACCCACTCCGCATCCTCGTGCCCGCTGTGGCTGAGACTCCCACGGCTTCTGGCCAAGGCAGCGCGACCCATTCGTTCGGCATCACCCATCGAAGCCGCCAGTTCGAACGCCTCGTGGAGTGGCTCGCGAAAGTTCTCGCCCGTTGGCCGGCGGGCTTCCCCCAACTCGATCAGCACATCGCAGCGCATCTCTCGCGAATGCTCATCGAGGCGATCCAACAGGCCGTATGCCGTTTCGAACCAGCGCACAGCTTCCGCAGTTGCGAGCGAGCGCATCGCTTCCTCACCAGCGAGACGCGCATACGCCACGGCACGGCCGAGATCCTCCGCCCGCGCTCCGCTCAGCAGATGGCGGGCCATCGCCTGTGAGTCGCCCGGCGCATAGGGGCCATGCACGTCCTCGATCGCGGCGGCCGCCCGCTGGTGCATGCGCGCCCGGCGCGTTGCGCCGAGATCCTGATACAGCGTGTGCTGCGTCAGCGCATGGGTGAACGCATACCGGCCCGGGAGTGCGGACTCCGAGATCAGCGACGCCGCGCCTGCCCGGTCGAGCATGTCGATCAGCGCATCGGCGTCGACATCGACGAGTCGTTCGAGGACCTCGAGGTCGAACTCGTGCCCGACGACAGCGGCCGCAGAGAGCACGGTACGCATCGCGTCGCCGAGCCGATCCATCCGTTGCCCAATGACGTCACGCACCGACCCCGGTAGTTGGACTTGCTCGAAGTCAGCAACGACCCGCCACTGTCCGCTGGTGTCGACATCAACCATCCCGGTATCGACGATGTGGCGGAACAGCTCGCCGAGGAAGAACGGGTTGCCGGCGGACTCCCTGGTCAACGTGGCCACCAGTTCGCGTCCAGCATTCCCGATGTGACGACCAGATCCGCGGGCCATCAGGTCGGCGACCGCCTCAGCATCGAGACCTCCGAGGGCGAAGCGTTCGACATTGATGTTGCGGCGCATCGTCGCGAGGGTGTCGGTGAGCGGGTGCTGTTGGTCGATCTCGGTGTCGCGAAACGTCGCAAGGACCAGTATCGGCACGTCCGCAGCGGCGACCGCGAGATGACGCAAGAGCACGAGGGCGGACTCATCGGCCCAGTGCAGATCGTCGAGAACAATGACGATCGGGGCGGTCACGGCAAGCGTCGAGAGCAGGCCGACGATCGAGCTGTACAGCACGTGCCGGTCGCTGTTCGCGTCGCCGGTCGTGTTGACGGTGAGATCGGCGACCCGGCGCCGAAGGGCTGGCACCAGGCGAGCGAGCGCACCGCCATAGTCGGCGACGTGGGCCTCGATCAGGGCATCATCGGCGTAGGTGACGATCTGGCCAAGTGCCTCGGCGAACGGTTGTGAGGCGATGCCCATGTCCTCGTCGCAGCGACCGAGTAGTACGACAGCGTTCGCCGCGAACGCGCGCTGCGCGAGCTGTGCAGCCAACGTTGTTTTGCCCATGCCGGGCTCGCCGCTGATGAAAGCAATCGCCAGTTTCTGATCTCGGGCGACTCGTTTGAACGTCGCCGTCAGCGACTCGAGGACGTCGTCACGACCTACGAAAGCGATTGCCGGTTTGGCCGCGAGTACCTGCGGTAACGGCATCGACAGCGCGCGTTTGATCGGCGCCCACAGGACCTCGACGACGGCCACCGGGTCGGGGATTCCCTTCAGCTCGATGTCTCGTGGTGGACCGAAACGTTGGCTCGCGTTTCGTCCGGCGAGCATCCGCGACAGCTCTGTCGCCAGGATCTGTCCGGCCTCGGCCACGGCGCACAGCCTCGCTGCGGTGACGACCGGGTCGCCGAAGTAGTCATTCTCCTCACGCGTGGCTTCACCGACGGC
>JANNHO010000364.1:0-12829 GCA_031404435.1 Acidimicrobiaceae bacterium | reverse complement strand
CCACTGGCACCGTGTTGTTCGTGCCCGACGGGGCGGCCCAGGTCGACTACCGCGGGTACCTCACCTTTGCGCCGGCTTCCGCACCGGGCGGGGTACTGAACCTGTCGCTCGAGTACGACCCCACCGGTGGGACGACTTTCCGGCCGGTGCTGGTGTGCATCAATCCGCAGTTCGACGGCACCGGTACGGTGACATCGGCGACGCTGCCGGGCCTTGAGACGTGGTGCGTCGCCAGCGAAACCACCCGTGGTGACGCCAACGGCAACGCCATCACGACGTGGCAGGTGTTCGGTCATGATGATCCGCGGTTCCAGTAACGGACTCGACAGGCACCTCGATGTCGACGTGGAGTAGCGCGAAGATCGACGTCATCATCATCGCGAGGAGCGACGCTGACGGCTCGGTGCCGGCCGCTCGGTCGACCTGCAAGCTCGCCAGCAGGAGCAGGCCCTCTTCGTAGCGGAGGCCCTGCTCACGCGCTGTCACGAGGCCGTGTTCGAGCACCTGCCGGCTGTCGGCGAGCTGACCTTTGCCGGTCAACGCCATGGCGCGGACCCGCGCCAGCGTCGGCTGGTACAGCGGATCGACGAAACCAATGCTCGCGACGGCATCGTCGAGTGTCCGCGCGGCGACGTCGAACAGGTGCTGCGCGGCGAAGGCGGCGGCCAGGTGCATCGCCGCCTCGAAGGCGTACCCGACCTGCCCGATCGCTGCGGCTTCACCTCGTACCGCGGTGAGGTGCTCGACCGCGGCCGCGTTGTCGCCACGCTCGACCAAAAGGCGACCGAGTTGGATCTCGGCGAAGAGCACGTCGTCGAGGGCTCGTGAGGAACGCAGGATGCGGATGGATTCACGCAGCATCGGTTCGGCCTCGGCGATCGCGCGTTGGCTCACCAGCACCTCGGCCAGGTTGGTGCCGGCCACCGCGGCGGCGGCTTCGTTCCCACAGCGCTTGTAGGAGTCGAGTGCCTTTCGGTACCACTTGACCGCGTCGTCCCACTGCCCGGCGAGATAGGCGATCGCGCCGAGGTTGTTCGATGCCTTCCCGGCTCCGTCGAGGTCGCCGAGACGCTCGTAGATGTCGAGGGCGAGCTCGCCGTACCCGGTTGGAGCGGTCGCGCCGAGCACGCGATTGGCCCAGTCGGACACCAAATATGCCCGGGCCAGGGCGTCGTCGTCGTCGGCCGCGATGGCCTCGGCGATCGCCTGGTCGGCCAAGCGCAACGCAGGGTCGGCTCGTTGCTGGGCCTGACGCAGCAACGCCTGCAGGGCCGTCAACCGGGCGCGGGCATTGGCGGCACCGGGAAGGTCGACGTCGATGAGGAGGTTCCGGGCCTTGGTGGCTTCCGCCAGCGCGGTCCGGTAAGCACCGAGGTGCATGCGCACGCGCGCCCGCCGCCACAACAGGTCGGCACGCGCGATCGGGTCGCCGTCGACCAGGCTGGCCGCGCTGCGGTACGCCTCGATGGCGTCTTCGAAGAGGCCGAGTTGTTCTCGCACGTCGCCCAACATCCGCCACACCGCCACCATCTCGCCCGGCGACGATGACGCGAGTTTGCGCCCCGCGTCGATCGCCCGGTCGTACTGGGCTGCGGCCTCGAGGTTCGCGTACCGGTCTCGGGCGCGATCTCCGGCGATGCACGCGTACTGCCATGCCTGGGCGTGCTGTTGGGCGAGCGAATAGTGCATCGCCAACACGTCAGCCACCGTTTCCGGAGCACCGTTGGCCAAGCGCTCGGTGATCTGCCCGGCGCGCAAGTGGAGTTCGCGTCGGCGGCGGTATGGCAGGCCTTCATAGGCAACGTCGCGGTGCAGTGCTTGGCGGAAGCGGGCACGATCGGTGCCTTCGTACTCAAGGAAACGGCCGAGCTCGCGAGTGGTCGCGTCGTCGAGTTCGATCGCATCGTCGGCGACGAGCTCGCGCAGCACCGCGATGCGGAAGCTTCGCCCGAGAACCGAGGCATAGCGCACGAGCCGTCGGGCGAGAACCCCGAGCGCATCGAGCTCGGCATTCACGACTGCGTCCAACGACGCGGGAAGATCCTCGACCCGGCCTGTGCGCGCCATGCGCAACATCTCGCCGAGGAAGAGCGGGCTCCCGCCCGACCGCTGCACGATGAGGTCGATCTCATGGGGGCGCAGCGGGGCCGCTGACGTTGCCGCGATGACGACTGCGGTTGCTTCGATGGGATCGAGCGGATGCAGCTCGATCCGCTCACCGCGCTGGGGACTCACGCCGCCTGTCTCGGGGCGCCGGGCGACGACGATCAGCCACGGTTGGGTGCGTGCCGCAGCCATCAACCGTTCCGTAAGCGCAACGGAAGCGCTGTCCATCCATTGAGCATCCTCCACCACGAGGAACATCGGACCGGTACCGCAGGCGTCGAGCAGGTCGATCACCGCGTCGGCGGTGCGGTCCGGTCGGAAGCGAAGCTCGATGCTGTCGACCCGCTGTGTCCTCGGAACGTCGATGTGGGCGACGTCGCCAAGCAGGGGCAACAACGGCAGCAGGGTTGGCACCCGCTCGGCGACGGCCCGCTCCAGCGATGTCGCCATGGTCGTTTGATCCGCTCGCTCGATGCCGAGGAGGTCACGGATCGGGTCGCGGAATGCACGATAGGGAGCGGTCGATCCGCTGAAGTCGGCGTGGATCCCGATCGTCGTCATTCCGGTGGCGAGCAGCTTCGTCTCCTCGATGAGCCGAGTTTTCCCCAACCCGGTCGCACCGACGATGGTGATGACCGAGCCGTGGCCGGCCTCCGCCTCCGCGACCGCCCCGGCGAGCACCGCCATCTCCACGTCTCGGCCGACAAAGGCCAGCTCGTTGGTCGCGGTTGAAACACGTGATCCGATCTCCTTGCCGACCGAGTAGGCCTGCACCGCCAGGGACTTACCGCGCACGAAGAATGGTTCCAGCGCAACCGTTGCAAACAGCGTCCGTGACCGGTCGAGCACCTCTGGGCTCGCGTACAGCTCGCCCGGTGCTGCGGCGGCCATCAGCCGTGCCGCCAGGTTCACTGTGTCGCCCATCACGGTGAAGGTGGCCCGGTGCTCGCCACCGACCTCTCCCGCGAAGACGTGGCCACGATGTACACCGATCCGCACATCCAGCCGGGTGTTTGCCTCGATGATCTCCCGCAGCACCCGGAGCATGCGGCCATCGTCGTCGCCCTGGGTAGCAGGCACCCCGGTCACGAGGATCAGCTTCCCGCCGTCTTTGTCGAGGTCGGTGGCGAGCAGTGTGACTCCCGCCGCATCGGCGGCGTGCTGGACGGTGGAGATGAGATCGTGGAGCGCGACGGCCACGCCCGCCGGACCGGTCGCTGCCATCAGCTCGTCGACGCCCTGAAACTTGACGAAGCCGACGGTGGCTACCCGGTGCTCGGGCTCGGGCGGACCTTGGGCGAGGTACTGGAGCAGGACGACCGGGAGGCATTCGGCGATTGCCTCGCGCGACACGGGCAGGCGAGGCGATGCGCCCTTGCTCGCCACCACCGGATACCGCCACTTCAGCAGCAGCCCGGCACCCTTCGCGTTGCCCGTCGCGCTGGTGGGCAGTCGCCGCGCGGTGTCGGGGCTGACGAGGATCTCCCCCGCGTCGGCAGTGCTCTCCATCAACGCCACCCATGTTGCCGCCGGCCCGGTGACGACGAGCTCGCGGTGTGAGGTCCCGATCTTGAACATGTGCACGATCCCCGAGTGGATGCCAACCGACATGCGCAGCGGAACACGACCGACCGAGGTTCTCATCTGTGCCGCCTCGCGCAGCGCGGCACGCATCTCCACTGCCGCACAGGCTGCGTGAACCGGATGATCGGTCCCGACGAAGTGGAGCAGCAGAGCATCGCCGCCGAACTTGATCAGGCCCCCGCCGCGTTCGTAGCTGAGCTCGAGCATCCGGCCGAAGACCCGGTTGAGCACCTCGGTGAGCTCTTCGGCACCGATCCGGCCCCGACGCGCAAGGCGTTCGGACAACTTCGTGAAGCCCGACAGGTCGACGAAGCACAACGTCGAGTCGATCTCCTGCCACGACGCATCCGGCGCGACGGCCCCCCACTCGCTCGCAACCCTCGGCACATACCGGCTCAGGCTGTGGTGCGGAGCGGTCGAAACGGACACGGGCCATGCTACATCGGCCCGTTGCTCGGCGGCCGGCCCGTTTCCGTGAGCGGACGGCGTCTCGGTGCAGGTTCTTCCTGGTCAATCGCGCGACAGGAGGGCAACCGGCATGGCGACAGCCCGAGCGCGGAGCCATTCGCCGAGGCTTTTAGCCTGCGCGTCCTGACGGGTGGACGCCGCCACGCCTTCGTCGAGCAGGCCGTGGATGACGAAGTTGAGCGAGCGGATCGACGGGAGGCGGTGGCGGTCGACGTGGAGCTCGGCGATCTCTGGCAGCAGTTCGCGCAAGGTGTCGACGGTGAGGAACTCGTCGAGCCACGGCCACGCTGCATCGGTGCGAACGAACACGCCGAGGTTGGCATTGCCACCCTTGTCGCCGGAGCGTGTACCGATGACGCGCCCGATCGGAACGACAACGGTCGGCCCGGTGGGGGCGCTGGTCGTTGGACCGACAGCTGGCACGACGGCTACGTCACCGGTTGGGTCACCCGCCGGGGCGACGGAGTCGACCACGGTTCGCTGTGCTTCGGTGCCGTCGGCACGCAGTACCACCACGTGCTGGGGCACCAGTTCGGCCGGGACCAGAGCGGGGCGGTACACCCCGTAGGCGCGTGCCTGCTGGCCGCTGCCGCCGATGCCGGAGAACCCGGGGATGGTCGACAGGCCGAGCTCGACGGTGGCATCGAAGACCACCCGGCCGACTTTGCGTTCGTCGGGATCTTTGAGGGTGACCCGCCACTGTGCAGTTGCTTCCTCGTTGGTTGCCGGGTCGGGCTTGTCGGTGCGAACGAGCCGGGTACGTACGCTGGCGTACTCGGCGCGCCGGTGGGGGAGCGCTTCCCAGAATGCGGCCTCGACCAGCTCTGCCTTCTGCTCGATGTCGAGCCCGGTGAGCGCGATTGAAACGTCGTTACGGAACCCGCCGATCTCGTTCATCGCCACCTTCAACGTTGGCGGCGGTGGCTCGCCACGCACGTCGCTGATTCGCACTCGGTCGGGGCCGACCTGTTCCAGGTGGATGGTGTCGAACCGGGCGGTCACGTCGGGTCCGAGGTACGCGGGTGCGGCGATCTCGTACAGCAACTGTGAAGTGATCGTGCCTATCGACACCTCGCCGCCGGTGCCGTCGTGCTTGCCGATGAGCGACGACCCGTCGGCGGCGATGTCGGCCCATGGAAATCCGGTGTGGGTGAGGCCGGAGACCTCGGTGAAGAACGAGTAGTTGCCGCCGGTGGCTTGGGTGCCGCACTCGATCACATGTCCCGCAACGACGCCGCCGGCCAGCGCATCCCAGTCGTCGCGGGCCCAACCGTGATGCCACGCGGCCGGACCGCACACAACGGCGGCGTCGGTGACGCGGCCGGTGATGACGATGTCGGCGCCGGCCGACAATGCCTCGACGATCCCGAAGCAGCCGAGGTAGGCGTTGGCGGTGATGAAGCGGGAGATGTCGCCGATCGGTTCACCGGTGTCGAAATGGGCGAGGTCGACCCCGGCGGCCATCAGCTCGGGGAGCCTGTCGATCAGGTCGTCGCCGTTGACGTAGGCAATGGTCGGCGACAGCCCGAGCCGCTGGGCGACCTCGGCCACGGCGTCGGCGCATCCGTCGGGATCGAGTCCGCCGGCGTTGGAGACCACCTTGATGCCACGGTCGAGGCACGTCCCCATGACGTGCTCCATCTGGGTGACGAAGCTGCGGGCGAAGCCGCCCCCCGGCCGTTTGGCCCGTGTGCGCGACAGGATCAGCATGGTCAGTTCGGCCAGCCAGTCGCCGGTCAGCACATCGATCGGGCCTCCTTCCACCATTTCTCGGGCCGCACCCAGGCGGTCGCCGTAGAAGCCGGAGCAGTTGGCAATGCGGATCGGATCGGTCATCGGGACACACGCTAGACGCACTGTTCTCCGCGCACATCGTGTCGTCAGCCGGACGAGCGCGATGGTCGTTCCGCTGCCATGCTCGCGGGATGAAGATCTACGTGGCAGATGATTCGCTGTCGGCGTCACTCGCCGCGGCCGACCTGATCGCCCGGCGCCTCCGCTCGGCAGTGAGCCGACATGGCCGTGGCTCCGTGGCGTTCAGCGGTGGATCGGCGAGCGGGTTGATGTTCGCCGGATTGGCTGCGTCGAACGTTCCCTGGGAGCAAGTGGATGTGTTCCAGGTGGACGAGCGGGTTGCGCCCGACGGCGACCCGGCCCGCAATCGGCGGTTGCTCGACGCGCTCCCCATCCCGGTCCGGCAGATCCACGCGATGCCGGTGACAACGGCCGACCACCGCCGTGCCGCCAGCGCGTATGCGGCTGTACTGCCGGTACGCCTCGACGTGGTCCACCTTGGCATTGGCGACGACGGCCACACCGCGTCGTGGCCGCCGGGAGATCCAGTCAGTAGGGGGACGTCCGGGCCTGGTGCGACCGAGCGCGACGGTGCAGTCGCGATCACCGGGCCGTTCAACGGGTTCGTTCGAATGACGCTCACGCCGTCGCCGGTCAACGAAGCGGTGACTCGGCTGGTTCTCGTCATCGGTGCAGCCAAGGCGGACGTTGTTGCCCGGTGGGTGGAGGGCGATCCGTCGCTTCCGGTGCAGTCGGTACGCCGGACGAAGACCACCGTTGTGCTCGACCGGCACGCCGCAGCCCATCTCGGCCCATCGGTGCATGTCGACCCTGTTCGCTAACGTCGGTCCTCGATGGACATCACCACGTCAGCTGAATGGGCGGCGCTCGCCGACCTACCTCGTCCGGCGCCGCTGCGCGAACTCTTCGCCGCCGATCCGGACCGGGCCGATGGGTTCATGTTCGCGGTGGGCGACCTGCGTGTCGATTGCTCGAAGAACCTGATCGACCACGCAGTTCTTGACGCGCTGTTGGCCGTCGTAGGAGCAAGCACGTTCGAGCACCGGCGCGAGGCGATGTTCGCCGGCGAAGCGATCAACGTGACCGAGCGGCGGGCGGTGCTGCACACCGCGCTGCGCGCACCTCGCGGTGCCACGGTGATGCTCAACGGCGCCGACCTCGTGCCACAGGTGCACGAGGTGCTCGACAGGATGGCCGGCTTTGCCAACCGGGTCCGCTCCGGTTCGTGGCACGGCGTTCGCGGCGACGCGATCCGCACCGTCGTCAACATCGGCATCGGTGGCAGTGACCTCGGCCCGGCGATGGCCTATCTGGCGACCAGGGCGTTCGGTCACGCTGATCTCACGTGCCGGTTCGTCAGCAACGTCGATGGCGCCGACATCACCGACAACCTGGCCGGCCTCGATCCTGAAACCACGCTGTTCGTTGTCAGTTCGAAGACGTTCACCACGATCGAGACGCTCACCAACGCGCGGGCTGCACGCGAATGGCTGGTCGAGTCGCTCGGCGAACACGCTGTGGCGCGCCATTTCGTCGCGGTCAGCACCAACGCCGCCGAGGTCGCCGCGTTCGGTATCGACACGGCCAACATGTTCGGGTTCTGGGACTGGGTTGGCGGCCGTTACTCGGTGGATTCGGCGATTGGGTTGTCGCTGATGATCGCGATCGGCCCCGAGCAGTTCCGGGCGTTCCTCGACGGTTTCCACCTCGTCGATCAGCACCTGCGCGATGCTCCGCTACGCGAGAACGTACCCGTCGTGATGGCCGCGATCGGCATCTGGTACACGAACATCCTCGGTGCCGAGACCAAGGCGGTGCTGCCGTACGCCCACGAGCTACGCCGGTTCCCTGCGTATCTGCAACAGCTCGACATGGAGTCCAATGGCAAGAGCGTGCACCTCGATGGAACCGCGGTGACGATGGCCACCGGACCGGTGGTGTGGGGCGAACCCGGTACGAACGGTCAGCACGCCTTTTACCAGTTACTCCATCAAGGCACCCGCCTGGTTCCCGTTGATTTCATTGGCTTCGCCAGGCCCAACCACGATGGTGCCGGTTCCGACCTCAGCACCGCGCAACACGATCTGTTGATGGCCAACCTGTTCGCGCAGGGCGAAGCGCTGGCGTTCGGCAAGACGATCGAAGAGGTCCGCGCCGACGGTGTTCCCGAGCATCAACAGGCGCACCGCGTATTCCCCGGAAACCGGCCGAGCACCACGATCCTCGCTGGGCAACTGACGCCGTCCGTGCTCGGCCAACTGATTGCGCTGTACGAGCACATCGTGTTCGTACAGGGCTGCGTGTGGGACGTGAACAGCTTCGATCAGTGGGGTGTCGAGTTGGGCAAAGCGCTCGCCAACCAGATCACCCCCGAGCTCACCGGCGCTGCCGTTGACACCGGCTCCACCCACGACAGCTCCACCACTGCGATGATCGAGTGGTACCGCGCCAATCGCCGGTGATTTTCGGTCGCCGGTGACCCATGGTCGCAGCCACGAACGAGGCAACAAGGAGCATTGCCGGGCAGCAGCCGCTCGGTCCGTGGAAACGAAGAGACGCCTTGCGGCCCCGATCCATATCGGGCATTCTGAGCGCGGCGCTTCCTCGCTTCGGGAATGTGTGCGGCAAAAATTCTGGCGGCGGTGTAAACGGATTCAGTTCGTTGGCGCCCTGTAGGGGTGATGATGGGCGCTGTGGGGGATCAGGATCGGGTGGAGGCGGTGTTCCGCTGCGTGTATCGCCGCTTGTGGCGCTCGCTGTTGTTGTTCACCGGTGACGCCGAGTTGGCGAGCGATGCCGTGGCCGAGGCCTTCGCCCAGGTCCTGCGGCGGGGTGACGCCGTCGATGATGTCGAGGCGTGGGTGTGGCGGAGTGCCTTTCGTATCGCTGGGGGCCTTGCGGCGGCGCGGTCGAGTTCGACCGATCTTGGGGCGGTTGACGGTTCGGTGCCGCTGACCGGTTCGCTCGTCGAGTTCCTCGGCCTCCTGGAGGATCTGTCGCCGCAGCAGCGGGCGTGTGTCGCGCTGCGCTACGTCGGTGAGTACACGTCGCCTGAGATCGGCGAGCTCTTGGGGACCAGCGCGAGCACCGTTCGGGTGCATCTGAATCGTGCCCATGCCGCGCTGCGAAAGACGATCACGGAGGCTGATTATGCGTGACGATTTCGACTCAGTGGTGGCGGATCGATGCAGTGCGGTCGACGACGTGCCCGCCCCGGCGGATCTGTGGTCGAGGGTGCAGTTCAAGGTTCTCGACCGCCTACCTGTTCAGTTCATCGAGGAGGAACCAACCATGATCGATCTCGATACTCCGAGCCATACTGACGAGCACCAGAAGCGGACGACGCGGGTCCTGGTCGGTGCGCTCCTCGCCGCCGCCGCTGTGGTCGCGGTCGCGTTCGTGGCGATTCGCAACGGCGACCCAGTAAGCCCCGCCGACCAACCGTCTCCGGCCGTCATGGTGCCCGTAACGGTGCCGGTGGTCGACTTTCCGATCCTGACGACGACATTCGTCTCGCCGAGGAACGGCTTCTCGATCAAGCATCCCGACCGCGTCACGCTCACACCGGCCAAGCAGATGTGGGGTTTGGCGTGGGGAAGAAGTTTCAGCGAACAGCCCGACGACGGATTCGATGTCGTGGAGACCGGTGTGGCCGCCGTGTTCAAGGGCGTCTCGGGAGAGATCTCGGAGGATGCCATCGCCTACGAGGGAATCTCGATCGACGAGTGGTTTGACGAGAACATCGCGGCTGCCGATGACATGACGCCGGCCGGCTGCGGTGTGCCTCGCGGCCTGCAGATGGAGATCACCATCGATGGACGGTCGGGCAAGATCTCGGAGTGTCCGAACCTGATCGAGGCAACCGTCGTCGCCGACGGGCGGCTCTATCTGTTCACGCTGTTGCACGACCGCAGTGACGCCAGAGCCGTCTTTGAAACCTTCGCCGCCACCATCGACCTGACCCCGGAGACCGCGGTCGACTTCCCGGCCATGACGACGACCTTCGTCTCGCCAACCCACGGCTACTCCTTCAAGTATCACGACAGGGATGGCGCGCCCGCACCGGCCACGGAGCTCTGGGATCCCGTCAACCAGCAGCTCGACGACACCAACCTCGAATCCCATTTCGATGCCGTGGAGACCGGCATGAGCGCCTACTTCGTGGGCGCGTCGACAGAGATCCCGGATGGGGTCTCGATCGATGAATGGGTCGACGAGTACGTCTCGCCTGGCGGCTGCGGTGTGCCTCGCAGCGAGCAAGCGGAGATCACCATCGACGGGCAGTCGGGCAGGATCGCGGAGTGTTCGCAGATCGCGGCGACCGTCGTCTCCGGCGGGCGGCTCTATCTCTTCGACCTGCGGCACGAACGCAGCGACGCCAGGGCATGGTTCGAAGCCTGGGTCGCCACGATCGACCTGACCCCGGAGACCGCAGCGGTGCCCTAGACGCGGCCGAGCACGACCGCATCGCCCAGGTCCATGACACCGACCACCGATTGACCCAGCCCCACGCAACCACGAGCCGTCACCCAAGGAGCACCAATGAACAACAGGTTCGCAGCCTCGGTCGCCAGCGCAGCGACAGCCATCATCCTGCTCGGAGCGTGCAGCGACGACGGAACGACTACCAGCGACGATGGTCCGACGACCCTCGCCAAGGGCGATGTGAGGTTCGTCGGAAGCACAGACCTTGGTGGCCAGACGATGGACATCACCGCCGTGGAACAGGACGGCCAAGTGACCGGCGAGGCCCGGTTCAGCTTCGGGCTCATCCTCGACCTGCAGTGTGCGGACACCGACACCGACGGTGTCGTCATCCTCGGCGGCGAGGCGACCGCGGATGACGGCAACGCGGCCACCGTAGGCGACCGGGTGGCAGTGGTCATCCGGGAAGGTGACCCCGACAGCGCCCTCATCTGGTACGAGCTTCCGCTACCGGAGGGCGACGTGGCCGCAGGATCATGCCGGGAGTTCCTTGACTCCATTCCCCATGATCAATTCACCGGAGACTACCCCCTCGTCGACATCGCCGAAGGTGACGACATAGAGACCGGCTGAACGCCGGCAACGGCTCGGTCGGCGAGTCTCATATCTGCCGATCCGCGCCACGTCCGAAATACGCGATCAGCGCATAACGCGCGCCGCAGAACGACGCCATCAAAGCGGGCGAGCGACGCGCGCGAACGGCGCCTCGGGCGCGTCCCGTCTCCGGCGGTAGGTGATGGTTGGCGGATGCGCCGCTCGTCGCTCGATCGTTGCCCGCTTGAGGCGAGTCGGTTCTATCGTCGCGGGGACGCGACCGCAGAGAGCCACCGGATCGCGTCATGCCGGATGGTCGGACTGCGTGATCCGACCGATTGTGCAGGCGTGTGGTGGCGACGATGCTCACAGACTTCCTACTTGATCACCGCTGGATCGCACCGACCGTCCTGGTGCTGTTGATCCTGCTCGGCCCGTTGGCGGGCAGTTGGCTGGTCGATCGGGCGCGGTTGACATGGTGGCTGGCGGCTGCCTCGTTGGTTCCGGTCATGCTGTTGACCTTGGTCCCGCAGAACCGGCGGCTGTTCTCGCGTTGCGAGATCAGCTTCGATTTCTACTGGCCGACGCCGAGTCGCGTTGAGCTGATGGCCGATGTGGTGCTGTTCGTCGTCTCGGTGATGCTCGCCAGCGTTGCGACCCGCCGACCCTTCTTGGCGTTTGCCGCCGGCGCGGGATTGTCCGTCGTGATCGAGGCGATTCAGGCTGTGGTTACCCCGCTCGGACGCTCCTGCGACAGCAACGACTGGATCACCAACACCATTGGTGCGGTGATCGGCGCTGCGTTGGGCTGGGGCGCTCTGCGCCTTGCCGACAGGCGGACGATCACCGCGTGAATGACCGGGTGGTCCAGACCCGCCGGCCTTGCGAAGGCGACACGCCCAGTCTCGATCGTGTTGACGGTGTGGCGTGAGACTCCGAGGAGGTCAGAGATCGCGGTCGCAAACTTGCGAAGGGTCACCGCATCTCCGGCGCGATGCCTGAGGCCGCGAGTGGCCAAACCCTGCCTCCGCACGCCGTTGCAGCGAAGCCGGAGACCCGTCACCGATTTGTCGCGATACGGGGCGGTCGACGGGCGCTGTGCATCGTCGGGCACATGCGTCGCGCCGCTCCCAGTCGCGGCACGGTCAGGAAAGAGCCTCTGGCTTTCCGTGGCCACGACACTGGACAACGCGAAGCTGGCTCATGAACAGGCGGGCGCGAGGGTGTGTTAGAACTTCGGCAGATCGGCATCGCTCCGGTCCCTAAGACCGGGAGGCACACATGCCAACACTGATCGCTACCCATGAAGTCGACGACGTCGCGCACTGGCTGGCTTCGCCCAAGCGGAAGGAAGTGTTCGGGTCAGTGGCTCTCAACATTCGTACATTCGTCGACCCCCAGAACCCGAACCGCGTCGGCCTCTTCATGGAAGTTGCCGACATGGACGCGTTCCAGGCGGTGATGGAGAGCGAGGCCGGAGCTGCGGCGATGAAGCATGATGGCGTGCGCCCCGAGACCTTGGTCGTCCTAGTGGAGTCGTGACCGGCCTCGCCGAATGCCGTCAAACCCGTCGCTTATCGAGCTGGCCGTCAACCGACAGTCACATCGAAGCACCAACCCATGCACGCTCGGTCGCGGATGTGTGTGTGTGTTCGTAGTGGAGACCGGCCCGCCGATCGAGTTCGTTACCACGATCTGCCCTCGGATGGTCCAGGTGTTCGCTGACCCGTCGCGTGAGCCTGGCGTCTGCACCTCCTCGGCGGCAACGACCAGGGGTGTCGCTGCGGAAGCGGCCGCCGAAGGGATCGGCGCCGGCGTGAACGCCGCCGGCGGGGCC
>JANNHO010000363.1:0-2665 GCA_031404435.1 Acidimicrobiaceae bacterium | reverse complement strand
GTGCTCGTGCGGTACCGATCTATCAGACCACCAGTTTCCAGTTCCGCGATGCGGCGCACGCCCAGAACCTGTTCGCCCTGGCCGAGATCGGCAACATCTACTCGCGCATCATGAACCCGACGCAGGGCGCGCTCGAGGCTCGTCTGTCCAGCCTGGAAGGTGGTGTCACGACGGCCGTCGGTCTGCCCGGCGCACTGGTCGTCGGCAGCGGCCAGGCCGCCGAGACCATCACCATCCTGACGCTGGCCCAGGCCGGCGATCACATCGTGGCCAGCCCGTCGCTGTACGGCGGCACGTACAACCTGTTCCATTACACGCTGCCCAAGTTCGGCATCGAGGTCACCTTCGTCGACGACCCGCACGACCTCGCGCAGTGGGCCGCAGCCGTCCGCCCGAACACGAAGGCCTTCTACGGCGAGGTGCTGGCCAACCCGCGCAACGACGTGTTCGACATCGAAGGCGTCAGCGGCGTCGCCCATGCCAACGGCATCCCGCTGATCGTCGACAACACCGTGCCCACGCCGTACCTGATCCGCCCGTTCGAATGGGGTGCCGACATCGTGGTGCACAGCCTCACCAAGTTCTGCGGTGGGCACGGCAACTCGATCGGCGGGGCGATCGTCGATGCCGGCACGTTCGACTACGGCGCCAGCGGCCGCTTCGCCAACTTCACCGAACCCGACCCCAGCTACCATGGCTTGGCCTACTGGCCGGCGCTCGGCCACGGTGCGTTCATCCTCAAAGCCCGTGTGCAGATGCTGCGCGACCTCGGTATGGCCATCTCGCCGTTCAACGCGTTCTTGATCCTGCAAGGCATCGAGACGCTGAGCTTGCGGATGGAGCGCCACTTCGAAAACGCCGACAAGGTCGCCCAGTTCTTGCTCGGCCGTGACGAAGTCGAAGGCGTCTCCTATGCCGGGCTACCGAGCAGCCCGTGGTATGAGCGGGCCAAGAAGTACGGCCACGGCAAGGGTTACGGCAGCATCATCGCGTTCAACATCAAAGCCGGTGAGGTCGGTTCGGCAAAGGAGGCCGGCCAACGCTTCGTCGAGGCACTCGAGCTGCACAGCCACGTGGCCAACATCGGCGACGTGCGCAGTCTGGTCATCCAGCCGGCCACCACCACGCACAGTCAGCTGACCGAGGCCGAGCAACTCAAGTCCGGAGTCAACCCGGGCCTGGTTCGCCTGAGCGTCGGTCTTGAGTCGATCGACGACATCATCGCCGATCTCGAAGCGGGGTTCCGCGCCGCGAAGGGCTGATCAGCCGCCGGTGCCGCCGGGGGCACCGGCGGCACCGGGCTCGGGGCCTTGGTCGCGCAGGAACCGCTCGAAGTCGGCGGCGAGGTCGTCGGCGCTCGGAAGCGACGCCTCGGTGCGCCGGTCGTACTCGGTCTCGAGCATCGTCAGGTACAGCGAGGCCTGGTGGTCCTCGGCGACTGCTTCGTCGTGCAGCGATCCCCATCGTTCGATGTCGTCGTCGAGACGGGCGTGCGCTGCGGGGATGGCGAGCACGTGCTCGAGGTGACGCAGCAGCGACGCCGACGACTTGGGGTGCTTGGCGTTGCCCAGGTAGTGCGGCACCCCCACGCGCAGCGACACCGCCGGCAGTCCGCGCCAGTCGAGCCGCTCCTGCAGCACCCCGACCAACCCCGTCATCCCCTGGTACTGCGGGCGTGATAACCCGAGAGCGCGGACCAGACCGTCGTTGGTGCTGCTGCCGACCACATGCGGCAGGCGGGTGTGCGGTACCGCTTCCGCCGCAGCACCGACGGTGACCACCACCCGGCACCCGAGACCGGCGGCCACGGTGATGATGCATTCGGCAAAGGTGACGTACCGCAGGTGCGGCTCTACCCCGGCGAGCACGACCAGGTCGTGCGCGCTGCCCGGAAAGCGGGCCACGCGGAACTCGTTGGCCGGCCACACGATCTGGCGCTGGTGCAGGTCGTCGAAAGCGACCTCCGGGCGTTCCTGGGTGAAGTCGAAGAACGGATCGGGATCGATCGAGGCCACCACGGGTGCCGGGTGGTCGTGGAGCAGTTCGCGCAAGGCGTCGGTGGCCACTTCGGCCACGTCGAACCAGCCGCGCAGGGCGACAACCAGGACCGGGTCGTGCAACGGGGTGAGTTGATCGAAGGCCGTGGTGAGCACGTGTTCGACGTTCATTGCCGCACCGTGCGTCAGCTCAGCGTCTCGACGACGAAGTCGATGCACGACACCAGCGCGGCCACGTCGGCCGGATCGACTGCGGGGAACATGCCGACACGCAGCTGGTTGCGACCAAGCTTGCGGTAGCTGTCGGTGTCGACGATTCCGTTGGCCCGCAGCGCCGCGCACACGTCGGTCGCGTCGGGGCCGGTGATATCGATCGTGCCGACCACGGTGGAACGCTTGGCCGGGTCGGTCACGAACGGGGTGGCCCAGTCGCGGCTGTCGGCCCAGCCGTACAGCGTGGCCGCCGACGCAGCCGAACGGTGGTTGCACCAGGTGAGCCCGCCGTTGTCGATCATCCATTCGATCTGGTTGTTCATCAACACGAGCGTGCCAAGCGCCGGGGTGTTGTAGGTCTGGTTGACGACGCTGTTGTCGAGCGCCACCGAGTTGTACGGCGCGCTGACCTTCGGCCCTGCCACCGTCAAGTATTCGCACTCGGAGACCAACAC
>JANNHO010000362.1:0-3502 GCA_031404435.1 Acidimicrobiaceae bacterium | reverse complement strand
CCTGTGACGTGCAGCCATCTGGTGTTCAGGACGGCAATGCTCTCGAGTCCTGCGACCGCTGCGATCGGGGCTGCGAAACCAATGACGATCGCGATGACGAAGCCGATCTTGGCCCACCATTGTGGTGTGTTCGCGTCGGCGTGTAGTCGCAGTCCGGTGTCGCCGGTTCGCCAATACTGCGCGGCGCTTCGCCACCCGAACGCGAGAATCGCCCAGATGATGTAGAGGGTGAGCGCTGTGGCTGCCATGCGAGGTTCCGATCCGGTGTTGGCGTCTACTGGGCGGCTGTTTGGATGGTCGCGCAATCCCGCTCATCGACGCGGAACACTGATGTGCGGGTGGCTCTGTCATCCATGGCGGCCTGACGCTACCTGATATCTGCACAGATGTTCAGATATATGATCAAATCAGCCACGCGTGGATCTCAGTGCTGCGATCAGGGCGAGAGCAGTGGCTGGAGCGTTGACTCCATTGCCAGCCACGGGTGACCGCTGTGTGCGTCGAGTTCGCCCGCTGCGCGCCAGCCCGAGAGGTCGGTGAGGATCCTGCAGCCCTGAAGGCTGCGATACCAGTCGAGAGTGGCGGGGTCGATCGGGTGTGACCCGATCTTGGCGTAGGTGCTGATGAAGCGGTTGGCAATTCGGCGGGCGGCGGCGTTGATGATTGGGCGCAGTGGTTTGGGGGTGGCCAGCGGCGGGTTGGCGAGGACCAGATAGGTGAATGCGAGGTCGTAGGCGGGGTGGGCGATCTGGCCTGCGGTCCAGTCGAGTACCACGGTTTGGTTGTCGTTGGCCAGCACGTTGAAGGGGTGAAGGTCGCCGTGGCAGACCACTCGCAGCTTCGAGTCGGGTCGAGTCATCGCGAGTCGGTCGAGGGCGCGAAGCAGAGGCGCGTCGGTCAGGTCCGACGCGCGTGAGCGGTAGTTGTCGAGCAGACCGTCGACGCCGATGGTTCGGTCCGTGGCGCGAGAGAGTGCTGCCTCGATCGGTTCGGGGTCGAGTCGGTGGAGGTTGGCCGCGGCGCGGGCGAGTGTGTCGGGCAGTCCGGTTGCGAGTCGCGGGAGCGCGATCAACGCTCGTGGGCCGCTGAGCCCCCCAAGCAGTTGTGCCCCGTCGGCGTGGTCCATCACACACCAGGCGCGCCCACCGCCGGCTGGCATGAAGTTCGACGCGTGAACCACTGGTGTTGGGTAGCCCTGTTCAGCGACGCCCGCCTGCAACGTGGTTTCCCACGCGGCGAGTTGGCTGTCTGGGGCAAGACGGAGTACGACCCGAGGCGGCAGCGTGTTGTGATCCGACACGGTCAGCGTCCACATCTCGGCCCAGAACCCGCCGCTGAGACGCATGGGTGGACCGTCGAGGGCGAGGTTCGGTGCGTCGAACTGTCGGCGGAGATGATCCAGAACCGTCTCCAGTTCGGGGGGATAGTTGACTCGTGGCGTCTCGTCCGCAATACTCACAGTCATGACCGTAACGGTAAATAACGGCAATGTCTAGCGATCTTTCGACATCCTGGTCGATCGACGAGTTGGCCGCTCTCGTCGGTGTACCGACGCGTACGGTGCGCGAGTACCGCACACTGGGTTTGATCGACGCGCCGCGCAAGGTCGGGCGCGTGGGCCGGTACGACGATGCGCATCGTCTGCGGATGTTGTTGATCACTCGACTCCAAGCGCGGGGCTACTCGCTCGCAGCGATCCGCGATCTCTGTGTCGCATCGGCGTCGGGTCGCTCCCTTGACGATGTGCTGGCCGGGTCGGGCTCAGTCGCGATCGACCAGGGCGCGGTGGCGTACTCGACGACCGAGCTGATCGACGCCGTTCCTGCCTTGGCGGACGAGACCGTTCGAACTGCGGCCGGCGAGGCCGGTCTGATCCACACCGATGCTGCAGACGGGGAACTGTGGCGCGTCCGGGCGCCGGCACTGCTGACACTTGTGGGTGATGCGATCAACGCTGGTGCCGATCCGGTGGCGGCCATTCGGATGGCCGATGGTCTGGCCGCTGGTGCACGGGTTCAGGCGAACGCATTTGCCGACTTGGTGGTCGGCGAGTTGTGGAACGAGGGTGCACCCGAAGTTGCCCTGCTTGTCTCAATCGGTCGTCGCGCCAGAATGCAACTGACGCAGGCGGTGGCCTCGTTGGTCGTCCACGAAGTCGGTGTGGCGCTGCGCGAGCGGGCGTCGCTGCCCGGCGGCGCCGGGCTCAATGCACTTGTCGACGAACTCCGTGTGGGTGTCGTGCGAGACAGCAGTGATCCCCGATGACAGATTCGGGACCGGCCGAAAGGTGCGCTGGATCGACACGATCGAGTCTCGCCCGAGCCTCGGGGAGGATCTCCTCGATCGAGCACCGGTCCTCCCCGTCGCCTTTCATTGCGGATGGGTCTCGTACATGCGGACAGCGACCACCAAACCGGAGACCGCGGTGAGTCCGGCAACGGCGTAGATAGCGGCTGGGATCGAGATCAGGTCGGCGAGGATGCCGGCGAGAAGAGCACCGATCGCGAAGCCGCCGTCGCGCCACAGCCGATAGATGCCGACCGATCGTGCCCGCCATGACGGGTGGGCGACGTCGCCGATCGCCGCGAGCAGGGTCGGATAGACCATCGCTGTGCCCGCACCGAGGGTCATCGCGCCGAGCGCCCATGCCGTAAAGCTGCCGGTGGCTGCGATCCAGGCGATGGCGACCGCTTGAGTGAGCATGCCGCCAACGATCAGCGGTTTTCGGCCGATGCGATCGGACAGGCCTCCGGTGTACAGCTGGCCCAGGCCCCACACGGCGGGGTAGAGCGCAGCGAGCACGCCGATCCGCCCGATCGACAAGCCCGCGCCTGCGAAGAAGATCGGGAACAGACCCCAGGCAAGTCCGTCGTTGAGGTTGTTGACCAGTCCGGCCTGCGAGCACGACGACAATGCCTTGTCGGTGAAGGAGGTGAGTCGGAAGATCTCGCCGGTGGTCAGCGTGGCGTTGTGGGTGGCGTTGTGGGTGGCGTTGTGGTTGGCGGCTTCGTAGCGGGCATGGTCACGGGTCTCGCGAACGAAGAACACCGACAGGCCCAGGCCGAGGCCGGCGTAGGCGATGCCGAGGAAGAAGGGCTCCGGCCGCAGCCCGGCATGTTCGGCGATGTAGCCGGTCGCCAATGCGGTGATGGCGACGGCGCCGTAGCCGGCGGCTTCGTTGAGCCCCATCGCGAAGCCGCGCCGGGCGGGGCCGACGAGGTCGATCTTCATGATCACGGTCGTCGACCAGGTGAGACCCTGGTTGATGCCGAGAAGGACGTTGGCGACGGACGGATACCAGGTGAGGTCGAACGACTCGCGCTGCCCGGCCTCGAGAGTGAACTCGGCCACCGTGCGGAGGTTGACGCCGCGCATCGGCACCCTCGTCCGCAGCGCGAGGGCATCGGGGCCGGCGATTGCGATCCTCGTCTCGTCGTCGAGCCGGCGCACCCAGGGGACGATCGAGCCGTAGTCGAAGCGGAGCACCAACTCCATCCGCATC
>JANNHO010000361.1:0-1705 GCA_031404435.1 Acidimicrobiaceae bacterium | reverse complement strand
GAATCCCGACGAGGCGCCCGGCGTGGTCGACGATCGGAACCCCGCTGAACTTGAAGCGATTCATCAGCGACTCGGCATCGTGCAGGGTGGCCGCGGCCGAGAGGGTGACCGGGTCGGTGATCATGCCGCTCTGGCTACGCTTCACCTTCTGCACCTCGGCGGCCTGATCGGCGATCGAGAGGTTGCGGTGGATCACGCCGATGCCGCCTTCTCGGGCGATAGCGATGGCCATGCGCGCCTCGGTCACCTTGTCCATTGCCGCCGACACCAGCGGCACAGCGAGGGTGATGTCGCGGGCGAATTGTGCGGTGGTGTCGACCGAGTCGGGCAGCACGTCGCTGTAGCCGGGGATGACCACGACGTCGTCGAAGGTGAGGGCTTCGAACCGGTCGAACAGTTGGTCGTTGCTCATGTGCGGATCTCCTGGTGGTCTCGAAGGGAGTGGTGTCGTGCGCTCGATGCGATGCACATCGGGCGCAGCGTGTCGACGATGAGCCGGTGCTCGGTCGCATGCACACGGAGCTCGAACGATTCGAGGGTATCGGCGGGCTCGAAGTCGACCTGCGCTGTGGCGAGGACGGGGCCGCCGTCGATGCCGGCGTCGGGCACCAGGTGCACCATCACCCCGCTGTGGGTGCGTTCGCCGCGCTCGAATTCGGCGAACGCCCGCTCGATCGCATGTGTGCCGGGGAGCTCACCGGGCAGGGCCGGGTGAAGGTTGACGACCATGCCGGGGAACCAGCCGAGGAAGCTGGTGGTGAGGACGCGCATCCAGCCGAGCAGCACCACCAGATCGGGATCGAACCCGCTGACCACATCGGCAAGCCGGGCGTCGTAGTCGGTGCGTTCCTCGTCAGGGCGGCGCCCGACGCATACATCGGGGATGCCGCTCGCGTCGGCACGGCCCAGCACTCGGGCTTCCGATCGGTCGCACACGACGGCTACCACCTCGGCGCGCAGTTCGCCGCGTGAGCAGGCGTCGATCACGGCCTGAGCGTTCGACCCGTTCCCCGACGCCATGATGACGATGCGAGCCCGTGGTTCCATACGTCGACGGTAGAAGCCAGGCCGCTGTGGTCGCAGCACGCGTGAACGAAAAGTCCGCCGATGTCGCCGCCGCTTGGTTCCGAGGGTGGGTTCGTGTCCGGCCCGCGCTCTGGGGGCGCGTGCTGGTCACGGACCGGTGGTCGGTCGGTGTTGCGGGGCGGGGTTCGTGTCCGGGGTGCGCTCTGGTGGCGCGTGTTGGTCACGGACTGGTGGTCGTTCGGTGTCGCCCAGGTTCCTCACACCCGGGTCGAGTACGACCACAACCTGCGCACCGAACTGGCCGCAGAGAACGCCGTGACGATTGCACCGACTCCGAACGCGACCGCAATGATTCTGCTGAGGACCGGATCGTGAAGCACGTCGACGAAGCCAATCGAAAACTCGATCACGCTCGCAGCGAGCACCAGCGGCGGCGCAAGGACCGAGGACCGCAGCGCGGCGACGACGCCAATGATCGTGAGCACGATCGTCAGCAATCCGGCGATCTCGATGAACAACGAATGCTCGGGGCACACCGTGTCGGCGGTCATCATCGCCGATGCGGCGATTCCGGCCGCTATCGCTCCTGCGATCCCGAGGCGGCGTGGGGCCACTGGCGGAAGCCGCCCCGGCCCGTCGGATTCGGTCCACGCCACGACCGGACCCGGCTCCCAATCAG
>JANNHO010000360.1:0-9632 GCA_031404435.1 Acidimicrobiaceae bacterium | reverse complement strand
CGAGTTCGTTGAGGTCGTGAATGTACTCCGGGGTGTGGTCGGCATGCGGAAAGTCCGAGGCCCACAGGAACCGTTCGACGCCGTAGCGCTGTGCCAGCGCAGGGATCATCCGCTCATCGGGGTCGGCGCTGATCCAGATCCGTTCGCGGAAGTATTCGCTCGGCTTGTGTTTCAGGGGCACGCGGTCGCCGATGAACGTGTGGGTGAAGACGGCATCGATGCGATCAAGCCAGTATCCGATCCAGCCGGCGCCCGACTCCAGCACGACGATCTTGAGACGGGGGAACTTGTCGAACACGCCGTAGTCGAACAGGGTCGTGAACTGCTGACGCACGCCGTCGGAGGCGGCGACCGAGGCCAGCAGGCGGAGTTGCCTGACGTTTTCCCATGTGCCCATGCGTGTGCCTTTGGTCCATTGCGGCTCGAACGTGGGGTGAATGGCGAGCGGCACGTCGAGGTCCTGGGCAGCCGCGAACAGGGGGTCGTTGTCGGGGTGCCCAAGCGGTGTCCCCTTGTGGTGGAAGGGTGCGACGTACCCGCTCACCGCGCCCTCGCCGACGGCGCGCCCGAGTTCCGTGGCCGCGGCGGCAGCATCGCTGAGCGAAAGGTGGGCCGTCGGTACGAGGCGCGGTTCGCCCGCGCAGAACTCGCAGATCCAGCGGTTGTAGGCCTTCGTGTACGCCTGCGACAACGCCGGGTCCTCGACCTCGGCCTCCCACAGCAGCCCGACGGTCGTGTACAGGATCGCTGTGTCGATGTGCTCGGCGTCGAGCACGCGGATCCGTTCGTTCGGGTCCATCGAGCCGAACGGCGCCTCGCACAGATAGGTCCGATCGGGGTCCTTCTGCATCGCGGCAAGGTCCGGCGCACCCATCGCGCCCAGTGTCGACGGGAACCCGGCTCGGCTCATGCGCGAGCGGCGGCCGTCGATCTCCAGTTCCTCGAGGCCGTGCTCGTCGATCCGGAATCGGAGAGCGCGATCGCGGAACCGGGGGTCGATGTACTCCTCCCACAGGGTGGGTGGTTCGAGGATGTGGCCGTCGGCGTCGACCGCGCCGTCTTGGAGAACGGCGTAGGTCGCGTGGATGGGCTTCTGGGAGGCGATCGTGAGCGCCATGTCGTCATCCCCCTCTTGTCCGATGTCCAGCGAACCGTAGGACCGTGCCTGTTCCGTTCTTGCATCGAGCGTCGAGGCCACCCGGCGCCGGCAGTGGGCTGTGCTTACGGGGTTCCGCTGACGACAAGCACCTGACCGGTGACCCACGACGCGGCTTCAGAGGAGAGGTACACGGCGGCTGCAGCGAAGTCCTCATCGCGGCCGAGTCGTCCGAGCGGCTGCTTGGACGCCAACTTGGCGAACTTGGCGTCGTCGAAACCTGAGGCGCGGTAGTAGTCAGCGGTCGGCGTGTGCCCCGGAGCGATGGCGTTGACGCGGATCCGTCGCGGGGCGCATTCCAGCGCCAACGTCTGGGTCAGATGGTTCACTGCGGTCTTGGCTGCCGAGTACACACCGTGGCCTGGCGCACCCTTGGTCAGTCCGCCGGTGGAGGACACGTTGATGATTGATCCACCGTCGAGCAGCACCCGTTGCGCCTCGACGCTTGCCAACCACACCGAGGTGAGGTTGCGATCCATGATCGTGTGCCACGAATGCTCGGTGACCGAGCTGAGGTTGCCCATCGGTTCACCCTGCAGCCCGCCGGCGTTGTTCACCCAGATCGAGATCGACCCGAGCTCGTCCGTGACCCGCTGCCCGAGCCGTTCGAGTTCGTGCGCGCTGGTGACATCGGTCGACACGGCCACGGCGCGCCGACCCATCGCCTCGATCTCGACGCGCACCGCCTCAAGCGGTTCTGGCCGTCGGCCCGCCAACCCGACGTCGGCACCCGCAGCGGCCAAGCCCAGCGCGATGCCTCGACCGATGCCGGTGCCGCCGCCAGTGACGACGGCGATTCGACCATTCAAGCGAAAAAGCTCCAGCACGTTCACGACTCGGGAGTCTGACATGAGCCGTACCCATCTCACCGATCGGCCGCGACCCTCAACGCTCGCTCGCAGCACCCTTGCTGAGATCGGCTGCTCCGCGAGGAAGCGCCCGCTCAACTGCTCGTGACGGGACCTCCGACACGGGGCTCGTCGGTATGTTCAGCGGGGGTGATGGACGCCGTGGGTGTGATCGAAGGCTTCG
Source organism: Acidimicrobiaceae bacterium (assembly GCA_031404435.1). GTDB lineage: Bacteria > Actinomycetota > Acidimicrobiia > Acidimicrobiales > Ilumatobacteraceae > VFMC01. Next base: position 7,444 of record JANNHO010000360.1, on the reverse strand, counting down.
TGGTGTTGGCGAAGAAGGTCCGCTCCGTAGTCGCCGCCGTTGGGGGTACGCACGACGGTGTGGACGTGGTGGCGAGTGTACCGCGGCTGCCGTCGGGAAGGTGCAGATGCCAAACTTCATCGTCAGGTGACCAGGTAGATCGGCGGCTGACCGAGCAGCGAGCGCCCGTAGGTTTCGAGCGACGGGTTGGTGGCCAAGAAGGCGTGGCGGGTGCCGACGTTGATGTCGCGCCACAGACGTTGGATCGGATTGCTGCTGGCGAACGCACCGGCACCGGCGACGTTCAACAACTTCTCGACGCCGAGCCGGAGGTGGTCGGTGAGGTAGCCGCATGAACCGCGCAGCCGGGCCTCCTCGGCGATGTCGCGTTCGGCTCCGGCACCGACCGCGTCGATGTATGGGCGGCGTTGAACGCATGCAGCCATGCGGTTTCGATGTCGAGTCGACCGTGGGCAAGCTGCGTCACCGCGACGGCGGAGGCGTCCGAGTTGAAGTAGGTGGTGTACGAGATCGCCCGCGACGGGGCCTTGGCGGCGACGATGTCGGCGATTGCCCTACCCGCACCAAGCGTTGGGCCAACGAGAATGCGTCAACGGCAGGGTCGATCGCTCACCGAAGACGTCTACGCCGAACTCCGCCACACGATTCTGCACGGTGACATCGCCCCCGGCGATCGCTTGCATCTGGGCGAACTGGCCGCTGCCAAAGGCGTCAGTCTCGGGGTTGTGCGCGAAGCGGTGACCCGATTGGCGAGCGAAGGTTTGCTCGAATCGTCGCCGCAAGCAGGATTTCGGGTGCGCACGCTGTCGCACGAGCACCTGTCGGATCTCACGTGGGCGCGATGCGAGATCGAGGGCCTGACCGTGCGTGAGTCGGTCGTTCACGGCGACACGGAATGGGAAGCGACGCTGTTGGCCGCACACCACGTGCTGAGCGTGACGGCCCCGCATGTGAATGCGAAGGTGAACCCGGCGTGGATGAGCGCCCACCGACGATTTCACACGGCGCTCGCTGCAGCCTGCCCGAACGCCACCCTCGTCGGCATTCGTCAACGGCTGTTCGACGAGGCCGAGCTGTACCGCCACTGGTCCGCCCGTGGTCCAGGCGCGCAGCGCGACATCGGCTTCGAGCATGCCGAACTCCTCGGCGCCGCGCTCGCCCGAGACGCCACCGGCTGCGTCGCAATCTTGCAACAGCACCTTCGCACCACCGCCGAGTTCGTAGCCGAAAGCCCCGACGTCGTCACCACGACCTGACGGCGACCTGACGGCGTCGACTCGGCTGGGCAGGCGTCACCGTATGAGCGGTTCCTTACGAGAAAGTGGAGGTGTCCGGGATGAGGCCAGTTCGTGTGATCCTGCTCATCGAGACGGGCACACATTGCGTCAGGCGTGTCACGATGGTCCGCCAACACCTTGTGCCCAACCGCACGCTGCTCCGGCCCCGAACAGGCATCCGTCGATTCTTGTAACGCGTGCGGCCGGTATCGACTAACAAGATCACGGATCGACTGCGCGAAACCTGATCTCGGACCAGCCGGTATCGCGACATCAGCAACCGGGCGATCGCTCTCTCCTTGCCCACCGCGGTTGAACGGCTGAAAGAAATCAGCGATGCCGATGTCACGCTGTCGCACGTTGGCGGTCTTCGTCGTGCTGGCACTTGCGGTCGGAGCGTGCGGAGACTCGGCCGCAGATGAGCCCGCCGCCAGCGTCAGGGTGCCCGCGTCCGACGAAACCCGCCAGACCGACGCAGCGGAGGCTGAGTCAGTGTCAATCAGTGGGCTGGTGACATTGGTGCCGGACAACGCTATGGTGCGCGCGTCCGGACAGGGACGAGTTGTGCGCTTGGTCCAGTAGGTCGTCGAGCGTCCGACCCGGGCCGCCGACGATCGTACGGATGCCGGCGGATCGGAGCGCTGCGGCCGTGTGCTCGGCGACTTCGATCGAGTCGGGGTTGGTCACTGCGAGCACGGCGAGATCGACCGGCAACTGCGCGCAGAAACTGATCATCTCGGCCGGCGGCGTGTCGGCTCCGAGGTGGTGCACCCGCCAGTTGGCGTCCCGGAGTGCAACGGTGGCCATCATCGTCGGCAGGGAGTGGTTGTCGCCGCTGAGCGCCGCGACTGCTACGGTACCGCGTCGCCGTCCCCGGGGGTTCGGGGAGAGGTCGGCGAGGACTCGCTCGGCGATTGCCGAGGCACGGTGCTCTGACCAGATCGGCAGCTCGCCGAGGTGCCATGCGTCCCCGATCTCGCGCAGCGCTGGCACGAGCACGCGCTGGATGAAGGCAACGACATTCGTTCCGTCGCCGATCAGGTGATGGGAGATCGTCTGAGCTTGAGCCTCGTCGCCGCTGATGAGCGCCTCGTACATCCGCTTGGCCTGGCTGTGAAGACGCCTGTCGCTTGGCGGCTTGGGAACCGATGGCGCCCGACGATCGGTGTCGACCTGCGCGAGGTCGGCGCGTTCGACTCGGTACCGGCCTCGGACGACATGTGCCGGCAAGCGCCCGCTCCTTACCCACCGGTATGCGGTCTGGTAGTGCACCCCGAGCGCGTCGGCTGCCTCTTGTAACTCCAGCTGCCCCTCGGAGGCCACGTTCACGGAACCGAACCATACCAGACGCGATCAAATCAGTGCAGTTCAGCACTGAAATCACCTGTACATCGAGGCAGGTTGTAAAGACGGGGAATAATGAAGACTGAATGATGTTAAATCCGGACAACCACGTCGAAAGGTTCCCCAATGAAGTCACTTCCCGCTTCCCTCCGCCTGAAGCTGCCGTTCGTCCTCGCCGGCTTCTTGTCATTCCTGTTTTCCGTCTGGCTGTACTTCGTTCAGGACGAGGCCACGGCAGGCATCTTCGTCGGCCTCTGGGTGCCGTCGATCCACTCGCTTGGCACGCTCCTCGTTTGTCAGGTCACCGAGCCAGCCCGCCGTGCCCGCGAAGAGGTGACGGTATGACCAGCCTGGTGCTCTACATCGGGATCGCGATGACGTTTCTCACCGTGTGGGGCGTGATCATGGTCGGGGCTTACCTGTTGGGCCGCGAAGCCGACGATTCTCCGAAGGCAGTCGCCACCGACTGGGCGAACGACGCCTCGGCCGTCGCTGACCACGCTCGACTCCGATGACCACGGATCTACGCGTCCGCGACCGGTCGGTGGGGACTCGCTCGAGCCGCGATGGTTGCGCTCCGGGAGGGCGGAGCGTGGTGGTGGATGAACTCCGCAAGCTCGCAGAATCGGACGACTTCGTCGGCACACTTCTCCGCTCGGCCCAACTTGCCGAGGAGGCCCGACGCTCCCCCCTGTCGGTCGAGCTGGTCGACGAGCTGAACGACCTCGTCGACCACGGCCCCTTCGCCGGTGTCCTTGCCATCGACGTGTTGGGAGCCATCAATCACGGGTCTGCGGTCGAATCGTTGACTGCTCTGCTGTGGTCACCGGACGTGTTGCTGCGTCGTCATGCCGCCTGGAGGTTGCGGCGGCAGCCCGTCGACGCGAACGCGATTCCAAACCTGCTCGACATGGTCGTCGTCGGCGGCATCGACACCATGCACTCGCATCGGACGTTGCGCCGCTGGGCGACATTGGATCCTGCGATCGCCGGTTTCGCCATCGACCGACTGTCGGTGACGGGCGAGGGCCTGGCGCGTGCCCGCTTGATCGATCTGCTCGGGGCGATCGACGATCCACGTACGACCGAACTCCTGGTCCGCGTCGCAGCTGATGCGGTCGAGTTCGGATCGGCCCGGGTCGCTGCGGTCGGTGCGCTGGCCGACCGGTACGGCGCTGATGAAGCAGCGCTTCGATCCCTCGCCATGCGCAGCGACGAAATTGGAGCGCATGCCACCTTGGCCGTGTGTGACCGGGCTCGCGCCGCGACGGGCAGCAGTCGCAGGTCCCGGGGTGGCTTGCGCATCGCCCAGCTCACCATGGCCGCAGGGCTCGACGGTCAACTCACCCTGGGCGGGCGTGGCGACACCGGAGGGGTCGCCAGCCTGCTCGTCTCACTCGGCGAGGCGCTCGCCTCCCGCCCCGAGATCGATCATGTGCTGACCATCGGACGCGGCACGTTGACCGACGCAATTCTCGGCTCCATTCATTCCACCGACGCGCCACCGTCATTCGCAACGATCGTGATCGGCGACGATGCCCGACCGGCGGAGACGACCGACGACCTCTGGGAGCACCTGCCAACGATCGAGCGGGGTCTCCGGCGCGCCATCCGTCGCTCCGGCGGCATCGACATGCTTCACCTACGAATGGCCGATGCCGGGACGCTCGCCGGTGCGCAGGCCGCTGCGCTGGAGGGCATCCCGACCTGCTTCAGCCTCGCTCCCGATCCGCACAACGTGCTCGCTTCGTTGCGGGCGCGTGGCGAGGCCGACCGGGAAGCTGTCCTGCGGCTCGCAACCGAGGGTCACATCTGGTTTCGGGCACGCCTGGTCGAGCGGCTCGCCGGTGAATCCGACCGGGTCGCGATATTCCCTCGCTCGACGAGCCTCGACTTCTTTGCCGGGAACGAGGCCACGACGGATCGGTCTGACCAGCGTTGCGCGATGGTGCCGGAAGGCATCGACATCGGTCTGATCCGCCGTGCCGAGGCCACAGACGGGGCTGCGACCAGCATCGGTGCGACTCGCTGCGACGTCCTCGCCGACCTGGCCTTTGGCATCTCGAAGGATCGTGGTCACCTGCCGCTGCTGGTCAGCGTCGGTCGCCTCAACCCGGTCAAGGGAATGGACCGTGTCGTCGACGCGTGGGCAGGAGATCCGCTTCTGCACCAACGCTTCAACTTGGTCATCGTCGGGGGCGATCTCGACGAACCGTCGAACACCGAACGGTCGGTCCTCGACACCATAGATCGCCTCGTACCCCATGGTGACGAACGACGCGACGGGATGCAACTGCTCGGCGGGCGGCCGCGTGCCGACGTGGCCCGGCTACTCGTGTCGGCCGCGCGCGGACTCCCCGGGTATTGGGCTCCAGGCGGCGTCTACGTCGACGGTGCCTGGAAGGAGGAGTTCGGCCTAGCCGTGATCGAAGCGCTTGCCGCAGGCCTCGTCGTGGTCGCTCCGAGCACCGGTGGTCCGCCAACTTATGTCGACGACGGTGACATCGGCGTCCTGGTCGATCCCAACGCAGACCTCGGCGCAGCGATCAACCGAGCGTGTGCGTTGGTTGACCGCCCCGGTCGAGCGCTTCGTGCTCGACGGCTGATCGAGCAGCGGTACTCAGTGGAGACGATGGCTGCGCGACTCGCCGAGCTCTACAGCCCGCCGGTAGTGGCCCGATGAGTCTGCTCGTCATCAGCCCCGAGTACGCGTCGCACTACGTTCCCATGGCGGTGCTCGCCGGAGAGGCCAGGGCGGACGGTCGGCGGGTGGTCGTGGCGACCGGCCCGGCGCTGCGTCCCCGGGTTGAAGCCGACGGTTTCGAGTGGAGGTCGCTGCGGCTTGGTGCCGGCTCGAACAGCGGTGTCGTAGACGACAGCGAAGCCATCCACAGCTTCATCGCTGCAACTCGCGCAGGTCCGGTGGCCACGATCCGCCGACAGGCGCTCGACCGCGAGAGCGACTTGCTGTGGCAGCCGGAACGCGTCGCCCGCGAGGTTGGCGGACTGTGTGACGAACTCGACCCCGACGAGGTGCTCGTCGACCACGTCTCGTTCGGGTCGACGTTGGCAATGTTCGCGACAGGCCGACCGTTCCTCACGCTTGTCCCCGGGCATCCGAGCCAGCTCCCCGTCGGTGCCGAGCGCTACGGGATCCCGACCCATTGGCCAACGTGCCTTGGGCCCGATCCCGGTGAGCTCAACGAACTCGAGCAGCTCGTCGACCGGGTCACGAACGTGTTCACCGATCGGTGGAACGATGCGCTCGCCACGGTGGCCCCACAGCGGCAGTCGGTCGACGATGCGTTTCGGGTCCATGGTCAGCTGGTGCTGTACAACAGCGTCGCCGCCCTCCACCGGCCAGAACGCAACGAGCTGCTGCCAATCGATCATCGCTTCGTCGGCCCACTTGTCCGTATGGAGAAGCTCCCCGACGAGTTCCGGTCGTGGATCGACCGGACCGACGATCGACCCCACGTGTACGTCGCCCTCGGCACCTTTTTGTCTCACCGCTCGGACGTCCTCGCCCGGATCGCTGGTGCCCTGCGCGAGGTCGGCGCACGTGCCGCGATCGCAACCGGAGGGACCTCAGCCGCTGAACTCGGACCGATCCCTGATGACTGGATCACCGCGCCGATGCTGCCGCAGGTGGCGATGCTGCGTTGCGCGGATGTGGCGATCCATCACGGTGGCAACAACAGCGTCCAGGAGTCACTCGCTGCGGGTGTTCGCCAACTCGTCCTCCCGATGTCGACGGACCAGTTCGCCAACGCAGCCGACCTCGAGCGCGTCGGTGGGGCCGCTATCGCACCGCCGAACGACGCCACGTCCGCAGATCTGGCCAGAATGCTCGCCGCTCTCTTCGCGGCCGGATCCCCGTCACCCGTCGCTTCTGCGGAACGTCGCTTGTTCGGCGCAACGCCGTTTCGTTGATCGAGCTCACCGTGCAAGCCATCACCGATCGCTGCGTCGAGCCGATCTCGCCGGATCCTCCTTCGTGGGATTCGCGTACGGTCCTCCGGCAGCGCTGGGGCGACCTCGCCTACTTCCATTGGCCCTACGAAGCGTCCGCCGTGCAGCAGTTGCTTCCCGCCGGCGTGCGGGTTGACACCTTCGACGGTGCAGCATGGGTGGGCCTGATTCCGTTCGAGATGCGCGACGTGCAGTTCGGTCGCACACCGCCGATGAGGCGGCTTGGGACATTCATCGAGGTCAACGTGCGGACGTATGTCATCGACGCTTTGGGTCGGCGAGGAGTGTGGTTCTTCTCGCTCGACGTGCCGCGTTCCGCGGCGGTTGCGGTGGCGCGATTGGTCTTCGGGCTGCCATATTGCTGGGCGCACGCCGAGCACAGCGTTGACGGCGATCGACATCGCTACCAGACCGCCCGACGCTGGCCGGCGAGAGAGCAGGCCGTCGCCGACATCCGCTTCCGGGTCGCGGGTCGGCTGGCCGACAGCGAAACCAGTGCGCTCGACCATTTCCTCTACGCCCGCTGGGGGATGGTTGCCGAGCGACGTCGGCAGTTGTCATTCGGCCGGGTGAATCATCCACGTTGGCCATTGCACCAGGTCGATGGTGTGGAGATTGACCAGACCCTGATCGAGGCAGTGGGGCTGCCGACGCCCGCAGGTGCGCCGCGCGCCCATTTCTCACCGGGCGTCGACGTCAAGATCGCCTGGTACGACACGATCGCACGGCCCGCCTGACGGGGCTGAAACGGTTGCGTCCCATTGGTTGTAACGGCAAACTTGGGTAACAACATACTTGACTCACCTGGACGCGAGTAGTACACTCACCTAATGGTTCAGGTTGCCCCGCTC
>JANNHO010000359.1:0-15086 GCA_031404435.1 Acidimicrobiaceae bacterium | reverse complement strand
GGCTTGACATGAGCCGCCTGGTGTCGGCGAGGACGGCATCAATCACCTCTGCTCGTGCATCGAGATCGTTGCCGCGGGGCCGGAACGTGATCGCCAACGGTCGATCGGGGCCCTCCTCGGCGGTGCGCTGCACCAGTGCTTCGAGGTCGAGGTCGCGCTCGCCGCTGATGGCGATGCCCAACACGTCGCACGAGCCGGCCATGTCGGCAAGCTCGCGGTCGGCGCGACCGGGAATGGTGATCGTCCCGTCACGCAGCGCCCGTAGCCATGTGTGCCAGTGCAGGTGCTCGTCGCGCCGTGCGTTCTCGGCGGCCACCACGTCGTCCCGCGGAATCCGGACAACACGTACATCGAGCCCCGTGGCCACGGGCACGGGTCCGTGGAGGATGCGCCACGCATCGCGCCACGCAACACACAGCGTGTCGATGACCTCGCCATGACGGCGGGGGTCGCCGGGCACCAGGCGGTTGGCCATGGCCAGCGGTGCCTCGAACGGGATCCATCCGTCCACCTCGTCACCGAAGGTAGCGCTCGCCAGCTCCACCCATCGCGGCCACCAGTGCCCAGCCTGGCGGGCGTCGGTGAAGCCGCCTTCGTTGTCGAACCACTGCGGCACGTCGGGCGATAGCAGGCACACCCACACTTTCGCCCCCGCTTCGTGGACGGCGTGCGCGGTGCTGCGCAGCGTTTCGACGACACCGCCGTCGAGCGTGCCGGGACGAGGTTGCGCTTGCGCCCACGACACCGTGATCCGCGTATGGCCGAGCGCCAGTTCGCGAGCAGTTTCGATGTCGTCGGCCAGGGCCTCGGGGCGTAGGCCGATGGTTGCGCCGACATCGACGGCGGCTACCACCGCAGCGGGCAGGTCAGCCGAAGGGGGTGCGGGTCCACAGCTCACCGGTGTCGTTCAGCGATGGCGAGGCGGGGCGACCATGAAGCGCAAGGACGTTGATCGTGCCGGGGAAACCGCGCAGTTCCACCTCGCCGTGTTCGGTGGCGGAAATGCCTTCGGGTAACCGTTCCAGCTGCATTGTCGGCAAGAGTACGTCGAACGGTCCGGCCACATCGCACAGGCGCGAGGCCATGTTGACCGCCGAGCCGATGTAGTCGTCGCCTTCGAACAACAGCGCGTAGCCGGAGGCGAGGCCGACCCGCAGCGCCAGCGGGGCGCACACCTCGCCGGCCCGATCGTCAAGATCGAGGGCGAACGAGATGGCGTTGGCCTGGTCGACGCTGACGATCATGCACCCGTCGCCGAGCCACTTGGCGATGCGCACACCGCGCTCGCTGGCGATCTCGCGCACCAGCATCCGAAACGCTCCGAGGATCCGCCCGGCTGCATCGTCACCGAAGGCGGCGGTGTAGTTCGTGAACCCGGACAGGTCGACGAAGGCAAAGGTACGTGGGACTCGCATGACGCCTCCAGGGTAGCTCACGAAAACCGATGGGCTGTGCCTATCCGATCGGTAACACAGATACATCGGCACACGGAAGAGATCCCTGAAGCAGAACCGTTAGCAACCTGACCAGCCCAGGCGCTCCACGTCGCAGTTGGCGAACAGACCTGCGAGGTGGCGCAGGATCGGCCACGCACCGCCCGAGGTGTTGGAGACGACGGTGGAGGTGATCTGGCGGCTCGGCGAGTGCGATGACTGGAACGACACGCCCGCGTCGCCGCCCACCAGCATCACTGTGTCGTTGGACGCGTGGAGCCAAAAGCCCAACCCGTATCGTCTGGACTCCGCCGGAACAACGCTGCGCGGCCGGACCATCTCGCCCACCCAATCGGGCGAGACGATCCGCCCGGCGAACAACGCTGTCCACAAAGCATGGATGTCGGCGACCGTGGAGTAGATGCCGCCGTCGCCGCTGCCGACGACGGGCAGATGCAACACGTTGGTGCGGTCGCTGTCGATGCCGAGGTAGCCGGTTGCGGCGCAGCCCGGGAGCTCGTCGGAGCGCAAGAACGCGGTGCTCGCCAAACCGCCCGGCTGGCACACGTACCGATCGACCAGCTCAGCAAACGAGGCTCCCGTGGCTCGTTCGGCAAGCAGCGACAGCACGACGTACCCGCCGTTGCAGTACGAGAACTGGGTGCCGGCGGCGAACTTGGAGGGAAAGCCGTCGAGCGCACGCACGTACGACTCGATGGTCGCCAGCTGGTGAACGGGCACGGTCATGACGTAGTCCGCGGCATCACCGAGGGTGTCCTCGTCGAGGTAATCGCCGATGCCCGATCGATGGCTGAGCAGATGCTCGACCGTCACGTCGTCGCCGATCAGCGGCAGATCCGGGCCGAGCAGCGAGCGCGCGGTCGTCGACAGCTCGATCAGCCCTCGTTCGATCAAACCGACCACCGTGAGCGCCGTGAAACCCTTCGTGCCGCTGGCGATCCCGAACTGCGTCTCCACAGCGTTGTCGACGCCGTGGGCGCGATCGGCACATCCATAGGCGCGTGCAAAGATCTCGGCTCCCCCCGCATCAACCCTGACGACACCAGAGAAGTCGCTCGTCGTGGCGAGGCCGTCGATCCGTTCGATGATCTCATCCATTCCCGAACAGTAGGTCCGGGCCGCCGATTTTCGCCGCCGATTTTCGCTGCCGAGCTTCGCCGCTGAGATGCAGCGAACGAGCGCAAGTAGGGTTCGCGTATGGCTGCTCGATTCACGTACTCGCGCTGGGATGGCACGCAGAAGGGTTTCGACTTCGATGCCGACGCCTTGTTCGATCAGCTGAACGACGACCTCCTCTATCACGGCGACATCAACAGCGCCCTGCGGCGGCTGATGCAGCAGGGCATGACCGACCCCAACGGCGAGCGGATGCAGGGCCTGCGCGAGTTGATGGACAAGCTGCGTCAGGAACGCGAGGCCCGCCTTGATCGTTTTGATCTCGGCGGGGTGTACGACGAGATCGCCGACGAGTTGAACGACATCGTCGACGAGGAGCGCCACGCGATCGACAACGCCACCCGCAACGCAGAAAACAGTGGCGACGAACGCCGTACCGAGGCAGCCCGAAACGCGGCGATGGACCGCGACTTCCGACTCGACATGTTACCCAACGACCTTGCCGGCAAGGTTCGCGAACTCGGCGCATACGACTTCGAATCGGCCGATGCGGCCCGCCGCTTCGAGCAGTTGATGGACAAACTGCGCGAGCAGCTGATGCAGCAGATGGTCGATCAGATGAGCGGCGCGATGCAGAACATGACCCCGGGGGACATGCAGCGGATGAAGGACATGCTCGCCGGCCTCAACGAGATGCTCGAGCGCCGCGAGCGAGGTGAAGACCCGCAGTTCGAGAGGTTCATGGAGAACTTCGGCGACTTCTTCCCCGAGAACCCGCAGACCCTCGACGAGCTGTTGCAACTGATGGCTCAGCGGATGGCGGCGATGCAGGCGATGATGAACTCGATGACGCCCGAGCAGCGGGCGCAGATGCAAGAGCTCAGCGACCAACTGCTGGAGGACATGGACCTGCGCTGGCAGATGGACCAGCTCGGCCAGAACCTACGCTCGATGTTTCCGCAGATGGGCTGGAATCAGAGCTACGACTTCGAGGGCCAGGATCCGATGGGCATGGGCCAGGCGATGCAGACCATGCAAGAGCTCGGCGATCTCGACCAGCTCGAAAACCTGTTGCGAAACGCCACCAACCCGGGGGCACTGGCCGAAGCCGACATGGATCGCGTCCGCGAACTGATGGGCGACGACGCGGCCCGCTCACTCGAACGGCTGGCCGAGCTGACCAAGATGTTGAAAGACGCCGGTCTGATCGAACAGAAGGAAGGTCGGCTGGAGTTGACCCCGAAGGGGTTGCGCAAGATCGGTTCGAACGCGCTGCGCGACCTGTTCGACAGGTTGGCCAAGGACAAGATGGGCCAGCATCAGATGGACCGCGTCGGTCAGGGCCACGAGCGCACCTACGAGACCAAGCAGTACGAGTACGGCGATCCGTTCAACCTCGATCTGCACCGCACGATCCGCAACGCGGTGCGGCGTAACGCCGGCAACCCCGAGCGCAGCGGCACCCCGGTTCAGCTCTCGCCGGAAGACTTCGAAGTCGAGCTGACCGAGCACACCACCCGGTCGTCGACGGTGCTGATGCTCGACCTGTCCCTCAGCATGCCGATGCGGGACAACTTCTTGCCGGCCAAGAAGGTGACGATGGCGCTGCACTCGCTGATCACGTCGCAGTTCCCCCGTGACTACATGGGCATCGTCGGTTTCAGTGAGACCGCCCGCATCCTCACCGCAGCCCAGCTCCCCGAGGTGAGTTGGGACTTCGTGTATGGCACCAACATGCAGCATGGTTTCGTGCTCGCCCGGCAGTTGCTGGCCAAGCAGACCGGCACGAAGCAGATCATCATGATCACCGATGGCGAACCGACCGCTCACGTGACCGCGCGCGGCGATGTGTTCTTCAACTACCCGCCGGTGCGCGAAACGGTGGAAGCCACGCTGCGCGAAGTGGTTCGCTGTACCCGCGACAACATCCGCATCAACACGTTCATGCTTGATGCCGATTCGTCGCTGACATCGTTCATCGAAAAGCTCACCTCGATCAACCGTGGCCGGGCTTTCTTCACAACCCCCGAGACGCTCGGCGACTACGTGCTGGTGGATTTCATCGAAGGCAAGAAGCAACTCGCCCGCGGCCGCAACACTCGCGGAGCCCGCCGCGCCGGATGAGCGGTTGTGACTGACGTCACGGTCACGGTAGATCAGCGGCAGCGGTACTGAATTCGGGATGGGCGAGGGTTGCGCCGACCGGTAGGGCGCGGATCTGCCCCCACGCGGCCCGGTGACAGGCGTCGCTGCCAGTGACTGCGGTGAGGAACGGCTCGCGACCGATGCTCAGCAGCAGGCCGGCGCGGCCGGCGGTGACGGTCGCGGTTCGGGGGACATCGCTCAGCAAGGCAATCTCACCGAAGCTGCCGCCGCGTTCGATCGTCGCGACACGAACGCCGCAGATGGTGACATCGAAACTTCCGTCAGCGACCGCGTAGAACTGATCACCGACATCGCCCTCGGCGACCACAACCTGGCCCACCGCAACGGTGACCTCGTCTGCGCCGCGGGCGAGGGATTCCAACTCCAACGATGGCAGCGGGGCGAGCAACGGCATCGACCGGAACAGGTTGATCGCCACAATCGGTATGTCCGCGGCATCGTCTGCTACTCGCAACGAGCTCCACGTGATCAACAACAGCGCGGCGAAGAACACAGCAACCCCAACGAACGCGGCATCGGCCCCTCCCGCGCTGATGAGCACCTTGGCCACGATTGATCCAAGCAGCATCCCGACGCCGGTGAACATTTCGAGCACCGCAAACAGTGAGCCGAGCGCTTCCGGAGGCGACGACCGTTGCAGGAGGCTCCGGCTGGTGAGGTTGAGCAGCGATCGACTGAATCCGAGGATGGGTAACCCGATGAGGGCGATGTACAGCGATGGCAGCGCACCGAGCACGATCGAAACGACGGATATCGCCGCGCAGGCGCCAACCATCAGCGGTGCCAGCCTGGCCCGGCGGCTGAACGTTGTGGCGGTGAGCGCGCACACGACTGCGCCGACCCCGACCGATGTCGCCAGCAATCCCGTACCCGATGGACCGAGGGCCAGCACGTCATTGGCCAGTACCACCAGTATGAGTTCCAACGCTCCGACGAGGATGTGCTGGCCGCTGGCGAGGGCGAGCACCCCGGTTGCGCCGGGGCGTCGACTCAAGGCAGCCACGCTGTGCCACGCCAGTCGGGCCGCGCCCAACGGGGCTTCCGTGCGCTGTGGCCGTGGGACGTCTCGGTCCTTCAGCGCATCCCGGAGCGTCACAACCGCGCTGAACAACGTGAGTGCCGCGCACCCAGCGAGGACCAGCGCAGGTCCGGACATGGCCAAGAGCACGGTGGCCAGGAGCGGACCCAGGAACACGCTGGCGTTGTCGCAGTACGCGGCGAGCACGTTGAGGGCGGCGAGCTCGCGTGTCGAGCGGGCCATCGACGGTGCCAACACAGCGCATGCCGGGCGCAGCAGGGTCGTGGCGGCTACGGCGACGAGTGCTCCAGCCACGACCACGGCGACCGACGCCCCGACGCTGGCGGAGATCGCCGAGAACGCGAGACCACCGGCCTGTACGACGTTGGCGAGGAGCCGCACAACATTTGGCCGGTACCGGTCGACGGTTCGTCCGGCGTATGGCGAAACGATTGCGAACGGCGTCAGCATCACAATCGACGTGATGCCAGCGGCGCTGGGTCCACCACGGTCGAACGCGTAGACCAGCGTGCCGATGAACATCGTCCACTCGGCCACCGTGGCGGCGAGGTAGGCGGCGGTGTAACGGCGGATCAGTGGGCTGGCGAGAGCGTTGCGGATCGGCCGCTCATGCGCTGCGCGGACCGCACGAGTTGGCTGGTGAGAACGTGCCATCTCGAAGCATTGTTCCAGCTCGCGGGTCCGCCGCACATCACTCGGGCAGGGGGCGGGGAGTGATGCTGCCTGAGGGCCGAGCGGCTGCTACCTCCGGAAGAAAGTTTTTGAGATCCCCCCTTGCGTTCATGTGAAGTGGTATGGAACAATGACATGGTTGTAATTACAACGGAGGCAGTTGAGATGAACATCGCACACATCACCGATCAAAAAAGTTGGCAAGACGAGGCGAACTGCCTCGGAGTCGATCCTGACCTGTTTTTCCCCGAGCGTGGCGCGTCAACGCGCGAGGCCAAGGAGGTGTGCCGCGGCTGCGTGGTGCGTCTCGACTGCCTCGAGTACGCCCTCACCAACGGAGAAAAGTTCGGCATCTGGGGCGGACTGTCCGAGCGCGAACGTCGCCGACTGCGCCGTCAGCGAGCCCTCTCGGTCCGCAAGGTCACGGCCTAACACAGGCGTTCGTACCGAGGTTCGATTCGCCACCCCCGCTGCTAACCTAGTTGCATGCTCGCTTTTCTCGACCCACCCGAGATCATTCTGATCATCGTCGTCGTGCTCGTTCTGTTCGGCGGTTCGCAGCTTCCAAAGCTCGCCAAGAACCTCGGCAAGGCCCAGCAAGAGTTCAAATCCGGTCTGGACGAGGGCAAGAAAGACAAAGAGGCCGACGAGGCCGCCGACGAAGCCAAGCGCTCGTCGAACTGACCGACAACGTTTCGCGACGACCCCCCGTCGTCACCCGGTCTACCAAACAGCCACCGCAGTGATCCTCTGGATCTCGACGGTGGCTGTTTCGCGTCTCGCGCTGGGGCCGGAATGAAAGTGGGGCCGGAACGGGCGCCGCCTGAACGGGCCGGTATCAGCGCACCGGTGCGGCGTCGCGGCGCCGCTTTTGGATGCGGCGACGCTCCCGCTCGCTGCACCCACCCCACACACCATGTTCGATTTTTTGGTCCAAGGCGTACTCGAGGCACTGCTCCGAGACCGGGCAGTCGGCACAGATCTTGCGAGCACGGTCAACCCCGACACCGTCGCTCGGGAAGAACACCGCCGGCGGATAGTTGCGGCAGTTGCCAGTGTTCATCCAGGCGGTTGCCGACTCCTCGTCGGTCGCGCCGACGATGGCGTCAGGCCTCGAATCGTCGGCCCTGCGCCCTGCTGCCGTGATCGGCAACGATTTTTTGGCTGTCGATTTCCTCGGTGTCAATTGCATGGCGTCTCCTTGTGGTCGCGATTCAACTCGCGGCAGTGTGTGCGCCCGCACAAACCCCATCAGGGGCAGCAGGGACCTGCACAACGTTCGATCGTCTAGAGAGTTAGACGCTCGAACATCACGTTCAGTTCCCGAACTTCGGTAAATATACACCCGTGCCGCCGAGCAACACCCGCGCCCCGGTCAGGAGCCCGGTCTCCAACGGTGATGCGGAAGCCGGGGTAACCCCACCCAGGAGGGCTGTCCAGGGCCGTCGCCGGTAGACTCGTGCCGCTATCTGGTATTCCCTAAAAACCGAGGACCACCCATGACCGACATCGCCAATGAGCAGCCACGTGCGCATGCTCGCATCGTCTACCTGGGTCCGGTCTCGCCGCATTGGGAGGTCTACGGCGACTATGGCGAGCGCACAGTGCTCGACGAGTTCCGTGCCCGTGTACTAGCCCGTCTGGTGCTGTTGCCGCGCGACGACCCGCAGTTCCGGCGCAACCGCGAGCGGATCGTGCGCGATGCCGAACGTGAGCGGATCAGCATCGAGTGGGATCTCGGCCTCCCCGAATCGATGAACTGAACCGGCGCGCCGAGTTCTCAGACGAGAGTGGCCACACCGCGATGACCGCGATGATCGGACGTACCTTCAACCGCGAGCTGAGCTGGCTGCAGTTCAATGAGCGTGTGCTCGCGCTTGCATCCGAGGCGCGCGTTCCGCTGCTCGAGCGGGTGAAGTTCTGCGCGATCTGCTCCAGCAACCTCGATGAGTTCTTCCAGGTCCGGGTCGCTGCGCTGAAGGATCAGGTCGCCGCAGGACTGACCGCAGTGTCGCCGGATGGTTTGACCGCGCAGCAACAATTGGCGGCCATTTCCGACAGCGTCGAAGCGCTGGTGCAGCGCCAGGAGAGTTTGCTGTTCGGCGAGCTCTTGCCCGAGCTGAAACGGAACGGCCTCGAGGTCCTCGACTGGGCCGAACTCGAAATGGTGGATCGCAACGAGCTGACCGATGTGTTCGAGCGCCGGATCTTTCCGGTCCTGACCCCGCTTGCGGTCGATCCGGCGCACCCGTTTCCGTACATCTCCAACCTGGCCCTCAGCCTGTCGGCGATGGTCAGCGACCCCGACACCGGCGAGCGCCGCTTCGCCCGCGTCAAGGTGCCCACGCTGTTCCCGCGGTTGATCGCCTTGGGGGATGGACGCCGTTTTGTGCCGGTCGAGCAAGTGATCGCCGCCCACATGAACGTGCTGTACTCGGGGATGGTGGTGGAGGAATGCTCCACGTTCCGGGTGACGCGCAACGTCGACCTCACCTTGGAAGAGGAAGAAGCCGACGACTTGCTCGCCGCGGTCGAGCTCGAGCTGCGGCGGCGGCGATTCGGCAAGGCCGTTCGGCTGGAGGTGCAGGCCGGCATCAGTGCGGAGATGGTCGATCTGCTGATCCGCGAGCTCGACGTCGAACGCGACGACGTGTCATTCCACGCCACCATGCTCGATCTCACCTGCTTGTTCCAGCTCGCTGCGCTCGACCGACCTGAGCTGAAGGATCCGGCGTGGCCGCCGGTCACCGCCGGACGCCTCGCCGCAGCCGACGAGGCCGACCGCAGCATCTTCTCGGTGATCCGTGAACGCCCGCTGCTGGTTCATCACCCCTACGAGAGCTTCGCTAGCAGCATTGAGAGCTTCATCGCGCAGGCGGCCGACGACCCGAAGGTCCAGTCGATCAAGATGACGCTGTATCGGGCCGGTGGTGACAGCCCGATCGTGCGCAGCCTCATCCGCGCGGCCGAGCGTGGCGTGCAGGTGGCCGTCCTCGTGGAGTTGAAGGCTCGCTTCGACGAGGCGACGAACGTGGGCTGGGCCAAAACGCTCGAGCGCGCTGGGGTGCACGTGGCCTACGGACTCGTCGGCTTGAAAACACACGCAAAGTGTGTGCTCGTCGTACGCAATGACGACGACGCACTGCGCCGCTACTGCCACATCGGCACCGGTAACTACAACTCCCGCACGGCGCGCACCTACGAAGACGTGGGTGTGATCACCTGCGACCCTGATGTGGGGGCCGATGTGACGCAACTGTTCAACCACCTCACCGGTTACAGCCGCACACACGAGTACAGCAACCTCCTCGTGGCCCCCAGGGCCATGCGCGACCAGCTGCTCGACCTGATCGAACACGAGCGGGTCTTCGGCGAGCACGGAGCGATCAGGATCAAGCTCAACTCGCTGGCCGACCCAGCGTTGATCGACGCGCTGTATGAGGCGAGCAACGCAGGTGTCTCGATCGATCTGATCATCCGTGGTCTGTGCTGCCTGGTGCCAGGGGTGCCATCGATGAGCGAGAACATCCGCGTGCGGTCGCAGCTCGGTCGGTATCTCGAGCATTCACGCGTCATGTGGTTCGCTCACGGGGACCAGGGCGACGACCGCGAGCCCCGGTCGCTGTACCTGATCGGTTCGGCCGACTGGATGCCGCGCAATCTCGACCGGCGCATCGAGGTCATGGTGCCGGTGACCCACCCGCGGCATCAACAATGGCTCGAGCAGATGTTCGAGTTCACGTTGGCACCCGATTCGGTGCGCTGGGAGCTGGACTCCACCGGCTGCTGGCATCGGCGCGGACCGGAGCGATTCGACGAAGGTGACGCGCAGGACCGGTTCTACCGGTGGGTCGCCGAACGTCAGCGCCGCTGAACTCCACGCACCGAACCGGTTCGCCTTCTCGTCAACGACTGTTCATCCGTCGTTCATCTGAACATCAGGTGAACGACACCCGCAGTTCTTACCGTTGCAGCGTTCTCGGCCCGACCCCCCAGGTCGCGAACGATTCCCCTGACATAGGAGAGATGCGTGAACACATCATCATCGAAACGAATGCTCATCGCGAGCGTCGTCGGCCTGTCTCTGATCGCTGCGGCGTGCGGTAGCGACGACGCCGCTACCGTCGATCCGCCGGCGGCCACCGATTCTCCACTGGCGACAAGCGCGCCAGCGACGACCGACGCAGCCGCAACGTCCGACGCGCCAGCTCCAACCGAGGCGCCAGCTCCAACCGACGCGACGGCCACCACCGAAGCGACGGCGGAGATGGCCGGCGGCGAGGTGTTCGTCACCGGTTCGTCGACGGTGGAACCGATCTCGGTGCTCGTCAGTGAGCTTGCCGACGAGATGACGGGCGGGGAGCTCGCGGTCACGGTCGAAGGACCTGGAACCGGGGACGGCTTCAAGAAGTTCTGCGCCGGTGAAGCCGATATCTCCGATGCGTCACGACCGATCAAGGACGAAGAGGCGCAGGCGTGTGCCGACGCTGGAATCGAGTTCGTCGAGCTCGAGGTAGCTATCGACGGCCTCACCGTGGCTACCAGCATCAACAACACCGCTGTCGAATGTCTCGACGTTGCCGCCCTGTATGCACTGATCGGGCCCGAATCCGAGGGCTTCACGAACTGGAGCGACGCTTCGGCCCTAGCCACCGAACTGGGGTCCGCATCCGTGTTGCCTGATGCGGACCTGATCGTCACCGGCCCCGGCCCCGAGAGCGGTACGTACGACACCTTCGTGGAGTTCGCCATCGCAGATATCGCGGAAGAGCGCGGCACCGACGAGACGACCCGCAGTGACTACACGCAGAGCCCGAACGACAACGTGATCGTCGAAGGTATCGAAGCTACGGACACCTCGCTCGGGTGGGTCGGATTCGCGTTCTACGAGGCCGAGCAGGATCGGATGAAGGCCCTCGGGGTTGACGCCGGCGACGGGTGCATCGCTCCCAGTGCCGAGTCCATCTCCGACGGCACGTACCCCTTCAGCCGGTCGTTGTTCATCTACGTGAACACCACCGCAATGGCCGACAACCCCGCCGTCGCGTCGTACGTCGACCTGTACCTCAGCACCGACGGAATTGCCGCGGTGTCCGATGCCGGCTACGTGAGCCTGCCCGACGACCGTCAGGCTGCCACCCAGTCCGCCTGGGACGCTGCCAAGGGCTGAGCGGTCACCAGTGCCGGTCGGATAGCAGCCGATCGGCCCGACCTATGATGTGGCCGAGTTTCGGCTCGGCCACATCACTGGGCCCGGCCACATCACCGGGCCCGGTTGCGCCCTCGGCCGGCCCATCCGCACCAGGCTGTCAACAGACGCCGTACCGCCCGCCACGCCGTTCATCGCCGCTGTGGGATCTAGCAACCAGCGAGGAGTTGTCGCATCAATGTCGTCTGTCATGAGAATCGACTCGCCCGTGCGATCGGTAGCCGATCTTCGGGGGAGCCAACGGCGGCTCCGCAAAGAACGGATGATGCGCCACGTGTTGTTCGCCTCGGCGGCGCTGTCGATCCTCATCAGCGGAGCAATCGTCTTCACGCTGTTCAAAGAGGCGTGGGTATTCTTATCGGGGCTCATCAACGAGGCTGGCATCGGTGCGTTGATCGACGGCGGAGTACGACCCGGCTGGTATCCCCGCGATGGGCGCTTCGATCTTCCGACGATCGTGCTCGGCACGATCATCGTGTCGGGGATCGCGATCGCCGTCGCTGCCCCGCTGGGCCTCGGTGCTGCGGTGTACCTCAGTGAGTACGCGAAACCGCGGGCCCGTCGGTGGTTGAAACCGATCCTCGAGGTGTTGGCTGGCATCCCGAGCGTCGTGTTTGGATTCTTTGCATTGCGGGTGCTCGGACCAGATCTGATCCAACCGCTGTTCAGCACCAGGACCCCCACCAGCTTGCTGGTCACCGGTGTCGCCATTGGCATCCTGGTCACGCCGTTGATGGCGTCAATCTCCGAAGATGCGCTCGGCGCTGTGCCGATGGCCCTGCGCGAAGCGAGCTCCGGGATCGGCGCGCGGCGGAGCACAACGGTGATCAAGGTGGTGATCCCAGCTGCTATTTCCGGAATCGTCGCGGCGCTGATCGTGTCGATCTCTCGGGCGATCGGCGAAACCATGGTTGCCGCACTGGCATCGGGGGCGCTCGGGCAGGCGCCGCGAACCCTGAGCCCGACCGACACGGGTTTGACGATGACGGCGGCGATGGCCCAACTGGCACAGGGTAGCGATCAGGTGGTGGGCAGCGGGCTCGCCTTTCAAAGCCTGTTCTTCGTTGGAGCTGTGCTGTTCCTCATGACCCTTGCGCTCAACATGATCGCCAATCGCATCGTCGAACGCGTGCGGAACAAGTATTAGGAATCCACCGATGACCCTCACTCTCAACGCTCGAAACTCCAGCGCAGCTGCGGTTCGCGCGTCGCTCACCGCCGGCAAGCGCGACGTACGCGGCATGGCGTTCATGGCTGCGTTGTTGGGCTGTCTGTTGTTGTCGCTGCTCACCTTGATCGTGCTGCTGTGGGACGTGATCACCCAGGCGATCCCGGTGTTCGACAAGCGTGGGCTGTCGTTCCTCACTGGTGAGCTCGGCTCAAACCCCGACCGCGTGGGCGTGAGTCAAGGAATATGGGGATCGCTCGTTATCGCCGGTTTCGTCGTGATCATCGCCTTTCCGATCGGGATTGCCGCCGGCGTGTATCTCGAGGAGTACGCCAAACCCACCAAGCTGACCCGATTCATCCAACTGAACATCCGCAATCTGGCCGGGATCCCGAGCGTGGTGTACGGCATCCTTGGCCTGATCGTGTTCGTCCAGGGCTTCGATTTCTTCACCGGCGGCCGCAGCGTGATCGCCGCTGGCATCACGTTGGCGTTGTTGGTGTTACCGATCATCATCATCACGACTGCCGAGTCAGTTCGCGCGGTTCCGTCTGGCCTGCGCGAGGCGGGCATGGGGGTCGGCGCAACCCACTGGGAGACCACTCGGGACCACGTGCTGCCATACGCCGCCCCCGGAATCCTCACCGGCACGATGCTGGCTACTGCACGTGCCCTCGGCGAAGCGGCACCCCTGTTGCTGATCGGGGCGATCACCGGCCGCCTGGCTTCACCGCCCGGTCAGAGCATCACCGAACAGCTACAGGGTAAGTTCACCGCCATGCCGATCGTGATCTATGGATGGTCAAACGAGGTGAACAGGCCTGGTAAGCGGACTGGCCTGACGTTCGAAGATCTCAACGCAGCAGCGATCGTGGTCCTGTTGGCCGTTGTGCTGTTGCTCAACGCATTCGCAATCGTGATGCGAAACCGCTTCGAAAAGGGCAGGCAGGGGTGACTGTGGAAGACATCAACATCGTCGGACCGATGGCTGTACCGGGACCTTCTGGTGACCGGGCTGGAGGAACACATCCGGCAGATAGCAGCGCGCCGCTTTTCGCAGTGACCGATCTGTCGGTCTACTACGGGACGTTTCGGGCGGTACGCAACGTCGATATCGAGATCAAGCAACACGAGATCACCGCGTTCATCGGACCCTCGGGGTGCGGCAAAACCACGGTGCTGCGGTGTTTCAACCGGATGAACGACCTCATCGATTCTGCCCGGGTCGAGGGCACGGTCGAGTACCACGGCGTCAACCTGTACGACCATGGGGTCAATCCAGTCGAGGTTCGTCGGCGAGTCGGCATGGTGTTCCAGAAGCCAAATCCGTTCCCCAAGAGCATCTACGACAACGTCGCCTATGGGCCACGGCTGTCCGGGGTCAAAAAACGACAAGAGCTCGACGAGGTCGTTGAACAGGCCCTGCGCAGCGCGGCGTTGTGGGACGAGGTCAAGGATCGTCTGAAGGCATCGGGGCTCGGCCTATCGGGCGGCCAACAGCAGCGCCTCTGCATCGCACGCGCCCTCGCGGTCGAGCCCGAGGTCATCCTGATGGACGAGCCTTGCTCGGCCCTCGACCCGATCGCCACGGCGAAGATCGAGGCGTTGCTGCACGAGCTGAAGGCGAAGTACACGATCGTCATCGTGACGCACAACATGCAGCAGGCGGCACGCGTCTCCGACTCCACCGCGTTCCTCTACCTCGGCCGCCTGGTCGAGTTCGGGCCGACGAGCCGGATCTTCACGGCCCCGGAGCGCAAGGAGACGGAGGACTACATCACGGGCCGATTCGGCTAGAAGGGGAGATTTGAAGTGAACGCTCGCCAGCACACGGATCCGCACTACGAGGCGGAGCTCAAGGAGCTGCACCTCAAGCTCCTCGAGATGGCCGGCTTCGTGGAGAAACAGATCGCCAACGCCGTTCAGGCGCTGGTCGAACGCGACGAGGCACTCGCGCGCCTTACCAGCGAGCGCGACCACGTGGTCAACCGCCTCGACGTCGAGATCGACGAGCAGAGCATCCGCCTTCTCGCGCTGCACCAGCCGCGGCCCGGGATCTGCGCTTGATCACGACGGCGCTGAAGATCACCACCGATCTCGAACGCATCGGCGATCTGGCGGTCAATATGTGCGAGCGCGTGCGCGAATTGAACGCGGAGGCGCAGTTGAAGCCGTACATCGACATCCCGCGCATGGCCGAGGTGGCGCAGAAGATGCTGCGCGAGAGCATCGACGCCTTCGTGCGCGAGGACGTCGATCTGG
>JANNHO010000358.1:0-2016 GCA_031404435.1 Acidimicrobiaceae bacterium | reverse complement strand
TTTCGTGAAGATCTTTCAGGCTCTCCCCCGCCAGCACGACCTCGCCTCGGTGCGTTCGTGGATGCTGCGCATCGTCGCCAACGAGGCGAAGAACTTCAGGCGCAGTACCACACGGCGCGCCCGTCGTGATACCCGCTTCGGATCGTGGGTGTCGGCCACCGTTGAGGATCCCGCATCGACGGCCCTCGATGCAGCCGATGGGGAGGCGCTCAGCTCCGCGGTGGCACGGCTCCGAAACCGTGACCGTGAGGTGCTCGGCTACCGCTACTTCGCCGGACTCAACGAGGCCGAGACCGCGACGGCCCTGAACGTCGCCCCGGGCACGGTGAAGTCGCGAACAGCGCGCGCGCTGGAGCGATTGCGCGACGACGTTGCCGTGCGTTCGCTTCGCGAGAGGGCTACGTGATGGCGGCGAGCTCTGACGTCGAACTTGAACGGCGGCTCGAGGCATTGGCCGCACAGGTTCCGTGCCCGCCCCTCCAGCCGTTCACGGAGCAGATTCTGCACCGGATCGCAGCGGCACACCCCACCCCGGCACACCCCACCCCGGCACACCCCCCGCCAGCACTACCCCCGTCGGTACGGCACCCGAATCGTCGACGGCGCGCATCGCTCGTCGCCGTTGCGATCGCGGCGAGTGTGCTGATCCTGCCCGGACCACGCGGGGCAGTAGCCCGGTGGTTCGGTTTCGACAGCGTGCGCATCGAGCGAGGCCCGGCACCGACCGTGCCCGCCTCGACAACGACCGACACGACGACAGCGGCCCCGGGACGGCCATCTGCATCGACATCGGACACCTCGCCGGCGGCAGCCGACGCGCTGCCAGGTCTCGGGCCGAGCGTGTCATCCGCCGACGCGGCGGCGATGAGCGGCCTGCCCCTGCCGACTCCATCGGCACTCGGTCCACCAGCGTCGATCCATGTCGTCGACATCCGGGGAGTCATCCAGCTGGTCGCCGTATACGCCCCCGCCGCAGCGCTCCCACCGTCGCCCGTCGTTGCGGTCGGGGCACTGGTATCGGTGTTCCCGGCACACATCGA
The DNA here is from genome assembly GCA_031404435.1 of Acidimicrobiaceae bacterium. GTDB lineage: Bacteria > Actinomycetota > Acidimicrobiia > Acidimicrobiales > Ilumatobacteraceae > VFMC01. The sequence continues at coordinate 976 of JANNHO010000358.1, read as the reverse complement.
CGAGGGCTACTTCGGCAAGTTCCTCGACACGGCCACCACCATCGAATCATTCACCCTCGACGGCAGCAAGGCGATCTGGATCGAGGGAGCGCCGCATCAGATCGCGGTCGTCGTCGACGGAGAGCCGTTGGTCGACACGTTGCGGTTGGCAACCAACACGCTGCTCTGGGAACGCGACGGGCTGCGGGAACGCGACGGGCTCGTCCTGCGGATCGAGGCGAACGTCACTCGCGCCGCAGCGCTGCGAATCGCAGCGACATGGGAACCCGACAGCCGGTGACGGTGTCGTACGAGCATGACCCGATCACTCGTGCTCGTATCCGCCATCGTGGCTCTAGCGGCCTGTGGCGGCGAGGTGTCCTCGCCATCGTCCGCTGCCCCGTCGCCCACTGTCCCATCGCCCATTGCCGAATCGCAAACACCCCAGGCGTCGGTCGGCTTCCCGCCGCTGACGCTGCTTGCCTCCGATGCAACCGTGGCCATGTACGACGGCACCGACCGGGCGGTCGAGCTGTCGGGCATCCTTACCGCCGGCGGCGACGCCGTGGTGTCGGCGACAGCGGATGTACCCGGATCGACCCGGGTGGAGTGGCACCGCGTCCCGACCGGCGAGCTGCTATCCGGCCACGTCGTCGACGGCGACCTCACTGTGTCGGCTGTGTCGAGCGATGGCACGCTCGCCGCGCTCACCGACGCCGAACCGGGAGGCACCAGCACGATCTCCAACATCGTCGTCGTCAACCGCAACGACGGCGTGCTCGGGCAGTGGTCGCTGGCCGGCAACCTTGTTCCTGAAGCGTTTGCCAACGCCTACGTTGCCGAGGGAAACGGGATGCCGATCGGGGTGTTTGCGATCGAGTACCTCAAGGCCGACGTGTACCGGGTGCGGGTGATCGACACCGCAACCGGCGAGCTCGGCCTGCCCCTCAACCTGCGCAACAAGAGCCAAACCGTCGATGAAGCAATGACCGCGATC
>JANNHO010000357.1:0-10813 GCA_031404435.1 Acidimicrobiaceae bacterium | reverse complement strand
GCCACGTTCGAAGAGATGCCGACGCCCGACATCGTGGTCTTCCCCGGAGGCGTCGGCACCCGCGCGTTGATGGGCGACGAACGGGTGCTCGACTGGGTGCGCACCGCGCATCGCACCTCCACGTTCACCACGTCGGTGTGCACCGGCTCATTGGTGCTCGGCGGCGCCGGGCTACTGCAGGGCCTCACCGCGACGAGCTATTGGTCGGTGTATCCCGAGCTCGAACGGACCGGGGCAATCGCCACGGCGCAGCGGGTGGTCGAGCACCTCCCCGAGCGGATCATCACAGCGGCGGGCGTGTCGAGCGGGATCGACATGGCGCTACGCCTGCTGGAGATCCTGTTCGACGACACCGCCGCGAAAGCAGCACAGTTGATGATCGAGTACGACCCGCAGCCGCCGTTCGATTGCGGCGCGGTCGCCAAAGTGGACGACACCGTGATGACCCGGGTGATCGAGTACGCGCAGCACCGCAAGTAGCCAGCGACCGGCCCGGCACCAGGACACCCCGGGTCACACCTGGCTACATCACGACGACGCTGCGGAGCACCTCGCCGCGCTCCATCTTGTGGAACGCCTCCTCTACACCGTCGAGCGAGATCGTCTCCGAGACGAACCGGTCGAGGTCGAGCCGACCCTGTAGGTACAGGTCGATCAGCATCGGGAAATCGCGGCTCGGCAGGCAGTCGCCGTACCAGCACGACTTGAGCTGGCCACCGCGGCCGAACATCTCGATGAACGGCAACTCGATGGTCATGTCAGGTCGTGGCACCCCGACGAGAACCACGGTGCCGGCCAAGTCGCGGGCGTCGAACGCCTGGCGGTACACCGCCGGGTGGCCGACGGCTTCGATGCAGACGTCGGCACCGTTGCCGCCGGTGACGCTGCGGATGAACTCGACCGGATCGTTGTTCGTCGCGTTCACCGTGTGGGTGGCCCCGAACTCGGTGGCCCAGGCCAGCTTGCGATCGTCGAGGTCGACGGCCACGATCGTGTGCGCCCCGGCCAAGCGGGCACCGGCGATGGCCGCGTTGCCCACGCCGCCGCAGCCGAACACGGCAACCGAATCACCACGGCCGACGCCGCCGGTGTTGATCGACGCACCGATTCCGGCCATCACACCGCAACCGAGCAGGCCCGCCGCGGTGGCCGGCGCGGCGGGATCGACCTTGGTGCACTGGCCTGCGGCGACGAGGGTTTTGTCGGCGAACGCACCGATGCCGAGCGCCGGCGACAGCACCGTGCCGTCGGTGAGGGTCATCTTCTGCGTCGCGTTGAAGGTCGAGAAGCAGTACTGCGGGCGACCCCGCCGGCAGCTGCGGCACGTGCCGCACACTGCCCGCCAGTTGAGGATCACGTAGTCGCCGGGGACGACGTTGGTGACGCCCTCACCGACCGACTCGACCACACCGGCAGCCTCGTGGCCGAGTAGGAACGGGAAGTCGTCATTGATCCCACCCTCGCGGTAGTGCAGGTCGGTGTGACACACGCCGCATGCCTGGATCGCAACCACAGCCTCGCCGGGGCCGGGGTCGGGGATGACGATGGTCTCGATCGACACCGGTAATCCCTTGCCCCGGGCAATCACTCCACGAACCTGCTGCGACACGATGTTCCTCCACTGTTCATCCGACGAACCGGTGCCCCTCGGGACCCGCCGAACCGTAGCGCGACTGGCTCACTGACACCCGCGTGGCCTGGGTGCATTGCCGGCCGAAGCGAAGCTCAGATGGCGGTGGCGCAGAAGGTGTCACCCATCGGTAGCGACTCCTGCTGCAGCGGTTCAGCATCGCCGTACAGCGCAGCGAGCATCCCCTTGACCATGCCCCGGTCGACGGCGCAGATGACCGGGTTCTCGATTGCCACATCGCCAAAGGGGCAGTGGTTGTTGATGATGCGCAGCTGGTTGTTGCGCTGATCGGTGTGAGCCGCGAATCCGTGTGCGGTGAGCGCGTCGGCCACCGACTGCAGCGCCGAGCGCAGCGAACGCTGTCCGACGGCGAAGTCGGTACCGGTGAGCCCGGCGGCCATTGTGGCCCCGTACTCACGGCCCACCTGTTCGGCCATCTCCTCGGCCTGCGCCTGGGGGATCAACGACAGCGCACGGCCGAGAAGCGTGAGCACCAGGTCGTCGCTGCGCACCGGCACATCGGGCAGCGTGTCTGATGCCGAGCGATAGTGTTTCGACGGGCGGCCGGCACCGGACCCCTCGGCCCGCTCGACGGCAACTTCGAGGTATCCGCCGGCGGCCAACCGGTCGAGATGGTGGCGGGCGACATTGGGATGCAGCCCGAACTCATGGGCGACCTGCGCTGCGGTCACGCCGTGCTCGGCCGACCGGGCGAACAGATAGATGCCCCGTCGGGTGGGATCGCCGAACGCGTTGGTGATGGCCGAAACCGTTGCGGTGAACGCCCCATGATCGCGGTCGCGTTCGGCGCTCGGCGGCACGAGCACCACGGCGCTGGGTTTGTTGCGATCCACGGCCGGTATTCTACCTACGCAGGCCGCCCCCGTCCTGCGACGAGGAGTCAACCGATGGCCACCAACGACGAGATCATCGAAGCGCTGCGCCCGGTCGAAGATCCGGAACTGCGCCGATCGATCGTCGATCTCGGCATGGTCCGCGGCGTCACCATCGACCCGGACGGCCGTGTGGCGGTGCAGATCGCCCTCACCGTCGCCGGCTGCCCGCTGCGCAACGAGATCCAAAGCCGGGTCAGTGGGGCCGTGATGCCGCTGCCAGGGGTGAGCTCAGTGTCGCTCGATTTCACGGTGATGACCGACAAGGAACGCGAAGCAGTGCGGATCATGCTGCACGGCGATCCGGGCTCGACCGCCGGTCAGGGTCAGGCCCACGGCCACGCCGAAGGCCGCAAGTCGCCTTTCGGCGAGACCGGCTCGAAGACCCGTCCGCTGATGATCGCTTCGGGCAAAGGCGGCGTCGGCAAGAGCAGCGTGACCGTCAACTTGGCCGTGGCGCTCGCCGAGCAGGGGTATTCGGTCGGGGTGGTCGACGCCGACATCTACGGCTACTCCGTGCCACGCATGCTCGGCACCGACCGCGAGCCCGTGGTGATCGACCAGATGCTCGTGCCGCCCGAGGCGTACGGCGTGCGTTGCATCTCCATCGGCTACTTCGTACCGGAGGGTCAAGCAGTGATCTGGCGCGGCCCGATGCTGCACAAGGCGCTCGAGCAGTTCCTCACCGACGTGTTCTGGGACGAACCCGATTTCCTGCTGGTCGACATGCCGCCCGGCACCGGTGACATCGCCCTGTCGCTCAGCCAGTACCTGCCTCGCGGCGAGGTGTACGTGGTGACCACCCCGCAGCCGGCTGCGCAGAAGGTGGCCAGTCTGTCGGCGGCGATGGCTGCCAAGGTGAACCTCCCCGTGAAGGGGATCATCGAGAACATGAGCTGGTTCACCGGTGACGACGGCAAACGCTACGAGATCTTCGGATCCGGCGGTGGGGCCACTCTCGCCAAGGAACTGGGCGTCCCCCTGCTCGGCCAGCTGCCGCTGTTGCCAGCGCTGCGCGAGGGCGGCGACACCGGACGCCCGATCACCGCGGTGCAGCCCGACAGCGAGGCGGCGAAGATGTTCCACGACATCGCCCACCGCATCGCGGTCGAACTCAAACCACGCAAGATCTTCAGCCCCGGTTTGAAGATCAGCTGACACGTGCAGCCGGGCACCACCTCGGCCAGCATTCGTTCACTCCACTGGTCGAGCCCATTAGGGTTCGCCCCCATGACTGGCTACCCGCCTCCACCGCCGCCACCGCCGCCGAACATGTCGCCGCCGCCCGGCTACGTGGCCTATGGCGGCTTCGACGGCCCAACCGGCCCCACGAAACCGATCGGCGGGATCACCAAGGCGTTGGTGATCCTGCAGGGCATCAGCCTTGCGGCCATCGCCCTGCTCCTGGTCCTGCAGATCGCCCTCGTCGGCAAGTCCGATGAGTTCATCACCGGCCAGATCGACTCAAATCGTTTCGACGATGCGATCGCGCCCTTTCTCGCAGCGTCAGTGCTCGTCGGCCTGATCGCCATCGCAGGCTCGGTGCTGGCGATCGTGTGGAGCTTCCGCATTGCCGGCAACCTGACCAACCTGAACCGGCAGATCACCTGGAAGCCGGGCCTGACCATCGTGGTGTGGCTCCTCGGCGGTTGCACGCTGAGCATCATCAACTTCTTGATGCTGCGCGAGCACTGGCAGGCATCGGAGCCCGGAGCTTCGCAGTCGGGTTGGCGCAACACTCCGGTGAACCCGTTGATCATCGGATGGTTCGTGCTGATGATCGCCCAGATCGTGCTCGCGGTCGCCAGCGGAATCCAGTCGATCAACGGGTTCAACTTCGGGACCAACTCGTTCGATGTCGCCGAGTCGCTGACCGATCGACTTCCGTTTGTGGTCGCGGCCGGCTTGGCCCAACTCGCGGCAGCGGTGTTGTTGATCATGATCATCCGGCAGCTGTCGGCACGGCACATGGCTGCTACCGGCGAGGCGTGAAGCTCTACCTCGTTCGTCATGCCAAAGCGGGCAGCCGCAACAGTTGGCGCGGCGACGACCTCGACCGACGGCTGTCGAAGGACGGATGGCGTCAAGCCGAAGCGATCGCCGACCGGCTGGCGAAGCGTTCGATCAGCGCGCTGGTGTCGAGCCCGTATGTGCGCTGTCACGAAACGCTTGTTCCCCTTGTCAAGCGGCTCGATCTACCGGTGGTGATCGACGACCGGCTCACCGAGGGATCGACGTTCGAAGGCGTCTTGGACCTGCTGGCGGAATCGGGTGATGGCACCGTGCTGTGCACCCACGGCGACCTCGTCCCGGAGACGATGATGGCGCTCGAACGGCGCGGCTGCCGGATTCACGGTGACGCCGATTGGCGCAAGGCGACGGTGTGGGTCCTGGACCGAGATTCCGGCGGCACGATCACCGACGCCAAGGTCTGGCCACCGCCCTCCTGAACTGGGCCCTCCTGAACCGGGCCAGCCGCGATACCTACGTGGAGAACGAGCCCGAGAACGACCCGACGGCGACGAACAACACCATCAGCGCCAGGCCGACGATGCCGAGGGTCAACCCGGCGATCGCGATGCCCCGCCCACCCTGGCCAGGGTTGCGTTTGATCTGACCCAACGCGACGCCTCCGAAGATGATCGCAAGAATCGGCGGGATCAGGAAACAGAACAGCATCACGCTGGCGATACCGAGAACGAGGGACGCGACCGCCATCCCGTTCGTGCCGGTCGAGATTGACGTGGTGCTGCCGTACGGTGCGTATCCCGGGGGCGGCGAGTTCCATTGCGGCGCAGGAGGCAATGACCCGCGATCGTGGGGCGGTGGAGGGGGCGGCAGGCTCACAGCCGCCGACGCTACCCCGCGGTGCCGTCGAGGAACTGTGCGATCAGGGCACGCATGTCTGACGGGGGGTTGTTGTCGAGACACTGCCGGGCACGCGACTTGGCCAGGTCGGGGTCGGGCACCTCGAGAAACCTCGCCGCGGCCACCGCCGAAAGGCAGTACGGATCGGCATACGCAGGGTCGTCGCCGATCACCCGCTCGAACCCGGCCATCGCCGCCGTCAGCACCTCTGCGCGAAGTGCGGACTCCTCAATCGATCGAGACGTGATCACCAGCAACCACGACGTATAGGTGCGGGCCTCGGCGTTGTCGGGTTCGAGATCGGTGACGGTGCGAAACCGTTCCAGCGCGGTGGCGTATTCGCCTGTCCCCATCAGGCTGCGCGCCTCGGCCAAGTTGGCGGCCACATCGTCGATCGCTTGCCCTCCGGTCATCGTCTGGCCGGCAAGTCGCTGGCCCGACGAACGGGCCACCAGCCAACCACTCAGAACGGCGACGGCAACGACACCGAGCACCCAGGCCACAAGCACGGCCGGCTTGGTGCGCCGACGAGGTGCCAGCGCAGCCGTGCCGTCCGCGAGCTCGCGCAGCACCGCGGCGGCTCGCGCGGTGTATCCGTCGCCCAGCACGGAGTGATCGTGGTCGTCGATATCACCGACGCGGTGTTCCTCGTCGAGATCGTTCAACGATCCGAGCAGGAACCGACGCTCCTGCTCCAACTGCGCCAACCGGTCAGGGTCCATCGATGTCGATCCTGACCGCCGACCCGGAACTGGCGGACTGAGCGGCGGCCACCAACAGCCGGTCATCATCGCTGGGCACGGTGTCGGTGGCTCGCTTCCATCGGCGGAACGCCACTGTCAACCCGGCGAGCGCGCAGACGAACGCAGCAACCGGCACCAGCCACACCAGCGAATCGAAGCCGGTGGCACGCGGGACGAGCAACAATCGCGATTCAAGCTGAACGAAGTAGGAGATGATCTCATCGTCGCTTCGTTCACCATCGCTGACCTGGCTGGCGATCTCGGTGCGAATCTGCTCGGAGGCGGGGTTGCGCGATTCGAACACGCTCTCGCCGTCGCAGATCGGGCACGCCAACCGCTTGCTGATGTCCTCGATGCGGTCCTGCTGGGTACGTGGTGATGAATCGACGGCCACCCCGACGACGAACAGACCGGTCACCACAATGGCGAGCAGCAACCATCCGGGCCACCGCTTGGAGCGCTGCCAGCGGGCGTTCGTCATCAACTCGACCCGACCAGCTCTGCCGCACGGATCTCGCGGAGCTGTTGCAGCACAGCGCTGACGTCGCTTGCGACGACGGGTCCGCCGAATCGGATCTGGACCACGCCGTCGGGATCGATGATCCAGGTCTCGGGCACCTTCGACACGCCGAAGCTCACGTTGATCGAACCCTTTGGGTCACGTACGATCGGCCACTCCCCGCCTCGCTCGGCGAAGAACGCCCGCACGTCGTCGTCGACCCCGCGGCGACTGACGATCGTGTACAGCTCGGCGCCGTCGGTCACCGCGGCCTGGTCGGCGGCAAACGTGACCAGCTCGGGGTGTTCCTGCACACACGGGACGCACTCGGGATCGAAGAAGTTGAGCACAACCCAGCTGCCTTTGCGGCGACTGAGATCGAACGGCTCGTCGTCAAGTGTGGTGCTGATCACCCTCGGGGCGGGACGGCCGATCAGGGCGGAATCGATCTTGTCCGACCCACTCGTATCGCTGCTGGCAAGCACGACGAACAACGCCGCGACCACCACCGCAACGGCGAGCGCGACGAACGGGGCAACCCTGCCGCGTTGCTCAGCCACGACCCGTCACCCCGAGGGTGGACACCGCCGGCTCCGAGGCCAGCTCCGGCTCCGGGGCGGGCGCAGACGCGGGGACTGCGGCATGGGGTGCGGCCGCTGTGGGCCGGTCGGGGATCGCCGCCGACACCGCAGCGGTGGGGCGGCGGCGGCGGCCGGGGAAGGCGGCCAGGACGGTTCCGGCGGCCATCATCGCCCCGCCGATCCACAGCCACACCACGAGCGGCTTGATGAAGATCTTGACCTGCGCCTCGGTCGCCCCAACGCCGTCGGCAGATTCGAGGGTGAGATAGATGTCGCGCAGCAAGCCGCTTTGCACGCTGGGTGTGCCGATACTCGTGCCGATCTGGGTGAAGGTGTTGATCGCCGGCGAGTGCACCTGGCCGCCGTCGATGCGCACCTCGGCGCGCAGCCCCGTGGATCGCGACGTGTTCAGCTCGGACACCTCGAGCAGCTCGAAGGTGTGGCCGTCGAAGACCTGCGCAACGCCCTCTTGCAACGTGAGCTCTGCCGTATGGGTGTACCCGTTCGATGCCGCCAGCGCAACGGCGATCATGATCACCCCGAGGTGCACCACCATGCCGCCATTGGCCCGCCCGACCAAACCGCGCCAGCCTTGGCGCCGCGTCGCCAGCACGAGTTGGCGGCCGGCCGCTCCGGCGGCGAAACCGCCGAGCGCGAATGCGAGCAATGACGCCGGTTTGTCGGCACCGACGGCCACGCTCACCGCCAGCGCCAACGCACCGATCCATGCCGGCACGAACAGCCGCTCGCGCAGCAGTTCGCCGCTGGCCTTGCGCCACGGCAGCACCGGCGCGATCGCCATCAGGAACAACAACACGATCCCGATCGGAATCGACATGCGGTCGAAGAACGGTTGACCGACCGCTATCTGGCGATCCTGCAACGCCTCGACGATCAGTGGGAACACCGTGCCGAGCAGCACGATGAATGCGAACAGGGTGAAGATGACATTGTTGGCGAGGAACGCGCCCTCACGCGATACCGGTGAATCGATCGCCCCCGGCGAACGCAGTCGGTCGCCACGCCACGCGATGAGCGACAACGACACCACCACGATCAGCCCGAAAAAGCCGAGCAACCACGGCCCGATGCTGCCATCGGAGAACGCATGCACGCTGGCGATCACGCCGCTGCGGGTGAGGAACGTGCCGAGGATGGTGAGCGCGAACGTGGCGATCAGCAAGCTGAGGTTCCACACCCGCAGCATCCCCCGCCGCTCCTGCACCAACACCGAGTGGATGTAGGCAGTGCCGGTCAGCCATGGCAAAAAGCTGGCGTTTTCGACCGGGTCCCATGCCCACACGCCGCTCCAGCCAAGCACCTCGTAACTCCACCAGCCGCCGAGGATGATCCCGAGCGTGAGGAACCCCCACGCGAGCAACGCGAAGCGACGGGTCTCCATCAGCCAGCCCTCGCCGACCCGACCGGTGATCAGCGCTGCGATCGCGAACGCGAACGGCACCGTGAACCCGACGTAGCCGAGGTACAGGATCGGTGGGTGGAAGACCACCAGGATGTGGTTCTGCAGCAGCGGGTTCGGCCCCGGCCCATCGGTGACGCCGGGCGCTCCGGTGGCGAATGCATCGGTCGGGCCGAGCGCGAGGAGGAAGAAGAATGCGGTGACGACGAACATCACCACGAGCGCCCACGCCACCAGCGGATCGTCGAGGCGGCGGCGGTAGCGGCGCATGATGAACCCGGTGAACCCGGCGAGGGTGGCCAACCACAGCAGGATGCTGCCCTCGAGCGCACTCCACAATGCGGTGATGTTGTAGAGCGTCGGCGTGCTGCGCGAGCCGACCTGTTGGATGTACGCGAGGTCGAAGTCGTAGGTGAGTAGCGCGTTGAGCATCAACGCGATCGCGGCAAACGCTGCGCCGGTCGACAACCACGCGTAGTTCGGCGCACTGCGGATCAGGCGACCATCGCGGGTGATCGTGCCGTAGGCGAGCGCGATCGCACCGAACACCGACGCGACCAAACCGACGATCAGTGCCGAGTGCCCGAGCAGACCGTTGGGGAGACCGCCGAGCACGGCGACGCCGGTCATCTCCGTCATGCCTGCAACGAGCACGCCGTCTCCGCCTGATCGAGCCGGTCCTGGTTGGCGGCCTGGTATTCGTTCGAGTGCTTCACGTCAATCTTGTCGCCTTCGAACACGTCGGTCGTCGCCCCATCGGCACCGCTCGTACTGACGAGACGACCGTGAACCACAACGGGCACGCATTCCTGGAAGATGCCGCCCGGCTCGCCGTCGTAGCGCACCATCAGGTCGCGTCCACCGAAGCTGATCACGAACGTGGTGAACGCTCCATCGGCGACCACCGTGCCCTCCTCCACGTTGCCCTGCACCCGGAGGCGACGGCCGGCTTCGCAGCCATCCTTCACGCCGAGCTCGTCGACGTTGCAGAAGTAGTCGATCGCCGACGTGAGGAACTGGGTGACGAGCACCCCGCCGCCGGCCAGCACCAGCACCAGCACCAGCACGGCCGGCCACCGCTTCGTGCGCCGCGCCCTGAGACGTTGCGCGCTCGGGACCGCGGTGCGCGGGCGAAGATCGATCGACGGTTCGTCGCTCATCGCCATGGCTTGTCGGAATCGGGGAGCTGGGCACCGACGGAGCGGCCGCGACGCAGCACCCACCACACGAGCACCGCAGTGGAGCCGAACGTGGCGAGGTAGCTGGCCAGGATGAAACCGAGATCGTCCATCAGCCCATGGCCCCTTCTTGGCGGCGTTCGGCGAGCGCGTCGTCGAGGCCGCGATCGTCGAGCGCGTCGTTCATCGCCAACACCCGCTGGCGGTGCAGTACGTACCAGACGTACATCAGCGTGAAGGCAACGGCGCTGAGCAGCAAGGTGAACAGCATCAGACCGTCGAGGGTGACGTCGGTAGTGCGCCCGGCCACGCTGGCATCTTGATGCACCGAGCGCCACAGTTTGACGCTGAAGTGCACGAGCGGGATCTCGACCACGGCAAGCAACGCCACCACGGCCGAGCGGCGGGCGCGCTGGTGGTGGCTGCCGCCGAGGCTACGCACGGCGAGGTAACCGATGTAGGTGATCAACATGAACGCTGTGGTGGTGACACGGGCGTCCCACACCCAGAACGTGCCCCAGCTGAGCCGGCCCCACAGCGAGCCGCTGAGGAGGGTGATCCCCATGTACAACACCCCGATCTCGGCACTGGCGCCGGCGACCCGGTCCCACGTGAGCGATGTGGTGCGTTTCCACAGGTAGGCCGCCGAGGCGACAGCCGTGACGACAAAGGCGAGATATGCGACCCACACCGTGCCGACGTGGACGTAGAGGATGCGCACGCTTTCGCCCTGCACCACGTCGGCGGGCGAGAACACCAGCCCGAACGCCGCCACCAAGGCGAGGGCCAGCGCCGTGATCACGCCCAGCCAGCGAGTGAAGGCGGTGCCGGTTGACGACCTGGTCGTAGGCCTGGCCGTGGCCGTGGTCGTAGTCGTTGCGGCTGTTGTTGTCGCTTCCGTTGACACGTGCTGCTACGCCTCATTCCTCGATGAGCGGACCGAAGGCGAGCGTGCCTCCGACACCGAACACTGCCGCACACACCGCCAGCAGGCCAACCCA
>JANNHO010000356.1:0-6733 GCA_031404435.1 Acidimicrobiaceae bacterium | reverse complement strand
CCCGGCTCTCGGGGGGGGGCCCCCCACCGCCAGGTTCCGTGCCCCCGGCTGCCGCACCCGTGTTTTGCGCGCCTCCGGGGGGGGGCGCACAACACTCGGATCCCCCTCTCCCCACTCGGATGAAACGCAGGGACTCGGATGACACGCAGGGACTCGGATGATACGCAGGGACTCGGATGACACGCAGGGACTCGGATGACACGCAGGGACTCGGACGACACGCGGGACTGCAGCGGACCCGGGGTGAGGCGGCGATCAGGCGTCGACGAGGTCGAGGAGGATCCACTTCTTGTTGTCGGCTAGGCCGAGCAATTCGCGTCCGCAGGCGGCCCACATGCCGGGGCCGGACGTGATGTGTTGGGTGCCGGCGTGGACGTCGCGGACGAGGCGTTGGATCGTGCCGCGGCGTAGCGCGGTGGTGCCGGCGGCGAGGTAGACGTGGTTGGCCACGTCCAGCAGCGTGGTCGTCATCTGACCGAGCGCGAGGCGGACGAGCGTGGCCTGGCGGCGCGACAGCGGGGTGCCCTGCTCGATCGCAGTGGTGGCATCGGCCCATGCTTCGTACACCAACGCCCGAGCGGCGCGGTACTTGGCTTCGATCTCGGCCACCCCGGTGACGAACGCGTCGCTGTCGACCTGTGCGCCGGCGCGGCCAACCTTGCTGCGCGTCAACTCGGCGAGCTCGTCGAGCAGCCGTCGACCGACACCGATCGCCCAACCGGAGTGGCAGATCTCGGCGAAGCCGATGATGCCGATGTTGTACAGCACGCCACCGCGTTTGGGCTGCTCGGTGAACGCGAAGTGGCTGTACTCCTCGGGAACGAACGCGCCGTGAATGTGGTAATCGATGCTGCCTGTGCCCCGCAATCCCATCACGTCCCAGCTGTCCCACAGCAGTTCGGCATTGGCGACGGGGACTACGAAGATGCGCGGTTCACCGGTCTCTTCGATGATCGCCAGCGTGTGGATGTGGCTGCCGTGCTTGAGTCCGGAAGCGAAGCTCCACGACCCCCGGTGACCAGGTAGCCACTGTCGGTCGTCACGGCGCTCCCCGGGCGGGTGCCCTGGCCGGCGATGACCGGGTACGAGTCGTCGGTGAACATCTCGGCAACAGCGCTGTCGCCCAGGTATGCCGCACCGGTGCCGATCGACAGGCACGCCGCCATCTGCACCCATCCGGCAGATGCGTCGCCATAGGCGGTGATCGCCAGCACATCGAGTGATTGCACTGGGCCGAGCTCGGATCCGCCCAGTTCCTCCGGGACCCACATCTTGAACAACCCGGCTTCATGGAACGCATCAACGACGTCGGGGGCGAGTTGGCCCTCCTCGTCGCTGTAATCGGCAAACTTGTCGATCAGTGGGAGCAGCGCCTTGGCCCGCTCGGCGAGCTTGGAACTGGTCCGCAACAGTGAACCGTCGGTCATGATGGAACCCCTTTCGTCGGTGCGTGATGCACGAATTGATGTGAGATGAGAACGTCGCGCACGATGTGAAGTGTGCGTTGTGCGGTACTCTGTTCGACATGCGAACACCGCCCGATGTCAACGGTAACAGCGCCGCGACCAGCGCGGCGACCGTCAGTAACGACTTCGTGCAATCGCTCGAGCGCGGCTTGGCCGTGATCCAGGCGTTCTCGGCGACAACTCCGCGGATGACGTTGAGCGATGTCGCGCGCGCAACCGGCCTGACTCGCGCCGCGTCGCGCCGGTTCCTGCTGACGTTGCAGCAGCTCGGCTTCGTCGACAGCGACGACCGCGAGTTCTTCCTCACGCCGCGGGTGTTGCGGCTGGGGTATTCGTATCTGTCGGCAACCCCGTTCTGGAGCCTGGCCCAGACCCACATCGAGGATCTTGTCGACCGCGTGCACGAATCGTCGTCGATCAGCGTGCTCGACCGAGACGAGATCGTGTACGTCGCCCGCGTGCCGACCAAGCGGATCATGACCATCTCGCTGGGCATCGGGAGTCGCCTGCCGTTGTACCCGACGTCGATGGGTCGGGTGCTGCTGGCCGGTCTGGCAGATGACGAGGTCGATGCCTACCTCGACCGAGCCGTGCTCGAACGGCTCACCAGTCGCACCATCATCGACCGCACAGCGTTGCGTGCTGCCGTGATGGACGTGCGCGAACAGGGCTGGGCGATGCTCGACCAGGAACTCGAAGACGGGGTACGAAGTGTTGCTGCGCCGTTGTGCGACGCCGACGGCAAGGTGCTCGGAGCGGTCAACATCTCGGCTCATGTCACCCGCACCACGCTCGATGCGCTGCGCAAGACCTTCCTGCCGGCGCTGCTCGACACCGCGGCCCGCATCAACGACGACCTCAGCCGCCGCCGCTGACCCGGGGACGACCGCGGTCATGGTCGAGTCGGTTCCGGGCGGCTGCCGGCGAATGCCCGCTCGAGCAGGCCGAGCAGATCGGCTTCGGTGAACGGGCGCGGATTGATCGTGATCTCCTCGGCGGCGCGCCGGGCCGCGTCGGGCAGATCGGCGGCGGTGAGACCCAACTCCGCGAGGGATGTCGGCACGTGGCTGGCCACAGCGAGATCCCACAGCGCGCCAGCCGCATCGGTGGGATCGACACGCAGCGCCTCGCCGAGCATGGCCATCTCGGTCGGGATCGCCGGAGCGTTGAACGCGATCGCGTGAGGCAAGATGACCGAGTGCGAATCGGCATGAACAAGGTTGAAAGCACCGCCGAGCACGTGGCAGATCTTGTGGTGAAACCCGGCCGCGGTGGCCCCGAGGGCCATGCCTGACAGGTACGCCCCGTACAGCAGATCGGCGCGTCCGGCGACGTCGCTTGGGCGGGCCATCACCGTCGGCAGTGCACGGTGGATGGCCCGCACGCCCTCCATCGCGAGAGCGCTCGTGACCGGGTTGTTGCCGGGCGCATACAGCGCCTCGACGCTATGCGCGAGCGCGTTGAACGCTGATGGCCCAGTCACCCTGGGCGGCAGGCCGAGAGTGAGCAACGGGTCGTACACGACCACCCGCGGCAACACCACGGGGTTCTTGCCGGTCTGCTTGTGGCGGCCGCCGGTGATGCCGTAGATGGTGGTCTGCTCGCTGCCGGCATACGTGGTCGGCACGGCGATGATCGGTAGCCCGTGCGACAGCGCGATCGCTTTGGCGAGTCCGGTCGAGGAGCCCCCTCCGATGGTGACGATCACGTCGGCCGCGGCGTCGGTCGCCGCGGCGCGGGCACGTTCGGCGAGTTCGTCGGGCACGTGCTGGACCGCCTCGCGCCACACCGCAGCGACCTCGAATCCGTGTTCGCCGGACAGCGTTGCTGCCAGCGCCGCCCCGTCGTCGGTATCGGCGATCACGAACACCTGGACCGCTCCGAGGGTACGGATCTCGTCGGCCAGTTCGGCACTGCGGCCAGCACCGAACACCACCCGCTGGGGTAACGCCTCGTAAACGAAGTCGGTGGTCACGCTGACTGGATCTCGCGCAGCATGTTGACCTCAGCAGCGGTGGGCCACTCGGTTTCGGTGACGTCGGCGGCGAAACGCAGCGGCCACCCGGTTGCCGCTGTGCACCGGTCGCGGGTGATGCCGGGGTGGAGTGCGGTCATCACCAGTTCGCACGATTCGGGGTCGGGTTGGAGGATGCCAAGGTCGGTGATCACCATCGTCGGCCCGTCGCCGGGCAGGCCGAGCCGCTGGCGGTCGCCCGGGCCGTCGCCGAAGCCCATCGACGAGCGGAAGTCGCAGCGGGGCACGAAGGCCCGCGCGCTCTGGCGCATGATCACCATCACCTGGCGCGCCGAGCCGGCGATTTCTGGTGCGCCGCCCGCGCCGGGCAGCCGGGTGGAAGGTGCGTCGTAGGTGCCGATGACGGTGGAGTTGATGTTGGCGAAGCGGTCGAGTTGGGCACCGCCGAGGAAGCCGATGTCGATCCGCCCGGCCTGCAGCCAGTAGGCGAAGATCTCCGGCACGCTGACCACGGCGTCGGCGGTGTCGCCGAGTTCGCCGTCGCCGATCGACAGCGGCAGCCGCGTCGGTTTCGAGCCGATGCATCCGCTTTCGTAGATCAGCACCGGTGCTGGGTCGTACAGCCGGCGGGCCAGGTTGGCGGCAGTCGACGGCAAGCCGATGCCGACGAAGCACACCCGCCGCCCCGCGGCAGCCAGCGCGCCGAGCGAGCGCGCCGCGTTGACGATCATCACGTCGTCAGCCCCGATCTCGTCAGTCCCGATCGCTGCCGGGACAGGAGCGTGGGCGAGCTCAGACATGTGCGCCGTTCAGATCGAGGCCGTTCAGATCGAGACTGGCCTGATCCAGGCCGACGGAACGCCGGTACTCGTCGTAGTCGGCGGTTCCGATGATGTGCCGATCGATCCACTCCGTGAACGAGTCGCGGTCTTTGGAGATGGCGTCCCAGCGACGGTAAAACTCGTTGTCGCGTTCGCTGAAGCCCATCGCGAAACTGGGATGCGCACCGTTGGGTACGTGACACACGGCGGTGATCGCCCACCCGGGAATCACGACAGCACCGTAGGTGGGTGGGAGTTCGTCGACCACTTCCTCGACCGTCACGATCGTGGCCCGCCCCGACAACAGCGCTTCTTTCTGGATGCCGACCAGTCCCCAGATCTGCACGTTGCCCTCGCGGTCGGCGCGCTGCGCGTGGATCACGCTGACATCGGGATTGAGCGCGGCGATGGACGTGAGTTGCTCGCCCGTGAACGGGCATGTGATCGGCGCGATCGAATGGGTGTGCTCGGTCAGATCCGTGCCGACATAACCGCGCAGCACGCCGAACGGGAGCCCCGACGCTCCAGCGGTGTAGCGGGTAGCCATGCCGGCATGGCTGTGCTCCTCGATCGCCAACGTGTGCGGCCACTGGTTCTCGACGGCGTCGCGCAAGCGATGCAGTGAGCCGACGCCCGGGTTTCCGCCCCACGAGAAGGTCAACTTGGTGGCACAACCCGCTCCGATCAGTTGGTCGTAGATCACATCCGGCGTCATCCGCACCAGATGCAGATCTCGCCTGCCCTGGCGGATGATCTCGTGGCCGGCGGCGTGGGGGATCAGGTGGGTGAAACCCTCCATCGCCACGGTGATGCCATCGGAGATCAGTGATTTGACGGCCGATTGCAGGCTGACCAGTTCGGCCATCAGCGCGGCCTAGAACTCGACCGGGTAGACCGGTGCTTTGCCGGTTCGGATCAGTTCCGGAAGGTCGCCGGAGGCGTTCTCCCACACCAGCAGCATCGACCGCTTGGGGCTGTAGCCCTGGTGACGAATGTCGCCGGGCATCGCCGCCACGTCGCCGGCGCGCATGGTCACCTTCGAGCGCAGCGCGCCGGTGTCACGATCCTCGACCACCCACTGGATCTCGTCGCTCAACTGCACGAACCACTCCACCCGGTCGTTGCCGTGGATGATCGGCAAGATGTACTCCTCGGTGGTGGGGCAGTACAGGCTTTCCTTGCACACGCTGACGACCGAGGGGTTCCACGTGACGTTGCTGCGGCTCAGGTAGGCAAACAGGTTGAAACCGGCGACCCGGTCTTCGAAGCCGGGCTCGGCATGGACCTCGGGCTCGCCCTGGTCGACATCGGCAAACATCCGGTTCACCG
This sequence comes from Acidimicrobiaceae bacterium, assembly GCA_031404435.1. GTDB lineage: Bacteria > Actinomycetota > Acidimicrobiia > Acidimicrobiales > Ilumatobacteraceae > VFMC01. Next base: position 1,142 of record JANNHO010000356.1, on the reverse strand, counting down.
GGTGGGTTTCGTCGGTGCGGATCTCCTCGTCGCCGGGCACGCCGACCATGCGCTGCGCGGCCACTCGGCGACGGGTCACCGCGGCGGTGTTGGAGCCGATCTTGACGCCGAACGGCTTGTCGGTCTCGGCCGGGCTGGCAAAGGGGTCGAACCCCTCGATGGTCCAGTCGTCGAGCACCGACTTGAACGTCTCGCGGATGATGTGCGAGTCGAAGTTCTCCGAGTAATCGCGCTCGGCCTTGCGGTAGGTCTCGTTGAACCGGCCGCCGAACAGATCGACGGTGCCGTAATGATTGACGGTGCCGACGACGTGATCGAAGTTGACCGTTCCGTAGAAGAAGTCCCATGCGACGTCGCGCTGCATCGCCCGCAGGAAATCGTCGACGCTCATCGTGTGGTCGCCCGTCGGCCAGGTGACATAGGCGAAGTATTCGTCGCGGCGGAACTTGAAGTGGCCGAGGCTGAACTCGCGGTAGCCCTCCTCGTTGGGCTCGGAGGCGATCACGTCGGTAACGTCGTTGGTGCTCATCTTGTGCTCCTGGAGATCTCGGGGTGGTGCTGTTGTGGTGAGTCGGGAATCAGGCTGCGACTAGCGCAGGCAGATCTCGCCCCACCGCTCGATGGTGTCGTCGCCGCGGATGGTTTGCAGCAAGATCACGCTCGGTCGGTCGGCGTGGAACCGGTATGCGGAGTTGGCGGCCAGGAGCGCCATGTGCCCGCGGCCCATGACCACCCGACCCATCGGCGGACCGACCGGGTCGCCCTCGACCGCAACGGAGCCCTGCTTGTCGGCGGCCACGAGGGGAGTGTCGAGATGCACCAGTTCGACGGTGACCTCGCCGTCCATGCACAACGGGAACTCGTCGTGCGCGCAGGTGCGCCACTCGCTGGTTCCCTCGGCGCGGATCACTTCGAGCACGTACTCCATGTTCTTGCCGACGGCCACCTTCTCCCACGGCTTGGCCCCGTTGGCGACTTCGAAGATGTTCGAGAACGCGTAATGTTTCGGGTTGTCCTGGATGACGTCGATGTCACCCTTGGTGTAATCGTCGAGCGATCCGAACTTGGTGGTATAGACCTTCATAGACGCCCCCTGTGATCGTGTCATGGCGATTTGTACGGCAGTGCGACGAGCGGTCCCG
>JANNHO010000355.1:0-1599 GCA_031404435.1 Acidimicrobiaceae bacterium | reverse complement strand
GGGCGACCGACTGGATATGCTCAAGTATAAACGAAACCCGAACCGGCCGCGGGCGCGATTCGCATGTGACTGTTTATATGGGGACTTTCCTGTAAAAAAAGCCCGCTGCGCAGGCTTGTAAAAGTAGGAGAAAGTATGTCGCGTTACGGCTTTATGTAGACGTAACCCTGCTGTTGCAGCTTGGCCAGCTCGGCGACGCCGTTCGGCACGATGTCCTTCTCGGAGACGTCGAACAGATCGTTCTTGTAGTTGATCTTCCTGTCTTTCAGGGTGTTGTTGCAGACCTGGAAGGCGATGCCCTGAGTTTTGAGGTCGGTCACCTTGCTTTGCATGTCGGGGTTGGTATTGGCGATCTTGAGCAGGTCCACGCCGTTGCCGTGCATCACGACTTTGAGATCGATATTGTCCTTGCCGACCGCATTGATGTGGTTCTGGATGTTGCCCATGGCGGCGGTCAACTGCTTTTCGTCGCTGGTGTTGATGTGATAGGCGACTTTCTGCTTCGCATAGTCCGCCGCCAGCGCCAGGTTTGCACCGGCCACCAGAACGGCCACGCCGAAAAGTGACAGCAGTTTCTTTATAGTTGACTCCATAAGTGAATTAAAGGGGGTGCGATTGAGTTACACCTGGATATAAATCCAGCCCTGCTGTTGGCGCAGCCCACGCCAAACTCAGCTGTCGCCTGGTCACGGCGCAGGAGCCGATGAAGGTCTTCGAGGCCCTTCGCGCATACGTGGCCGAGGTCGCCCCGCCGGGCGTGACCGCCACCGTCCGCTTGCTCGGGGCCGGCATGCCGAGCCTGACGGAGACGGACCAGCCTGTGACGCAGGCAGCCGCCCGCGCGCTCGAGGCCATCTTCGGGCGGGCGCCCGTGTTCATCCGCGAGGGCGGTTCGATCCCCGTGTGTGCCAGCTTCGAGTCGATCCTCGGCCTGCCGGTCGTGCTGCTCGGCTTCAGCCAGCCCGACGAACATGCCCACGCGCCGAACGAATGGCTCGCTCTCGACAACTACGAAACCGGCATCCGGCTGTTCGCGCGGATGTTCGACGAGCTCGTCGGGATGGGCCACTAGGGCCGTCGGCGGCCATCGGGCGAAGTCCCTAGTGCGGACATGAGCAGTCTGGGTAGATGATTCGGGTGGATTCGGGTGCTACCCTACGGTCCACCGTCCAACCCGGGGAGGAATCCACCGCGTGAGTACCGAAGCTCCCGACACCGCCGCTCCTGACGCCACCGCTCCGGATTCGGCCGCGGCGACCCCGGTGTGGCGTCTCGACACCGAGAACGGCAGCCTGCGACCCCGCTCGGCGCTGGACGTGCTGGTGGACCTCAACGACAAGGTCACCACCGGCCACGTGTCGGAGTACCAGCCGGTGCCGCTCGGCTTCACGCCGCTCGACAAGACCATCGGATCGGGGCTGCGAACCGGCGAGCTCCTCCTGATCGGTGGGGCGCAGGGCACCGGCAAGACGACGATGGCCCTCCAGATGGCGAGGAATGTCGCGTCGGGCGGTCAGGCCAACGTCCTGTACATCTGCTTCGAGCACGACGAGCAGTACCTGCTCAACCGGCTGATCGCGATGGAGTCCGCGCTGGCCC
>JANNHO010000354.1:0-4790 GCA_031404435.1 Acidimicrobiaceae bacterium | reverse complement strand
GTCGGGCGCGGCCCGGGCGAAGAGCTCGATCGCCTCCTCACCACTACCTGCTTCGTCGACGATCCACCCTTCGTCCTCGAGCGCGAGCTTCACCGCTGACCGGATTCGCTCGTCATCTTCGACTGCCAGGATTCGCGTGCTCACCTCCCCATGATGGCACCTCACCGTCGCGACCCGGCCACCAGCGCCGCAACCGACCACCAGCGCCGCGGGCGCCGACCGGTCTGGTGTCAGCGCGATGCGCTCGCGATCAGTTTCGCAGCGGCCCGAAACAGCGCCGGGTTGGCGACGAGCACCTGCTCGGGTCGGGCGGGGCCGCCGGCGAAGTCACCGACCACACATCCGGCTTCGGAGGCGACCAGCTGCCCGGCGGCCAGATCCCATGGCCCGAGGCCTTCCTCGAAGTACACGTCGATGCGGCCCATCGCCACGTTGCAGAGGTCGACCGAGGCGGCACCGAGGCGGCGGATGTCGCGGATGTGGGGCATCATCAGCGTCAACCGGGCTGCCTGCTCGCGGCGCCGTTGCGGAGAGTAGGAGAACCCGGTGGCCACCAGCGCGGTGGACAGGTCGTCGAGGTGGCCGCAGCGGATCGGTACGTCATTGCGCGTCGCCCCACCGCCGCGCACTGCGGAGAACAACTCGCCAGAGGTGGGCGCGTAGACGGCCGCCGCGAGCGGACCCTCGGCGTCGTGTGCGGCGACCGAAACCGCCCAACCGCCCAGGTCGTACAGGAAGTTTGTGGTGCCGTCGATCGGATCGATCAACCAGGTGATTCCGCTGTTGCCGGTGGTGGATGAGCCTTCCTCACCAACGATGCTGTCGTCCGGACGGCACTGGTGCAGTCGCTCGACGATCATGCGCTCGCTGGCGCGGTCGAATTCGGTGACGATGTCGGTCGGCGATGACTTCGCCACGGTCGACATGACGCCGCCGCGGCGACCCTCGTGCACCACGTCGCCAGCTTCGACAGCGATGCGGCGGGCGAGTTGCATGAGCTCGATGCTCATCGGGTGACGTTTCGACGGTTGGCGGGGTCGCGTTCGAACTCGCGCCATTCGCCGACCGCGCGCAGCACGAGGACCGCCACCACGCTCATGCCCCCTGCGGCGCAGACCGCGCCGACGAATGCGCCGATCCCGAGTGGCAGTGCGCAGTCACCGTCGCATTGCACCCGGACGAGTGTGGCGCCGATCAGCCCGCCGGTCGCCCCACCGATGATGATGGCCACGAACGCGGCGATCCGTGCGGCCGGAGCGGGGAGCGCAGAAAGCGGGCGTTCGTCGGACACGCGGTCAATCTACCGGCCACCTCGCACCGGTAGCCTCGGCGGTCATGCGCGTCGCCGTCGTGGTGCCCACGTTCAACGAAGTCGGTAACATCGACACGCTCCTGCGAGCCGTCCGCCAGGTCGTTCCCGATGCAACGATCCTCGTGGTCGACGATGCGAGCCCCGACGGCACCGCCGATGTCGCCGACGAACTCGGCCGCCTGCTCGGCGGGATCGAGGTGCTGCGCCGCGAAGCCAAAGATGGCCTCGGTGCGGCGTATCGCTTCGGTTTGCGCAGGGCGATCGAGGGCGGGGCAGAGGTGTGCGTGCAGATGGATGCTGACCTGTCGCACGATCCGGCGTCGCTCCCAGCGCTCGTCGCAGCCGTGCAGTACGGGGCGGATGTGGCCATCGGTAGCCGGTACGTACCCGGTGGGATCACGATGAACTGGCCACGGCGGCGGCGCCAGTTGTCGCGGTGGGGGAACCGGTACGCGGCTGGGGTGCTCGGTCTCGCGGTCAACGATGTCACCGCCGGGTATCGCGCGTACAGGTCCGAGGCGCTGGAACGGATGAAGTTCGACAACGTCAGCGCCGAGGGGTACGGGTTCCAGGTGGAGATGACGTACCGCTTGGTGCGCCTCGGTGGCAAGGTGGTCGAGATCCCGATCACGTTCCGCGACCGGATGCAGGGGGATTCGAAGTTCTCCGGTGGCATCATCCGCGAAGCGTTCTGGCTCGTCGGCAAGCTCTGGATCGCCGATTTCGGTGGCCGCCGGCAACGGCGCGCGATGGGCGGATGAGCATCGGCTGAGCGATACGAACGCGCGTTCTGGTCCTTCGGTCGATGTGGCAGACTGAGCCGATGTTCGGCTTCCGGGTGCGCAGCACCGATCGTCGCTCGACCACGGTGGTGCCACTCGGGTGACACGCACGATCCTCCACGTCGACATGGACGCGTTCTACGTCGGCGTCGAGTTGCGCCGCCGACCGGAACTGCGCGGCATGCCCGTCGTGGTCGGCGGGACGGGTCGGCGCGGGGTGGTCGCGGCAGCGAGCTACGAGGCGCGGCGCTTCGGGGTGTTCTCGGCGATGCCGTCGGTGACGGCCGCGCGCAAATGTCCCGGCGCCGTGTTCCTCCCCGGAGACCACGATCTGTACAGCCAGGTCAGCACACAGGTGCACGAGATTTTTCATCGGTACACCCCTGAGGTCGAGCCGCTGGCGCTCGACGAGGCGTTCCTCGATGTCTCCGGTTCGCTTCGCCTGTTCGGTTCGGCGCGGGCAATTGCCGACGCGATCCGGCAGTGCGTGGCTGACGAACTCGAGCTGGCGTGCTCGGTGGGCGGCGCGAGCAACAAGTTCGTCGCCAAGCTTGCCTCCAAGCAGGCCAAGCCGAAGATCACCGACCGCGGCATCGAACCGGGGCCAGGGGTGCTGCTGGTCGCGGCCGGGGGCGAGGTCGAGTTCCTCCATCCGTTGCCGGTCGGCTCGCTGTGGGGTGTCGGCCCAGCCACCCTCGAACGGTTGCGCCGCTTCGGCGTGTCGACGGTGCGCGACCTCGCCATGATCGAGATCGGCGATCTGGTGGCCGCCGTTGGCCGCGCCCATGGAACCCACCTGCACGAACTGGCCTGGGGTCGTGACAACCGGCCGGTCGAAACCTCTCGGGAGGCCAAATCGATCGGGCACGAGGAGACCTTCGCCCACGACCGATACGAAGCCAGCGATTTGATCCATGATGCGGTGCGTCTCGCCGACGGAGTCGCGGGGCGGCTTCGGCGCGCCGGCTGGAGCGCCAAGACCGTGTCGTTGAAGGTGCGTTTCACCGACTTCACCACCATCTCGCGGACCACCACCGTCACGGCGCCGATCTCGACCGCGCAGGCCATGGTTGTGGTGGTCGAACCGATCCTGCGCGGACTCGACCTCAGTCGTGGTGTGCGCTTGCTCGGCGTGAGCGTGAGCAACTTCGCCGAGGTTGCCGAACAGTTGAGCTTCGATACGTTCGCCGAGGATGTGCCCGGGCCAGGTGGTTCCTCGGCGAGCAACGATGCTGACTGGGTTACCGCTGAGACCACCGTTGACGAGATCCGCAACCGCTTCGGTGGTGCCGCAATCGGACCGGCGAGCGCTGTCACCAGAACGGGGTTGCGCGTCGTCCGCCAAGGAGCCCAACAGTGGGGGCCGGGTCACGATCCGTGACGCTCACACCCGACGGATCATCCCCATCCTGCGGCGCGCGTTGTGACCGGCCCGCGAACATGGAACAATGCAAGCCAGGCAAGTCGACGAGGAGTTGTCCATGCCGCTTTCGGAAGACGAACAGCGCATCCTTCGGGAGATCGAGCATCAGCTCCACCGCGACCCGAATTTCGCGCGAGAGCTGTCCCCGTCGCCGATCAATTCCCGTCGCTCTCTGCTCCTGTTCGGCTTCGCGGCATTGGTCGCTGTCGGGTTGTGCGTCCTGCTGCTCGCCGTGAGCCCCTACTTGGCCTTTGCTGCCTTCATTGCAGCGGTCGTCGCCGTGGTGTACGCCGAACGTCAGGCCCGGGCACTCGGCGATGAGGCGCTTCGCCATGTGGCGGCGATGCGGCGCAACACTCCCGGCGCGGCCCGCCGCAGCACTCAAGACTGAGCGAACCTGGGGCGATCATCGCCCGGTTGACCGCGGCGTGAACGCCACCGTCGATCTGCAGTCGGCGGGCCGACCAACCGCAACCGGACCATCCGGGGATCGAGACGGCACAGCACACGCGTATACCAGGGCAACAGGTCGCGGCTGCTCTCGTCGAGGTGCGTGCGTAACACGGCGGAACGCATCGCCGCGGGTTCCCCAACCCCGTCCGGGGCGTAGGTGGCGCGGGTGACGAAGCGGGCCAGTTCGTTCAGCGAGCGGTGATCGATGTTGAACTCGCGGCCGACGATGTTGGCGTACTCGATCGGGGTGGAGCCCCCCGGAGGTGGTGCGCCGGCCAGTTGCAACGCGCCGCTCGCACCATTCCAGGCGTTGATCACACGTTGCGCCGGTGCGGTCCCGGTGCGGGTGAAGCGCCGCACGAGGGCGGGCATCCACACCATCCAGGCGGCGATTGCAGCCATGCCGAGGGTGATCCACAGCCCGGTGCCGGTTCCACCGCCACCGTCGCTGCCTCCCGCCGCGATCCGCGGCGCGGTGGTCGGTGTCGCCCCTCGCGGCTCGGTACTGCGTTCGGTCGTCGGGGTGACGGATGGCTGCGTGGTGGTGGGGCCCGGCTCGGGATCGCCGGTACCGGTGCCGGGCTGCAAGGGAGTCTCGTCCTGGGCCGCGACGACGCCGGTTGTTGCTTCGCTGCCCGGAGCGCCACGACCCGGTGTCGGCTCGAACAACACCCACCCCGCGCCGTCGAACCACACCTCGGGCCAGGCGTGCGCGTTCCTGCCGAGGACGTGGTATTCGCCGTCTTCGCGCAGTTCTCCGGCGGTGAAACCCACCGCCACCCGTGCGGGTAACCCGAGTGCCCTGGCCATCACCGCGAAC
>JANNHO010000353.1:0-9870 GCA_031404435.1 Acidimicrobiaceae bacterium | reverse complement strand
CGCGCTGTGTGAGTAATTCAGCCGAGGATCAGCATCACGCTTCGATCGCGGCGCGGGCGGTGCGGCCATCGTTGCGCAACGCCTGCACAGCCGCGAAGATCTCGTAGCCGACAGTGATCATCCGGAAGCCCTGTTCGTAGCTCTTCGCCGCTATCGACGGGTTGGCATGCACACCGGCGATCACGCCGTGTCGCTGACACGCTCGCTGATGTGGGCAACGGGCCATAGCGGTTGTTCGGCACCATCGGCCCGTAGCTGCGCGAACCGTCCGGCGCATACCTGCAGGCGGCAACTGCGCGGCGGGCCTCGTCGGCCGTGTTGACCATCGGCACCACGATGGCCCGCGCACCGGCATCGAGCATCCGCCCGATCACGCCCGGCTCGTTCCACGGCACGCGGGCCATCGGCACGGTCTCGGTGCGCGTCATCGACGACCGTGCTGAAGATCGATGCACACGTAGTCGTACCCCGACGTCGAGGCGATCTCGGCCAGTAGCGGCTCGCGGTACGACAACCATGCCCCAGGGTGGTGGCGCCATCAGCCCACCGAGACGGAAGCGAACGAGGAAGGCCGGTCACCACGTCAGTGAATCACCCCGGTGTCAAGCCTCGGGCACTGCTGCGATGGCAGCGAACGGGTAGGCGGAGGGGTTTGGCGAAAGCTGGAATGGGGTATCGGTCGGCTCATGCAAGAACATCTGTCTGACGTCAAGACCCTGCGCGACAAGGCCCGCGCGCACATGGAGAACGGCCCGCTCACCGAGGACTACGGCGCCGACCGCGAGCGTGTCGTGGCCGTGCTCAACGAGGCATTGGCGACCGAGCTCGTCTGCGTACTTCGCTACAAACGCCACTACTACATGGCCGAGGGGATCAACTCGGCTCCCGTTGCCGCCGAGTTCCTCGCCCACGCGGCCGAGGAGCAGGGCCACGCCGATCAGATCGCGGCTCGCATCGTGCAGCTGCAGGGCGAACCTGACTTCGATCCTTCGACCCTCGCCCAGCGCAGCCATGCCGAGTACGCGCCCGGCAAGGACTTGATCGACATGATCAAGGAAGACCTTGTCGCCGAGCGGGTCGCGATCATGTCGTATTCCGAGATCGCCCGCTGGCTCGGCGACAAAGACGTCACCAGCCGCCGCATGATCGAGGGCATCCTTGCCGTCGAAGAGGAACACGCCGACGATCTGCTGACGTTCCTCAAGCAGTTCGGTGTCGAGCTGTAGCCGACGTCGGCACGCCCGGCCCAACAGGATTCACTGAGATAGCGCGTCAGCGCGTCGAGATCGCCTCGACCTTGACCAACGGGACCATGCGGCTAATCGCTGCGAGGTTGCCGGAGGCGAGGCCGTGGCGAGTGACGTTCAGGGCAGCCGCACCTGCGGCGAGCTGCAACAGGTCGACGTCACCGAGGCCGACACGGCGACCATGGGCGAGCGCGGCGGTCATCGAATCTCCCGCGCCCCTGTGATCGGTCACGCTCATCGACGGGGCAGTCACTCGGTACCACGCCTGACCGAGCGCAGCGATCGAACCTCGCTCGCCGCACGACACCACCACATCGCCGGCGCCCTGCTTGCGTAACGACTCGATGCCGACGAGCACGTCGTCGGCATCGTCGCTGGCCGAGTAGCCGCCGGCGACCAGTTCCTCGTCACTCATCTTCAGCAGCGAGATGCCTCCCGCCAAGGCGGCCCGCAAATCGTCGCCGGACAGATCGGCAATTGTGATGCTTCCGCCTGCGCGCAGGTTGTGGCACACGCTTTCGTAGATCGCCGGCTCGATGTTGGCATCGAGGTTCGATCCGCAGATCACCACCACGGGCGATCCGAACCCGCAGGCAAGCGTGGCCGAGATCAGTTCGTCGATCACATGCCGATCGAGGTTGGCCGACGGCAGCGTCGCGATCACCTCGCGCTCGCCGGCGCGACGGTCGTGGATGTAGGACCCATTGGGGATCGAGCACGCAACGAGGCCCTTGGTCGACATGTCGCCCAACAACGCACGTAACGCGACCCCGGTCTCGCCGCCGACTGGTGTGCACAAGATGGGGTCGTCACCGAGCACGGTCAGCATCCGCGCGACCCATAGGCCCTGCCCGGCAGCATGGAGGTGCATCTCGTCGACGCCGGCGTTGCGTTCCAACGTGACGCTCACGTGCGTCGATGGGGCGAACACGGCGATTTCGGTGTCGGAGCTGCTGTCCGAGCTGACGGGGTTCATTGACGTGAGTCGTACCCGGCCGGCCCCGAACGCAGACGTTCGCGCCCCGGTTCAGATCCCCCGGTTTACCCGCGCCACGCGGGTTGGTGCTCGATGGGATCGTCGTCCCAGCGGCCATCGATCCAGGTGTATCGCTCGTCGAAACACGGCGGGGTGCGCCGCTGGTCGTGTTCGAGATCGCCGGCGAGGAAGTTGAGGAAGTACATGTGCGAACCGGGCGACGCGGCCGTGGAGTGATAGCCGGCCGGCACCGTGACCAAGCCGGCATGCCCGGCGACGAACGTCTCGTCGAGCCCATCGCGTTCGCGAAAGTTTCGGTGGATCGCGAACCCGTTCATTGGCCGATGCTCGAAGTAGTAGGTCTCCTCCAAGTATGGCGAACCGTCGAGGCCGTCGTGGCAGTGCGGAGGCCAGCCGCTCCACGAGCCGCGCGGCACGTGCACCTCGTACAGGATCAGGCGGTGCGCTTCGATGGGCGGCGCGAGGAGGTGGGCCACCTGACGGCGGGCGGCTCCCCCGCCGCGCAGCTCGACGCGGATCGAGTCGGCACCGATGTGGCGCACCGGGTACACCGGATCTGCTGGCGTACCGCCGACGGCGAACGTGCTCGCCTGATCGATGGTGATCCGCACGCGTTCCGCCGGGGGGACATACAGCACCGAACCGGCTTCGGAGAACACACCGGTTCGGCTCATCGCGAAAGCCTGCTCGCCGACGTGCACGTGGAAGCGGCCAGCGAGCGCCACGATGGCCACCTCCGAGCCGGCCGTATCGAGGTCGATCGTCGCGCCCGCAGCGGCGCGCATCGTCGCGTAGGTGAGGTATTGCCATCCGGTGATCTGCGGGCTCGCCGCGCACACCACTTCGATCTCGCCGGAACTCACGGCGTCGAACAGTTCGGCTAGTTGGAAGGTCATGGTCGACTCCTCACGTGTGATCGGTTCTGCGCCCACGCTTCGATCGTGGCCTCGAACCGTTCGGCGACCGTGGCGACCAGTTCGCCGTCGTCGATCCCATCCGTCAGCCACGTTCTCGCTGCGGGGCCGAAGATCGCCCGGCCGATGGCGAACCCGCGCACGCCTCCCTCTGCCGAGGCCGCGGCGAGGGCCGTGGCGAGCGCCTCCGGATCGGCGGTCTGGCCAAGAACGAGCATCCCCTCGCACAGCGGATCGCACGCTGCAATGACTGCCGCCGCATCCGCCCACTGCTGGCGGTCGGCAATCGGCGGCAGCTTCCACCAGTCCGGGGCGACGCCATGCTCGTAGGCCGCAGCAAGCATTCGCGGCAGGTACCCCGCTCCAAGCGCTCTCCCAGGCGGCGCCTGGAACTCGACCAGGAAGCTGCGGTCGGCGGCCCGGGCGGCGTTGGCGAACTGGATCATACGCAACCACTGCACGTCGGCAACATCGGCCGGATCATCGGGATGTGCGTAGACCATCAGCTTGGCGATGTGGTCGGGCGGCCACGACCGTAGCGTTGCTTCGATGGCCGGGCCGCCCATGAACTCAACCGGTCGCGACCGCGGTCGGTCGACGGCGCGGGCGAGCCACCGGCCGCTGCCGGTCATGCGCTCCAGCAGATCACCCCCGTACTGGTCGTCGAGCAGGATGCCGACATCGTCGCGGTGCGCGGCCACGCGCTCGAACGCCTGAAACAACAGGTACTTGAGTGCAACGATTCGTTGCCGGTCCGAGTTGGCAGCGTCGACCATCTCCTCCATCTGCCATCGATGATCGATGGCGAGCACATGCACATCCGGCCGGGCAACGAGCGCGGGCTGGGGGCACCGAACGGTAAGGCCGGGTTGGCGAGCCCACGGCACCGTCATCGGTGCACCGCCTCGAGCCGCGCTGCGCACCGCGGCGTCGACGACGCGTTGCACCGCGAGCCCTTCGGCGAAATCCGCTTGGACAACCCGGTGATCGCGAATGGCAGCGATCCAACCCCGGGTCATCGCGTCGGTGGTGCGGAACACATCGCGGTACGTGTCGTGCACCGAACCGCGACGAACGCCGGCCCAGATGTCATCGGGAATTGGTAGCACCTGGGCCCCACCGGTGTCGCCGGCGCGCAGGCCGCGCACCTCCTGCACTGTGTCCCAGTCGCACGTCGCGGTGATCATGCCAGCATCACCGTGCACCTCGAGGTGATGGGTCTGACCGAACGGCGTTCCCTCCCAGCACACCGCGCTCGTCTGGATCACTCCGTACGCGCCGGAGCGGTAGCGCACGGTCATCACGGCGCTGTCTTCCAAGCGCTCGTAGTCGCCACCGTCGGGTCGGGCGTCGCGATCAACGAACGTCGACGCCACCGCCGATACCGACTTCTCGACATCGCCAAGTAGCCAGCGCGCCAGGTGGATGAAGTGCGAGCCGAGATCGCCGATGATCCCCGATCCTGCGACATCACGATCGAAGCGCCACGAGTAGCCGTGGTCGAACCCGAACCCCGCGTAGTAGCGCAGATTGAGGTGGAGAGGGCGGCCGACGTAACCGTCGTCGATCAAGCGCTGTACCCACCGGTTCATCGGCATGTGGTGGTAGGTGAACGGCACGATCGTGACCACTCCGGCGGCTGCGGCCCGTTCGGTCATCACGGCGGCCTGGTCGGCATTCAGGGCGAGTGGTTTTTCGCACAGCACGTGCAGGCCGCGATCGATCGCTGCGTTCGCGAGGTCGTGGTGGCTGTCGTTGGCAGTGGCGATGATGACCGCATCCAACGGCGCGTCGGCAAACATCGTCGCCGGGTCGGTGAACCATGCGGGGATTGCCCAGCGGCGGGCGAACGCCGCTGCCGACGACGGCTGGCGGCCGCACACCGCAACCACCTCCGCATCGGGGTGACCGGCCAAGGCAGGCAGGTACATCGCGTCGGCCCACCAACTCGTCCCCAACACCCCAACCCGGATTCTCACCTGCGGCACCCTACGCGCCGCGCACCCCATTCCGCGCCATGAACCCCATGCCGCCCGATGCCCGGTGGGGTCGGCAGCGAGAACCGGCGGGAACTCTTTGGGCGGCAACGACCGTCAAAGCACCATGACCACGTTCCGATCGCTCACCATCGCCTCATTGCTCGTCACAGCCACGGCGTGCGGGAGCGCCGACGACGCGACAACCGTTGCCGGCCCCGCTACGGCGACACCCACAGCGTCGGCCGACGGCGGCGGTTGGATCGATGGGGCACCGGAGTGGGACGCCGGAGCAGACGCATCGGCCGAAAAGTTCAGCGCAGACGCAAGCGCCGCACCCGCCGCATCCGATGTCGTAGCTGTGCCTGACGAGGGGGCGTTGAGCACCGAGGGGTACGCACAGGATCAGCCGGTGTTGCGCGCTGGGAGCGTCGACGACAACGCCGACTTCGCCGGATACCTCGAGTACACCGAACGAATCGCCGGTTTGGGGATCTCGACCCGCCCGTTCGATGCGACGGGTCGCATCGTCGTCACCGTCACCGGTTCGAACGGCTTGCCCGCTGCCGGCGTCCCTGTCATCGTCACGGTCACCGTCGAGGGCGCCGGGCGCTCGATTGGCACGGTCCGGACAACCGCCAACGGCACCGCCCGGTTCCTACCGGCGCTGTACGGCGCAGCAGACATCAGTGAGTTCGGTTTCACCGTCGGCGAGGTCACTGCGTCCGCAGCACCCGGAGGGTCCGCTGCGCTGAACCTGGGCACTCCAGGCGGCCCAGCACAGGGCGCAGTCGCGCTTGACGTTTTGTTCTTGCTGGACGCAACCGGGTCGATGGGTGACGAGATAGACCGGTTGAAGGCCACTATCGATCAGGTCGCCATGCGAGTCGCAGCATTCGAAACCCGCCCCGACGTGCGCTTCGCCTTCACCCTCTACCGCGACGAAGGCGACTTGTTCATCGCCAAGACCTTTGATTTCACCGGCGACATCGACGTGTTCCGCACCGCACTGTTGGATGTTGTCGCCGATGGTGGCGGCGACTATCCCGAAGCGCTCGAAGAAGGTCTCGCGGCGGCACTCGCCGAGCCGGCATGGCGCGATCCTGCCTCGACGCTGCAGCTGATCTTCCTTGTTGGAGATGCACCACCTCGCCTCGCCTCGACCGGCAGGTTCCGGTGCCGTACCCAGACGCGCTCGTTGATGCAGTGGCTCGCGGGATCAAGGTGATCCCGATCGCCTCGTCGGAATCCGATGACCAGGCCGAGGCGGTGTTCCGGCAGATCGCACTCGCGACCGGATCTCGGTTCGTGTTCCTGTCGTACGGCGCCGCTGGAGCGGCCACCGGAGGATCATCAGACATAGCCTCGACCGACTACGAGGAGATGGCCCTCGACCAACTGATCGTGCGACTGATCAGCGAGGAGCTCGCCGCCCTCACCGGCAGCGCACCGGAACCGATCGGGCCAATCGCACCAACCACGCCGGCAACGAACCCGAGCGGCCAGTAGATCCGGCTTGGATCGTGAGCGATCGGGGATCCTGTAGGTTCCCCACACCAATCGAACGCAAGGGGAACGACGATGGGACCACTCGACGGGGTGCGCGTGATCGATCTGAGCCAGATCGTGTCGGGCCCGTTGGCCGCGACGATCCTGGCCGATCAAGGCGCCGACGTGGTCAAGGTCGAGCCGCCGGGTGTGGGTGACCGACTGCGCCCGTACCCGTCCTACAGCAAGGGCGGACTGAACGCATTCTTCATCTCGACCAACCGCGGCAAACGCTCGGTCTGCGTGGACCTCGCCAACGAACGCGGCGTCGCACTGGTGCGGCGACTGATCGATGGCGCCGACGTCGTCATCCAGAACTTCCGTCCCGGCGTGATGGAACGACTCGGCCTCGGCCCGGACGAGTTGCGTACGACCAACCCGCGTTTGATCACGTTGTGGATCTCGGGCTACGGCCTCTTGGGTCCAATGGCGGATCGGCCCGTTTTCGATCCGGTCATCCAGGCGATCACTGGCCACATCGCGCTGCAGGTCAATCCAGAGATCCCGTTCCCCGACCTGATCCGCCATGCCGTCGTCGACAAATCGACCGCGGGCTACGCAGCCCAGGCGGTCACCGCTGCACTGTTCCACCGCGAGCGGACGGGGCACGGTCAACACATCGACCTGTCGATGGTCGACGCCTCGATCAGCTTTCTGTGGCCCGACGGGATGATGACCGAAACGTTGCTCGACGACGATGTCAAGGCCGGGCCCACGCTCGCGCAGATCTACTCGCTCACGCAGTGCGATGACGGGCAACTCGTGTATTTCGCTGGAACCATCGAACAGCGAATGGGGCTGTACCGCGCTCTCGGGCATCCCGAATGGTGCGACGACGAACGGTTCAACAGCATCGGCGCGATGCTGAACATGGAGAACTTCGAGACGCTCGGCGGGCTGATCGCGAACGCGTTCTCGACGATGTCGGTCGACGATGCGGTTGGTGCGCTCCTGACCAACGATGTTCCGTGTGGACTCGTCACGGCGCTCGCCGATGTCGCCAATCAAGTCCAGGTCGTCGCCAACGAATCGGTGATCGAGTTCGACCACCCGACGGCCGGCCGGGTTCGTCAGCCCCGGCCTCCAGCCCGGTTCGCCAGCACCCCGTCCGAGCCCGTTTGGACGGTTGCCCATCTCGGCGAGCACACCGACGAAGTCCTCACCGAAGCCGGCCTCGGAGCCGACGAGATCGCCGACCTACGCACCGCCGGCATCGTCTGCTGAAGTAGCTGGATCGCGCGTCCTCATTGCCAACCAAGTCAGCACCGCCAGCGCAACGATGACCACCACCGTGTTGATCGCCAACAACCGGCGGGCATTCGCGTGGACGAGTTCGCACGGTTCACGTTGAAATGCGAGAGCCGCCCGGCCGGCCGGCTGCGGGGTCAGTTGCGGCAACGGCGTGCTGCGCGGTTGATCGTCGAACAGCGTGTTGCAATCGACGGGCTGCGACACAAGCCGTTGCGGCCCCGGCGGCACGGCGATCGTGGGCGCCCAATCCGTGCCGACAGGAACCGAGTCGTCGAGCGGACGCACCGCCCACACCGTGATCAGCACCACGAAGTAGAGCAGCACCGCGGCTGCGACCAACACAAGCTTGCGACCGGTTTCCGACATATCCCGCCGAGGCTAGCGGCACGGCCAACCACCCTCCGAGGGGCGTAGACGCGGCATCGGCGCAGCGCAAGTCGTGGGGCAAGATGACGCCGTGAAACTGGGGCTCCTCTCGGACATCGACGGGAATTAGGCAAACTACCCGGACTCTTGCCACGAGCGTCGCGCCCTCGAGCAGCCGACTGACCGTCGACCACGTCGGGTCGGTCTCAACGTTTTCGATGCGCGCGATCGTCGACTGCTCGACCACGTCGGCCTCTCATCGCGGCCGAAGAGCTCACGGGACGAGGTGCGTGTGATGCGCTCTTCCGGGAGGATTTGCGCTCGTCGGCATGGCAGACCGGCGGTATGCAGACTTATGCCCCGGCGGCACGGACGCTTCCGTCATCACCCTCGTCGCGTAGAGGTCTGCGCCAACGAAGTCTCCGCCCGGCGCGAACTCGCAGACCTCAACCGAAGCCCCCCGTCATCGGAGACCTCGTCACGGTGGCGAGCGCCGTGTGTCGACGGGCATCCGATCCTGCCACGCTGGTGGCCACGCCTGCTTCTGCGGCGGACATAAAGAGCGCGATGGCGGCACACAGGCACATTGGTGACGGTGCGTTCCCGAGGTCGAAAGGCGTTACGGGGCGGCGGGGCCACGCACCTCGCCGGAGACGCGTTGCGGATCTCGGCGTTCCGGGTCGCGATTGCGAGGTGGGGTGCGAGGCGTGCTGTGACCGATCGAAAGGGCCGATACAGAGTGGGCGTTCGCTGTGGGGACAGCTGCGGATATGGGCGGAGGAACTGCCACCCGTTCGCGGCTGCGTGTCAGTATCGACCCATGGACGCGATCGAGATCCGCGCGGCGACCCCCGACGACGCTGATGCAGTTGAGTGCTATCACGACCGCTGCTTCACGACCACGTACTCCTCGCAACTGCTCGCTGGCGAGTTTGAGGCCCCGGACCGAGAAGGCACTAGGCAGCAACTGCACGCCTGGTTCCAGCCGGAATCCGAGTTCGAGACGCGGGTAGCCGTCGTCGATGGCGTGCCGATCGGGCACTTCACGGTCAGCGGCCACCAGCTCGTGCACCTGTTCGTCGAGCCAGACCACCAAGGCATGGGCCTCGGCCGCCGGTTGCTTGCGGAGGGTGAGGCGATGATCGCCGCCGGCGGCCACTCCGATTTCGAGTTGCATGCCAGGGTCGAAAACCTGTTTGCGGTCGCCTTCTACGAGGCGGCGGGATGGACCGTGACCGACCGTCTGGTTCACACCGTCGAGCACGGCATCAGCTACCACGAGCACGTCCTCGTCAAGCACCGCCCGTAGCGGGTGGGTGTTACGGGATCCGGCGCACGGCCGAGTCAGATCAAGATCAGATCCACCAACTGCTAGGGGCTGCTGTGGTGAGCCGGTTCTGGCAGCGTGTCCTCGACTACGCGCCTGGGGAGGACGGCGGTTTGGCGGATCCGTTGCGGCGCGACCCCGCGATACGGATCCGGCAGTCGACGCAGCCGCGGCCGCTTCGAAACCGCATCCACCTCGACGTGGTGCGGCCGGCCGCGGCGGTCGAGCAGGCGAGTCTTGGTGA
>JANNHO010000352.1:0-14009 GCA_031404435.1 Acidimicrobiaceae bacterium | reverse complement strand
CTTCCCACTCCTCAGGCGAGTGTGCATCTTCGCTCGGCACCAGATGTGACAGCACCAGGGTGGCCACCCCGGCTCGCTGAGCGATCGAGCCGACCACGTCGACGGGGGTGTGCGCGTGAGAGAGCTGCTCTTTGATCTGCGCGGCGTTCGGCTGGCTGGCAAATCGAGCGAGGAGCGAATCGAGATCGATCACTTCGTGGACGAGCACATCGGCACCGGTCGCGAGGCGGACGACGTTGTCGCACGGCCCGGTATCGCCCGAGAACACCACCGACCCGGTCGGTGTGTCGAAGCGGTACGCGAGCGCCGGGAACACCGGCTGGTGTTGCACCAGGATCGCCGTGATCGTCACGCCATGGTCGTCTTCCGGCCGCACGAGGAACGGCTCCATCGGCGGCACCTGATAACCCGCGACGCTGCGATCGACCACTGCGTCGATGGCGATGTCGCCGGGATGCGCGGAGTCGATCTCGCTGCGGAGGCGGAGCTCGTGGACGTTGACGACGTCGACGAAATCGGCGCGCCCCTCAGCAATGACCCGAGCGTTGATGTTGGTGGCAAAGGCCCGAGCGAGGTGATCGAAGACCTCGCGGATGCCCGGAGCCGGCGACTCAGGAACCCGCAGTGGGTGCACCGGATCGTCCCACGTGGTGTACGGCGGGCCGGCCGGACCGGGGCCAAATATGTCGATGGGAGTGCCGGGCCAGCTTCCCTGGAACACGTTGGCGAGGTCCATCAGGTGATCGGCATGCAGGTGGGTGAGGCACACGGACCGAACCAGCGGCCGGGTGCCGTGACCGAAGCGCGGGTTGGCGGTGAAACCGGCTCGCCACATCTGCCGGTGCACCCCCTCGCCGCAGTCGAGCAGGTACACGGCATCACCGACGACGATGGCGTTGGAGTACCCGCATCGGGTGGCTTTCGGGTTGGAGCCGCCGCCGGTACCCAGCAGGACGAGCCGGTTTGCCGACTCAGCCCGCCGTGGTGCCCGCCGCGCGGAGGTTTCGGTCATCCAGGCGTGGCGATCGAGGATCATGGGTGGTCAAAGGTATCGGCGTGCGACCACCACAGCCGAAGCCCGTTCGACCTTGCGGAACAGCGCCCTTCGTTTCGTGCCATCCGGGTTGTTAAGGTCCACGAGTCGGGCGGGGTGCCCGTCGCCAGCATCTAGGGGGATCACGTGACCGTGACCGACGCCATCCACTTTCCGGGGCCCGACGAGATCGAGGGTTTCTGGGCGTTCGACAAGATGCATGCGCCGCGTCCGCTGTCACCGCTGTCGCAGGACCTGGTGATGGCCACCCTTGGTGAGGGATTCACGAGGGCGCAGGTCGAATACGACTGCCCGGTCGTCGCCTCGGCCAAGGCGATCAACCACTACTTCTTCATGGCGTTTCATCCGCATCCCGACCAGAGCGTGATCGACGACCGGATGACGCGCTACATGGCCACGCTCGACGTCAAGGTGCCGATCGTCGGCAAGCGTTGGACCGACGAGTGGCTGCCGATGATTCGGGGTCGAAACGAGGCCGAGCGCAGCGTCGACTACTCGGGGATGAGCGATGCCGCGCTGCTCGCCAAGCTCGACGACATGACCGACTGGATGCGCGAGATGTGGTACGTGCACGGTCACATCAACTTCGCGTTGCTGTCGGGCGCGGCGTTGAGCGACATGTACGACGAGGTGGTCCAGCCCGACGATCCGACCGAGGCCTACCAGATCTTGCAGGGCCACCACACCCGCCCCGCCGACGCAGCACACGCGCTCTGGGATCTCAGCCGAGCCGCACAGGCCAGCCCCGCACTCAGGGAACTGTTCGATTCGAACCCGCCCCGCGAACTGGTCGCTGCGCTCACCGTGACCGAGGAGGGCCAGGCGTTCCTGGCCGAGCTCGAGACGTTCCTGTTCGACTTCGGCTGGCGCAGCGACGCCGTGTACGACCTCGCCGACGTGCCGTGGCGCGAAAACCCGGCGATCCCCTTGGGCAACATTGCCAGGTTCATGAACCTCGCCGACAGCGACGATCCGCGACTGAGGTACGAGCGTGCCGTTGCACTACGCGAGGAGCTCATCGCCAAGGTACGGGCCCGTCTCGCCGACGATCCCGACAAGCTGGCCAAGTTCGACGAGCTGTACAACGCCGCGAAGTTTGCCTACCCGCTCACCGAGGATCACGCGTTCTACATCGACCAGATGGGTGTCGTGTGCCTGCGCCGGTTCGTCCTCGCAGTGGGCGACCGCCTCGCCGAGAAGGGCTCGATCGCCCAGCGCGACGATGTGTTCCTGCTGCATCGCGACGAGGTTGCCGATGCGTTGTCCAACGGCACCGATCAGCGCGCCGTCGCTGCACAACGCGCGGCCGAGATGGCTGCCGCGGCCGAGGTCATCCCCCCCGGTGCGGTCGGCACTCCGCCGCCCCCGCCCGGGCCTGGCGATTTCATCGACCCGTTCATGGACGCGCTCGTCGGCCGCCTCCTCGGGATTAAGCCGCCGTCAGGAGAGCCGGAGGACCCGGACATGATCGACGGCGTGGCCGGTTCGCCAGGCGTCTACACCGGCGTCGCCCGCGTGGTGCGCTCGTTGGAGGAAGCCGGCGAGATCGAAGACGGCGAGATCATGGTGTGCGAAATGACCCTGCCGCCGTGGGTGCCGATGTTCGCCATCGCCGGCGCGGTGGTGGCCGATGTCGGTGGCGTGATGAGCCATTGCGCGATCGTCGCGCGCGAGTTCAACATCCCAGCCGTGGTCGGTTCGGTCAATGGCACCGTGCGCATCACGACCGGCCAGACGATCACCGTCGACGGCACCAGCGGCAACGTCTACCTCGACGGCCGCGCCCTGTAGCCGCTGTTACGACGGCGGCAGGCCCAGCGTGTCCCGGCATGCGGCGAGACCGTGGATCGTGATGTCGTCTCGGCGGACGTGATTGCGCCAGTGCTCCATGCTCATCTCGAACTGCAGGGTTTCGGCGACGTCGTCTCGCCGGACCCTGCGGATCTGGCCCGTTGGGGTGTAGCCGAGGCGACGCGTCACCCCCAGGGAGGCGGCGTTGTCAGTGAACGCCCCGGTCGTAGCGAGTGTGGCACCGAGTCCGTCGAATCCGAGTTGCAGCGTTGCGACACGCAGTTCCCGGCCAAACCCGCGTCCCTGGTACTCGAGCCCCAACCACGACCCTGTTTCGAACTGGCGCAGCATCGCGAAGTTGGTGGCGTCAAGGCTCGAGGTCCCGATCGCGACACCGTCAGCGATCACCGCCAACGTGAGGTGGTACCTGGCCGGCGTCGTTTCGGCGCGACAGCGCCAATACCACTGCAGCGTGTTTCGCTGCTGCTGTGGGGGATCGACATCGGTCCACGGAATGAGGAACGGCATGAACCCCGGGTCGTGGACACCCCGCGCAGCGAGCCCGGCTAGTTCATGCGCCAAGGCGTCATCCACATATCGCAGCTCAAGGCGAGGCGTCACCACCCGGAGATCGAACAACGGCCACAGTGCCGCCAACGGATGAGTCATCTCGCCATTGTTGCCCGTCGACCCGTGCCCACCGCGGTGGTTTTCGCACTGGCAGCAGCGCCCGCGGGGATTCAGTACGCGGGGGTGGGGGCGGGGGTGCTGCGTGCGGCTCGTTGGGCTTCGGCCATGGCGGCGATCTCATCGATCTCCTCGGTGGCGAACCCGGCCATTTCGCGGAACTTGCGGGCCAGGCGGATGGAGGCCTCGCGGGTTTCGCCGCGGGCGCCGCGGAAGTTGAACAGGCCGTCGACGGTGCGTTGAAAATCGAGCGCGGCCTTTTGCCGTTCGGGATCGTCCTTGGTGACCTCACGCAGCCAGGTGCTGCCCATGCGGACGTGGGTGACCTCGTCGGCGAGCATCCAGTCTTCGGCGAAGCGCAGCACCGGGTCGTTCATCTCGGTGGCGAAGTCGCGCATGGTGGTGAACACATCAATCGCCAAACCTTCGAGTGCCCGGTTGACCCCGGCGAGGCGGAACACCGGATCGGGGTGGCAGGCGGCCTCGAACAACGTGACTGCCTCGCTGTACTCGCCGACGTCGGTGCCCATGTGCTCGCCGAGGACGAGGCTGATCTCGACGTGGCGGGCTTCGTCCCAGCATTGGCGGGCCATGTCGATCTTCA
Source organism: Acidimicrobiaceae bacterium (assembly GCA_031404435.1). Lineage (GTDB taxonomy): Bacteria > Actinomycetota > Acidimicrobiia > Acidimicrobiales > Ilumatobacteraceae > VFMC01. Next base: position 9,873 of record JANNHO010000352.1, on the reverse strand, counting down.
TCGCGAACGGGATCTCGTCGGTGGTGTAGTCGAACGCTGTGCGCCCGGCACCTTCGAGCGCCTGGATCTCGCCGACGAAGATGCCGTGCATCTGGCGGCGGGCGTTGTCGCCGCAGTCCACGCTGTCGGGGTTCATCCGCCGGTCCTCGCCGATGTCGTTCGGGCGTTCATCGGCGAAGCGTTCGGCGGTGGTGATCCGCTTGAAACGGTTGTCGCGGGCAAGGGATGTGGGCGGCAGCTGCGTGCGCATGTGAAAACCGTACCTCACCCTGGTAGGGCGGCCATGATGGGGGAGTGCGCGTGGCATACACCTTGGAGCAGTGCTGGCACGACGTGCCCGGCGGAACCGCCGTCGCTGCGCTGCGCGTCGCCGAGGCGTTGGCAGCCCACGAGGACATCCGCCTGATCGGCGTGGCCGGTCGGCACCGGCACCTGCCCGACGATCCGTGGATGCCGACCATGCCGATCGCTCACCTCCCCCTCGCCGCGCCGTGGCTGTACCAGACGTGGTTGCGCCTCGGTTGGCCGAAGGTTGAGCACGCGGCGGGCCACGTCGATGTCACCCACGCAACGGGCTTGATCCCGTGCCCGACCGATGCGCCGCTGGTGGTCACCCTCCACGATGTGGCGTTCCTGCATGACCCATCGCACTTCTCCAAGCATGGGGTACGCGTGTTCAACGCCAGCCTCGACCGCATCCGCCGCCACGCCGATCTGGTGCTGTGCAGCAGTCAGGCCACACTCGACGACGTGTCAGCGGCAGGCATCGCCGACGACAGGTTGCGGCTCGTCCCGCTCGGGGTGGACGTCGACCCTGCCCCCGCATCCGAAGTCGACCGGGTGCGGCGGCTCTACCGCCTCCCGGAGCGATACCTGTTGTTCGTCGGCACCGTCGAGCCGCGCAAGAACCTGCGCGGGCTGTTGGCTGCGGTGGCGATGCTCGAAGATCCGCTGTCCGTGGTCATCGCCGGCGCGCAGGGGTGGGGTGATGTCGGTATCGACCCCAACTGTGACGCGCATTTCCTGGGCTTCGTGCCCAGCGACGACCTGAACCCGCTGTACGCCGGGGCCGAGGTGTTCTGCTACCCGAGCGAGCGCGAGGGCTACGGTCTACCGGTGCTGGAGGCGATGGCCCAGGGCGTACCGGTGGTCACCAGCAAGGGGACCGCGACCGAGGAGACCGCCGGATCGGCCGCCGTGCTGGTCGACCCGAAGGACGCGGGCGACATCGCCCGCGGGATCACCGAGGCGATCACCCGCCACGCCGAGCTGTCGGCCAAGGGCGTGGCCCGGGCCCACCGGCTCACGTGGGCGCTGACCGCCGACCGGACCGCCGCGGTGTACCGCGAACTGGCCCGATGATGCCCGGTCCGATTCCCCGCCCGATGACGCGCAGGGCCCAATGACGCGCAGGGCCCAATGACCTTGCGTGTCGGCGTGAACATGCTGTGGTGCGTGCCCGGTGCGGTCGGCGGATCCGAGCAGTACCTCGTGCGTCAGTTGGAAGGTGTGCGCTCGGTTGCCGACCGGGGCCGCCTCGATGTATCCGTGTTCGCGACCTCGGAGTTCAACCGGATGCACGCGGCGGCCCTGGCGGGAACTCGCCTCGTCAACGGTCCCGGCGACAGCCGCCGCCGCGCCGCACGGGTACTGCACGAGAGCACCTGGCTGTACCGACACACCGGGGGCGTCGACGTGGTGCACCACGGGGGTGGCACTGCCCCGGGCCTCTCTCGGCACCCCTACGTGCTCACCGTGCACGACGTGCAGTACCGCAGCTTCCCGCAGTACTTCAGCCGATTGAAGCTTGCGTACCTGAACACGGCGATGCCGCGTTCGGCGCGCCGGGCGCGGGTGGTCACGGTGCCGTCGAACTACGTCAAGGGCACCGTCGTCGATGCGTTCGGCGTCGATCCAGCCCGCGTCGTGGTTGTGCCGCACGGCTATGAACCGGCTCTGTTGCGCGAACGAACGCCGGCGCCGGAACTGCGCCAGCGGTACGGCCTCGGCGACGGGCCGGTGGTGGTGTACCCGGCGATGACCGCGCCACACAAGAACCACCGGTTCCTCATCGAGCTGATGCAGCGATCGTGGACCGAACCCTCGCTGCGACTGGTGCTGCTCGGCGGAACCGGCCTGGCCGACGCCGCGGTCACGGCGGCGATCGCAGCTACCGGACCTGCCGTTGAGCGGCGCATCGTGCGGGCGGGGCGTGTGTCCGACGCCGACCGCAACGGGCTGCTGGCAATGGCGGTCGCGCTCGTGTTCCCCAGTGAATACGAGGGTTTTGGGGCACCGTTGATCGAGGCGATGGCGCTCGGCACCCCGGTGGTGTGCAGCGACGCGACCTGCCTGCCCGAGGTGGCGGGGAACGCCGCGATCGTCTGCCCGCTCGATCTCGACGCGTGGGCCGACGCACTCGATCAGGTCGCGCAACGCCGCACCGAGCTGGTCGCTGCGGGCATCGAGCGGGTCGCTGCGTACACGGCTCGCCGTTCCGGCCAGGCGCTGCTTGGCGCGTACGAACTGGCGGCATCATGACCGCGGGCCGGCCGTTGCGGCTGGCGGTGCTGTGCCCGCACTTCGCCCCCGACACCGCGCCGACGGGCGATGTGATCACCCGAATCGTCACCGAGCTCGTCGGCCTCGGCCACGTGGTGCATGTGATCACCTCGTTGCCGTGGTACCGCGAGCACCGCATCGAGGCTGGATGGACGGGCAAGCGGATGCGCCGCGAGCGGCAGCCGTGGGGGTCGATCACCCGCGTCGATCCGTTCCCTGGCGACGACAAGCGCAATCTGGTGCGTCGGGCGATGGGCTTTGCCGGGTTCTCGCTGCTCAGTGGCGCAGCGTCGTTGCGCGGCGGCCGCGTTGATGCGGTGATCGCCATGTCGCCGCCGCTGACGATCGGCCTGACGGGCTGGGTCACGCACCTTGTCCGCCGCGGTCCGCTGGTGTTCAACATCCAAGACGTGTTTCCCGACGCGGCAATCGAAACCGGGGCCATCTCCGGGCGATCGCTGATCGCTGTGGCTCGCTGGCTCGAGCGGGTCAGCTACCACCGCGCCGCGGCGATCACCGTGCTCAGCGACGACCTGCGCGACAACGTGGCCGCCAAGATGCGGCTGTCGCGCCGCGACCGGGTACACGTGATCCCCAACTTCGTCGACACTGCGTTCATCGAGCCGGGCCACCGCATCACCCCCTACCGCACCGAGCTCGGTATCGGGGATGAACCGGTGGTGATGTATGCGGGCAACGTCGGGTTCTCGCAGTCGCTGGAACTGCTGCTCGACGCAGCGCGCGAGATGCCGGCGGTGACGTTCGTGATCAATGGTGATGGCGCGGCCGGTGCGTCGCTGCGTGAGCAGGCCGCCGGCATGGTCAACGTTCGCTTCGCCGGCTACCAGCCGAAGGACCGGCTGCCCGAGGTGCTTGCCTCGGCCGATCTGCATGTGGTGCCGTTGCGCGCCGGGCTCGGCAACGTCAGTGTCCCGTCGAAGACGTACTCGATCTTGGCGGCCGGCCGGCCGGTGCTGGCCGCGATCGACCCCGGTACGGAGGTGCCGCGGATGCTCGCTGCGTCAGGCGGGGGAGTGAGCGTGACGCCAGACGACCCCGCTGCGTTCATCGGCGCCCTGCGCAAACTCCTGGCCGACCCCACCGCGCTGGCCGAACGCGGCCGAGCCGGCAGGCGGTGGGTGGAGGGCATCGCTTCGCCCCATGCAGTTGCCGTGGCCTACGAGACGCTGGTCCGTTCGCTTGCCGCTCGCGGCTGAGGGCCATACCCGGGTGCCAGCGATTCACCGCCGCCAAGCGGTAGCATTTCCGATTCGTGGCCACGTCCTCATCGTCTTCCTCCGCTAAAAAAGTTGCCAGGCTCGCCCAGAAGGACAAGGGCAAGAAGGTGCGCTTCCAAGGCGGAACACTGTTCCCAGCCGTTGTCATCGGCGTGTTGGTGCTCGGTCTGGTCACCATCGCCTACGCTCGTGAGAGCCGTCCCGATGCCGGGTCGTTCCCCCCGCAGATCGGCGATCACTGGCATGCCGCCGTCGGCCTCTACGTGTGCGACGGCTTCCTGCCCAAGATCGCCGGTGACGCCGAGGAAACCATCACCGACGCCAGCGGGCAGACGTACGTGAACGACCTGTTCGGCACCACAGGCGTGCACAGCCACGACGACGGCGTCATCCACTGGCACCCGTTCACCGCCAAGTCGATCGGCCGACGGGCCAAGCTCGGCCTGTACCTCGATGTGTACGACATCGGTCTCAGCGCCGATCGGTTGTCGCTGCCTGACGCCCAGGGTGGCACCACCTACGACGCCGACGACTTCAAGTGCGACGGCAAAGATGTCGACATCAAGGTCGTCACCTGGGCAAACAATGCCGAAGTCGGTTCGGGAACCACCTACACCACCGATCTCGGCGACGTCCGCCTGAGCAACGACGGCATGGTCTACACGATCGCGGTTGTGCCAGCAGGTGTCGAGGTGGGGATGCCGCCATGGGCTGCTGACCTGCAAGAGCTTGGTGCGGCCGACGGTGGCAACGTGCCGACACCCGGATCGACGCCGGGTGTCACCGCAGTACCGGGCAACACGTCACCGACCGGCAGCACCGACCCGACCGGCAGCACTGAGCCGATCGAATCGGCCCCGTCCACCACGGCGGGATGATGCGGGCGGTCGTACTGGTCGGAGGCTTCGGCACCCGGTTACGGCCGCTCACCTACAGCGTGCCGAAGCCGATGCTGCTCGTCGGGCACGTGCCGATCATCGAACGGCTCATCGCCAACCTCGTGCGCGGCGGGGTCACCGACGTCACGCTGGCGCTAGGTTTCAAGCCCGAGCCGTTCCTGGCAGCGTTCCCTGATGGCACCTGCGCCGGTGCGCAGCTCAGGTACGCGGTCGAACCCGAACCGCTCGACACCGCCGGCGCAATCCACTTTGCCGCCGATGCAGCCGGTATCGACGACACGTTCATCGTCGCCAACGGCGACGTGCTCACCGACCTCGACATTGCCGTGATGGTCGCCCAGCACCGCGCCGCCGCGGCCGAGGCAACCATCCACTTGATCGCGGTTGACGACCCGTCGGCGTTCGGGGTGGTGGCGCTTGATGCCGACCGCAGGGTGACGCAATTCGTCGAGAAACCGGCACCCGGTACCGAGCCGAGCAACCTCATCAATGCCGGCACATATGTGCTCGAAGCGTCGGTACTGGAACGAATTGCTCCCGCTCAGAAAGTATCGATCGAGCGGGTGACGTTCCCGGCGATGGTGGCCGATGGGGGAGTGTTCGGGCACCCCACCGACGACTACTGGGTCGACACAGGCAAGCCCGAGTTGTACCTGATGGCCAACCTCGACCTGGTGTCGGGTCGCCGTCGCGGGCAGACGTGCCCGGCTGTTCATCCGGATGCCGCGGTCGATGTGACTGCCAAGCTCGAACGCTCGATCGTGGGAACTGGGGCGCAGGTCGCGGCCGGCGCCCACATCGTTGATTCCGTCGTACTGGATGGCGCGTCGATCGGGGACGGCGCGACGGTCGCCAACTCGGTCGTGATGGGCACGGTCGGCGCTCGGGCGCAGGTCGCGGGATGCGTCATCGGTGCCGACGGTTCTGTCGGCGAGGGTGAACACGCCGTCGATGAACGCCGCCCCAATTGAGTGCGGCCGCACGAGCCCGATGAGGGCGATGGTGGTTGGCGGAGCAGGGTTCGTCGGTTCGCACCTGGTCGACCGCTTGCTAGCCGAGAACCACCACGTCGACGTCGTGGACAACCTGTCCACCGGCACCTTGGGCAATCTCGCCGCGGCCCGTGCTGCCGGGGGGGACCTGAAGATCCACAACCTCGACGTGTGCTCGAACGAGTTCACCTCGCTGGTCGCGATGCGCACACCCGACGTGGTCTTCCATCTCGGCTGGATGGTTCCGGGGCGCACCAGCCCGGCGACGCTGGCCGCGGCTGTGCACGGAATGATCAACCTGCTGGAAGCGAGCCGCCTTCTCGGCTCGACCAAGGTCGTCACCGCAGCGCCGGCCACGGCGGTGTACGGCGAGGTCCCCAGTCGCGAGCAGCCCGTCAAAGAGGGCCGCGCCCACACCCCCGCCGGTGCCCGCAGCGTGATCTGCCACGCTGTTTTGGAGCTGCTCGCCGCGTACCGACGCGATCACGATGTGGAGTTCACCGCGCTGGCGATGAGTTCGGTCTACGGCCCCCGCCAACGCCGCGACGGTGGTGTGGTGGGGGCGTTCGTCGAGGCGACCAACCGCGGTGAGGCGCCGGTGATTCACGGCGACGGTCGCCAGGCGCGCGACCTGCTGTACATCGACGACGCCGTCGACGCATGCGTTCGGGCCGCGTCCAAAGGTGGCGGTCTTGTGATCAACGTGGGCACCGGCATCGCCACCCCGATCCGCGAACTGTGGGCGTTGCTCGCCCCATCCGCAGGCAATGAACCGGTCCACGAACCGCGTTACGAACCGGAGCGGCCCGGCGAGGTCGGTCGCCTGGCGGTGGCCCCGGCGCGGGCCCGGATCCAGCTGTCGTGGGCGTCGTGGACGCCGCTCGAAACCGGCCTGCGGAACCTGCGAACCACAAACGGATGAGCACTGGGCCGAACGGCCCAGATTCGGACAATCGCGTGCCTTCCGGAAGCCGCTCGTCGTACTGTGCTCGACACATCAGCGGACGTCAAGGAGCAACGGTGAACAAGGCAATCGGAATAGTCGCAGCAGTCGGATCGACCACAGCTTTCGCAATGGCGTCGCTCGGCGGAGCTGCTGCTGCCAACGGAGTGTGCTCGAGCGAGTCGTACGCCCAGAGCGGAATCTTCGCCTGGATGACCAGCGGCTCGGTGCACAACACCGGCCTCGTGGTGGTGGCTCCGGCTGCGGGCGAGACGCTCACCGTCACCTCGTCGTCGTGGACCACGTACGACAACATCGACCCCGAGTCGACACCGAGTCGTGCCGACCAGAGCGAGAACAACGAACAGGTCGGCCTTGCTGTCGGCGGCACATCGATCGGCGGGCTCAGCACCGACCTTCCCGACACGGTCGACGAGGGGGCCCCCGACGACTGGTCGAGCGGCATCGTCTCCGGCTCCTTCGGCGGTGCCGGATCGGCCATTGCCGGTGGTTCGATCACCCTGCACCATGCATCACTGAACGGCGTCGGCGAGGGTCCCAACACCTTCATGGTCAAGTCGTTCACCCTCGAACTGCAACGCTGCGCTACCGAGATCACCACCACGACAGCAGCGCCGACCACGACTGTCTCGACCGTTTCGGCTGCCCCAACGACCACGATGGCCACCGTGCCCCCGGCATCGGTTCTGCCGGCCACGATCACCGCCCCGGCAGCGGCACCCGCAGTGCTGGCACCCCCGGTGCTGGCACCCGCGGTGCTGGCCCCCACGGTGCTGTCATCCACGACGACGTCGGTTGCGTCGGCTCCGGCCGCTCTGCCAGCCACCGGCGGCGAGATGACCATCCCCCTCGTGCTTGCATCACTTGCCGGTCTCACGGGCACGGCCCTACTGGTGGTGCGCCGACGGCCCAGCTGAACCCTCTCCCCCCACGCTGTTTGTCCCACACACAGCGAGCACGTACACCCTGGCTCCTCCCCTGGCCAGGGCGTACGTCGCGTTTTCAGGCAGGGTGCGACGCGTCGAGCACGGCGCGGACCAAGGTGGCGCTCACCGTGGGCGAGCTCATCACCGACGCCACGACAACGGGGTTCGTTCCGGCCGTACGAACGGCGTCGGCGAGCGCAGCGTCGACCGGGTCGATCACCAGCGATGCGGCGATGTCGCGGTACAACCGGGCGACGCCGACCACCGATGATTCGTGCCCCAACTCGTGCAACATCCGGTCGGCCGGTCCCTTGAGGGCGACGCCGCCGATGATCGGCGATACGGCGACTACCGACGAACGCCGCGCTGCCAACAACTGGTCGAAGCCGTCGAGGGCGCGTAGCGGGCCGATCGACACGACCGGGTTCGACGGGGCGATGACCACCGTCTCGGCACCCGTGATCGCCGCTCTGGCAGCCGGGTGCAGATGCGCTTCGTCGGCCCCTTCGAAGCGCACCGATCGCACCGGCACCGCGTGGCGCAACTTGACGAAGTACTCCTGGAACGACACGGATTCGCCGCTGGCCAATTCGACGATCGTGGACACCCGTTGATCGGTCATCGGGATCAGCCGTTCGGGTACCCCCCAGGCGCGACCGATCTCGGTGGTCACCTCGCCGAGCGATGCCCCCTCGCCCAGCCGTGCCGTGCGGTAGAAGTGGGTTGCCAGATCGCGGTCGCCGAGGTTGAACCAGGTGGGTGCGGCCGCCGACCCGGTTGGGCGGACAACGGCGTAGCGATCAAGGTTGGACATCGCTGTCCACGTCTCATTGCGCAGGCCCCAACCGCGCTCGAGGTCGATCGCTCCCGCCAGGGTGTAGGTGATGGTGTCGATGTCGGGTGAGATCGACAATCCGTGCAGCACCGTGTCGTCACCGGTGTTGATCACAGCGACCACCTCGGCCGGGTCGACCACCTCGCGCAGGGCGCGTAAGAACCGCGCCGCACCGACACCGCCACAGATGACACAGATCATCGCGCCCGATCGGCGAGTTCGCGGTACAGCTCGGTCATTGCTGCGGCGGTTCGCGTCCAACTGAACCGTTGCAGCTGCAACGTTCCGGCGGTGACGAGTTGCCTGCGGAGGGTGTCGTCGGCAACGACACGCGCCAACGCTGCGGCCAGGCCATCGGCGGCGCCGACCGCCTCACTGACGTCGACCAGCAACGCAGCGTCGCCGGCCACCTCGGGGATCGATCCGGCACGGGTGGACACGATCGGGGTGCCCGCCTGCATCGCCTCGAGCAGCGGGAAACCGAAGCCCTCATCGAGCGACGGATAGCACAGCGCCACGGCATGGTGGAGCAGCCACGAGCGGCTCGAATCGTCGACGTAGCGGGTGAGGATCACCCGCCCGGCGAGGTCGGCACCGAGCAGGTCGATAGCCGCGTGTACCGCAGCGGTGTCGTCGCCGTCGGCACCGGCGATCACGAGCCGGAGGTCGGCATGCGTCGAAGCAATCGCGCCGAACGCAGCTACGAGCGCCGGTACGTTCTTGCGCCGCTCCAGCGTGGAGATCGACACAATGAACGGCGAGCCCAGCAACTCCGGGACCGGGCACATCTGCGGAGCGTCGACCAGATCGATCGCGCCAAGCGCGATGGTGCGGACGTCCGCACCCGGGAACAACTCGCGCAGCGCATCGGCAGTGGCAGTCGAGCTCGCGTGAGCAACGGCACCCGAGCGCAGGGACCGGGCCAACACCTGCCCGGCGCGGACCACGTCCGCCTCGGCGTCGTTCGGGTTACGCAGGAACCAGCAGTCGTACACCGAGACTACGCGGGCGGCCCGGCTCGGGGGGACGACGTAGTTGGTGCCGTGCACCACATCGGGGTGGCCGAGCCAGCGATCCACCGTCGGACGATCCCGCCGCGCCCACATCCGGTGCGCCGCGGCAGCGGGCAACGGCAGGCGCCGAACACCGCGTTCCAGCTTGCCTCGAAAGCTGATGACGTACGGCTCCAGATCGACGGTGTCGTTGTCGGCCAGATGGCTGCGGAGCGCTTCGACCGCCGCGCCGATCCCGGTGCGCCTGCCGAGCAACGGCCCGACATCGAAGGCAACACGGGGAACAGCCATGGCGGTTGCGCACGCTAGCGGAGCGCCGTCTCCTACACTTGCCCGGTTCGTCCGCCGGCGAGCGCAACGCATAAGGACAGCCGATGGCACGAGCATTCATCACCGGGGTCACGGGTCAAGACGGCCAGCACCTTGCCGAGTTCCTCCACGGCC
>JANNHO010000351.1:0-5919 GCA_031404435.1 Acidimicrobiaceae bacterium | reverse complement strand
GCCTTCGAACACCCGGAGCGGCTCGTCGCAACGGCGATGAGCTGGGCCGAGCGGCTCGATATCGAGGTGGAAGCGCTGATGGTGCTGCGTCGCGCCGATGCGATGGACACCGGGGCGGCAAACGTGATCCGTTCCGCCCGTGCCGTGTTCCTCGTCGGTGATCAACCGCTGCACCTCCGCTCGGTGATCAAGGACACTCCGCTGTGGGACGCCGTGTACAACGTTCTCGCCGACGGGGGCTTGGTGGTGGGCGTCGGGGCATGCGCGTCTGCGTTGTGTGACCCGATGGTCGACCCGCGCGGCGGGGCGTTCACGCTCGGCCTCGGCCTTATTACCGACGTCGCGTTCGTGCCCGAGGCACAGGACTGGTCACCGGAACGCATGCACCGCACCCTCGAATTGGCCAACACCCCTGTCGTGTGCGCCCCAACCGGCGCGGCGCTCGTGCGCCGCGGCACCGGCTGGGATCAGATCGGCGACCTCGCCATCCACGGCACCCTCCCGTAGCCGAAACCGATCCGCAGCCGGGGTCACGCGGGGTTACACCAGTGTTACGCCTCGGTGATCGTGACGCTGGTGATTTCGATCGGTACCAGCGGGGGGACACCATTGACTGCGGTGGGGTCGGCCAGGTTGGCCAGCGCCTTGACCGTGGTGTCGAAGCCCTCGGTGACCTTGCCGATGATCGAGTACTGCGGCGGCAGCGCCGCGCCCTGCGCTCCGGTGATGACGAACCACTGCCCGCCACCACTGTCCGGCTGGCCGGTGTTGGCCATCACGATCATGCCCTCCTCGTACGCTCCGGATGGCGACTCGTCAGGAATCGTGTATCCGGGGGCGGACTCATCCTCGCCGGGGCGACCGCACTGGACAACGAAGTCGGCGATCACGCGATGGCAGCCGGTGCCGTCGTAGTAGCCGTAGCGGGAGAGCACGACGAAGTTGTTGACGCTGCCAGGTGACGAGGTGGGATCGAGGGCGATCGTGAACGGACCCTTGTTGGTGACCACTTCGGCGGTAAAGGTGGCGGTCGGGTCGATGCACAACTGCGGTGCACCGTCGAACGTGTCGGGCTGCGCCGTCGATCCGTCGGCCTCGGGGCACGGCCCCGTGCCGTAGCTGAACTCCCGTGCCACCGTGGTGGTCGGGGCCTCGGTCGAGAGCGCGGCGGGGTCGACAGTGCTGACCGGGCTGGTCTCGACGGGCAGCGTTGCCAGCGTCACTGCGGGGGGCAGCACGTCGTTGCTGTCGTCGCTGAACAGATATGCCAGCCCGAACAACAGCACGAGGCTTCCTCCGACGACCGCCACGATCTGAATCGTGCGCCGGCGGGTCTTGTCACGCCGGGCCTGGCGGGCCATCTCCTGCAGCTTTTCTTGACGGTTGACCTTTTGACGTTCTCGTTTGACGGTACCCACGGGGACCGCAGGATAGCGCCGCACCGGCACTGCGCCATGTCACGCTTTGCGACCGCAGCGGCAACAACGTCTCAAGTCGCGCGCCCGCAGTGCCGAACTTGTCTCGTGTGGTCGGTTGTGACGCGCACTGGACAGGCGGAGTGGACATGCACCCTCACGAGAGGATGATCGGACGATTGGCATCGATCGTGGCGCTGTGCTTCGGCGCGGCCTATCTGGGGTGGCGGATCACGTCAACCCTCAGCGGCGTCCCGGTCTGGCTCGCGATCACCACCCTCGTCGTCGAGATCGTGGGGTTCGTCTCCGTTGCCGTCTACGTCTGGGCGATGTGGCACGCCCCCCAGCATCGTCAACCCGTCAGCCTCACCGACAACGTCGGGGTGATCATTCGCAGTGCTGCCTGCGATATCGGGGCGCTTCGTGCGACCGTGCTGGCAGCGAGTCACCTCGGCCCGATCACCATCGTCGACCCGGACGCCCGGCCCGAGGTAGCGGCGCTCGCCGCCGAGCGCAGCACCAGGTATGTGGCCACGTCCCCAGATGATCGCGACGGGCTGATGCAGGCCATCGGTGACACCCACGCGGCCAAGGTGCTCGTGCTGGGGTCCGGGGACGTACCACGACCCGATGTGCTCGACCGCCTGTTGCCGTGGTTCGACGATCCCTCCGTGGCCATCGTCCAGGGCATGGTGGTCGCCTCGCTTGCCGAGTCCTCCGAACACGGTTCCGGCGGCACCCACGACAAGGAGTTCGAGCGCGGGGCACTTGGGCCAATGCTTGGCACACGCGGGTTGGCGCGGTTCTGTGGCTCCGGTGCTCTGATCCGCACTGCCGCAGTGCGTGGTATCGACACGGTGGCTGGATCGGCCCCGACGGTGGAAGCGGAGATCACGACGGCGTTGTTCGCCGCAGGCTGGCGGATCGTCGCCCCTGGAGGAGAGCCGGTCGTAGCGGTCATCCCGATCGCGACACCCAACGACGTGGAATCGTTTCGTGCCTGCGAGGCCAGCGCAGCACGAGCGCTGTTGCTCGCCCCGTGCGGGGCCTTGCGATTCAACAGCCTGCGCCCGGCGCAGCGCCTCGCTCTGATCGCGCATGCGATCAGGCCCCTCGGAGGCATCCGCCGCACCGTGATCATCATGTTGCTCCTCGCTGCACTGTTCTCGGGGGTTGCGCCGATCAACGCCGACGTAGCTGGGATGGCCTCCTTGTGGGCACCGTGGTTCGTGCTGTCGTCGCTCGGAATGTGGGCGATGAGCGGTGGAACGCTGCGCCCCGGAGACCGTGTCCGGGCGTCGATGCGCGTGCTCGGGGCCTCGTGGCGTGGTGTCATGGCCCCCAACGGCCGTCCGGACGAGGCACGGCACGTCCTGACCGGCGCGTTCGGGGTGCATCACGGGGCCGCGTCGGCGGCCGCAATCGGTGCGATCGGCGTGGTGGTCGGGCTACGAGCGTTCAGCGATCGTGTCGGTCACACGCTGGCCCGCATGGACCCGGGCGAACGGGCAGTGCTGTTGCTGGTCGCGTTGTGGTCGCTCGGTGGCGGACTCGACGCCCTCCGCCTGTTGGCCCGCCGGGCGCAGGCGCGCCGCGCCACCCGCGTCGTGGCCTCGCTATCGGCCACGATCGACGAGCGGGCAGCCCTGGTCGTCGATCTCACCCAGCTCGGAGCCGGTGTGCTCGGTGTGTTCGACCTCGAGGTCGGCGACCGGGCGGAACTCGACGTGGTGCTGCCGACCGTCACGGGCTGCGTGTCGGCAACGCTGCCGGTGCTGGTTCGCAACGTGCGCACGGACTTCAGCGGTGAGCGCCGTCTCGGTGTGGAGTTCACCGCTGTCGCCACCTACGAAGCCGACGCCTTGGCCGAGTTCTGCATCGTGCAACCCGCCCTCGAGGTGTTGGGGGCGGCGGTCGTTCCCGCCACCTCGGCACCGATCCATCAGATCACGGTGCTCGATGACCGGATTCTCGTATCGCGCCGGATCGGCCTGCGTGCCGCAGCGCTGGTCGCAGTGTTCGGGGCGTTGTCGAGCTCGATGCCGACGTCGGCGGACGCTGCCGGCCCAAGCGCGCGGATGTTCAGAGGATCGATCGCCGTCGCGGCGATCCTGTCTGACCCGAACACGACCGACACGACCGGCACAACCGACACGACCGACACGACAGACACGACCGACACGACCGACGGCACCGGGCCGGGGCCCGAGTCCGATGAGGGTTCCGCGGGACCAGCAGATCCGGCCGGCGCTGTCGTCACCGCCGTCTGTTCACGCAATGCCGGCATCGACCGCGTGCACGGCACATCCGATGACACCTATGGCACGCCGGTGAGCGATGTCGTCGACTCCGACGGGGCGTACTCGCTCGCGCTCGACGGCGAGGCGTGCTGGTACACGGTGGCCCCGCCCGCCGGCCACCTCATCAATCCCGACTCCAGCTCGCTCGAGTCCCTCCTGACCCCACAGGTGATCGATCTGTCGGCAGCATCGTTTGCGCCGATCGAGCTCACCGTGACGGCGGGGCACGCGGAGTCGAACCCCCCGACCGAACCGGCGAGCACTGTGACCATCGACGACGTGGTGTGGGCAGATCACAACGGCGATCGCTCCGTCCAAGCCGACGAACCGCGCATCGCCGGGGTGACCGTGACGCTGTATGACGTCCCGGGGGCTGCGGTCGCCACGTCGGTCACCGACGCCGACGGCATGTTTTCGTTCACAGGGCTGTCCGAGGGCAGCTACCGCATTGGAGTGTCGAACCTTCCGGACGGCTACGTGCCCGATCCATCATCGGCAAACCCGCTCGGGCAGACGAACAGCTTCGACTCGCACGCCACCGGAGACGTGAACCTTGCCATTGGCCTGGTCGGGGCGACCCCACCGGTCGAGCAGGGCTCGGACAACCTGGCGGGCCAACAGGCTGGTCCGCCGAAAGCGGTGTCCACGCGGCTCCTTGCCCAACCATCCTCAGCTGAAACCGCCCCGCTGCAGAGCAGTAACAGCACGCTGCCGGGCCTGGTCGTGGTGCTGCTCGCCAGCATCATCGGTTTCTCGGTCGTGGCCGGATCGTTGCGGCCGAACGGCACCGCACCCGCCCGAGTCCGCCACCGTTGACCTGACGCGCCAGACCGGATCGCGCGTTGACCTGACGCACCGGGCCTACTCGTCGTCGCCCGACTTGGCGATCAGGTAGCCGATCGCCCGTTCCGCTTTGGGGTAGCGGCGCACGGTCGCCCAGAAGTCGCTGCCGTGGCCGAGGATGCGCAGATGCACCAGCTCGTGAATGATCACGTAGTCGATCACCCAATCGGGGAACGCAGCAATGCGCGTGGAGATTCGGATCGTCTGCGTCGCCGGCGTGCACGACCCCCAGCGGGTGATCATGTCGTCCGACCACCGGATCTCCCCAGGTCGCGCCAGGTCGAACCTCCGTGCCAGCGTGGCGGAGCGCTCGGCAAGGTCGATCCGTTCGGCCGAGCGTTTGCGGGCGAACCGGGCGCTCATCACCTCCACCCAGTGGCGCTCCTCGGCACCGCTCATCCACGACGGAATCGCCACCGTCAAGGTGTTGCCAACGAGCTGCGCCCCAACGGTGCGCCGGCGTTTCGCCGAACGCTTGACCACGACGTCGAAGTCCGCCGCGCCCTCAGTACCAGCGCCGTCCGTACCCGCCACGTCGGGCCCGTCGAAGTCGAGGCGTGCCTGCTCGCCGCCGTTCACGGCGGCCCGCGCATCACAAGATCTCCGAGACCGGTGTGGGTGCCGGTTTCTGTTCGGGTGCCGACAGCGAGACACGATCACCGAGCACAAGACGGTGACGTTCCGGTGCAGCACCCATCTGGGCGATGATCCATCCGCCACCGAGGTTGGGGAATCGTTCGTCAGGGCCGCCTAGGCGCCGCCTCAGCGCCCCCATGACCCCGCCGTGACTCACCACCAGCACCTCGCCGCCGGGATGCTGCGCGGCGATGTCCAGCAACGCATCGCTCATCCTGTCGGAGGCATCCTCGTACGACTCGAAGCCATCCGGACGCCGTCGATCGGCCAGAAAGCCGGGCCACCCCGATTCCACCGCGTCACGGTCGAGTCCCTCCCATGGACCGACATCGTTTTCGCACAGGCGATGGTCGATCTCGACCGGGCCGACGCCGAGCAACTCGGCGATGATCTGCGCGGTGAGCACGGCCCGCTGCAGATGGCTCGACCAGATCGCATCGAACATGCCGAGCACCTCGGCGGCACCGGCCGCTTGCAGCATTCCGGCCCGGTTCAACGGCACGTCGGCACGCCCCTGCCAGCGTCCGGACGCATTCCAGTCGCTCTCACCGTGGCGGACCACGAGCAGACGCGTGGCACTGTCAGGAACTGATTTCGGGATGCTCAGCGGTGTGGCCGACAGGGTGCCCATTGGTTGGGCCGACGGGGTGCGCATTGGATGGGCCGACGGGGTGCGCATTGGATGGGCCGACGGGGTGCGCATTGGATGGGAGGGTATCGCTGGG
>JANNHO010000350.1:0-18223 GCA_031404435.1 Acidimicrobiaceae bacterium | reverse complement strand
GCCTACCTCAAGAAGTTCTCGGCCGACGTGCTCAAGATCGACAAAACCTTCATCGACGGGCTCGGCACCGACCCCCAGGATGCTGCAATCGTTGCAGCCACGATCACCCTCGCCGGCATCCTCGGTATGCGCACCATCGCTGAAGGCGTCGAGCACCAGCACCAACTCGATGAACTTCAACTAATGGGCTGCGACAGCTACCAGGGCTACCTGTTCGCCCGCCCCGCCCCGGCTGACGAGATCCACGACCTCCTCAGCAGAACCACTACCACCCACAGCGGCGTCCGATCGCCATCCTGAGCCGACTTGCGGCCTTCGACTCAGTACCAACGACCGATGGCGAACATGGGCGAGATCACCGGCCAACGCCACCAATGGGTTGCCGAATGCGGCTCCGCCGGCTGAGCGATCTTTGACGGAAGCGTCAACTCTCGACCCCTACACTGCGCCACGACAGAGAGTGAGCTCACATGCGTGCCATTGACTCACCGTCGACGTGACCGAAGCGGTCGGAACCGGCGAAGCCCTTGCGTGCGCGGCGACGGTGTTCGTATCGGAGAAAATGGGCGAGCGGGTCCCGGTGATCGTCGGGTTCCCCGGGGGCGGAGCACCGCCAACGTGCCCGGCGGCCCAGCGGTGGCCGACGACCGCAACAGGCTTGCCGCCGGTGTGGTCGCCGACGACGCCGCCCGAATCGACGTTGCGGTGTTCGTCGGTTGTGGCGCGGTCGACGTGGTGACCGACCCGCGAAACGAAGCAAACGCGTACACCACGTCGCCGCACATCACCATCGCTGCGCTTGCCGACATGGCCCACATGCACAACTTCGCGACCAGCCGCTCTCGCCAGTCGGAGCACCTCGCCAGCTGGCACGCCGGCATTGCCCCACCGGGGTGAGGGGCAATGCCGCGGGGAAACCTCACACAGCGACCGTCACGCGCAGGAATGTTGCCGGGATGGTGGTGGTCTCCGGGGTCGCGCTGGTGTTCTGTGCGTTGAACAACGCGTCCAGTTCGCCGTGAAGATCGGCCTCACGCCCGCTTGCTGCCGCTGCCTCGAACGCGTTCATGGTCGGCCCGTAGTACGTCTTGAACATGTTGACGAGCCCTGAGGGGCGACCGGGGAAGTTGAACGTGTAGGTGTCCCTTACGAACGAGATCCTCTCGGCGGGTACCCCTGCGTCGGCGAACCGTTCGGTCACGTTGTCCTCCACTCCCCACAACATCGGACTGACGAAACCCTCCGGCGGGGCCGGTGAATAGGACGAACTGATCTTGAGGATCTGTGCCACCAGCGTCGGATCACCGGGGATCCAATTCCCCATGACGGCTCGGCCCCCGGGCCGCGTCACCCGAACGATCTCCTTGGCCACGTCGAACGGTCGCGGGGCGAACATCGCGCCGAAGATGCTCACCACCAGGTCAAAACGGTCGTTCTCCAAGTCATTCAGGTCGGACGCATCGCCTTCCTGGAACTTGCAGTTGGCGAGACCCAGCTCGCGTGCTCGTGCGTTACCAGCGGCGACCAGGTTGCTGGCGATGTCGACACCGACGACGTCGGCGCCACGCGTGGCCGCCGGCACGGCTGTGGTCCCGTCACCGCAACCGAGGTCGAGGACACTCATGCCCGGGGTGATCCCCACACGCTCGACGAGCGCATCGCCGCTTTCGCGCATGGTGGCGGCGATGCGGGTGAAGTCGCCTTTTTCCCAGAGTGCTTTGTTCGGATTCATTCGATTCGTTCCTCTCGTCGTGATGCAGGTGAACCCTGCAGAGCCAGTGTCCGCCACACCGCTTGTTGCCTTCGCAAGGTTCGCTGTACTCGCGCTGGTCCTGTGTTTACAGCGCGTTTGCAGCATCCGACAAGCCGTTGAGTCACAATCATGCAATGCCGATCACGGTGAGGATCATGGGCCCAGTGTCGATTGACGGACGCGCCGATCCGATTCCGCTCAGCCCCAAGCTTCGCTTGATCCTGGCGCTCCTGACTGTCCACCGCGGCGCCGTTGTGTCGGTCGATCGGCTGTGCGAGGCGTTGTGGGGTGATCGGCAGCCAGCGGCGGCCACAGCCACGTTGCAGAGTCATCTCTCGCGGCTACGCCGGATGCTTGCGCCAGCAGGCCGCATTGTGGCTGTCGATCGCGGATATCTGTTGGAGCTGCCCGACGGTTCGCTCGATGTGGATCACTTTGAACGGTTGGCCTGCGAGGCCGGCGAAATCGACGACCACGCCGTCGCAGCAGAGGTGTACCGGGCTGCCCTGGACTGGTGGCGTGGCCCGGCATTCGGCGACCTCGCCGACGGTGACTGGATCCGGCCGGAATCGGTGCGGTTGGACGAGCTTCGGCTCACGGTCATGGAGGCTTGGTTCGAGCGTCGACTCGCCACCGGTGGCGACGTCCGATTGATCGGCGACCTCGAAGGCGTCATGCTCGCCAACGCGTTCCGCGAGCGGTTCGTGCGCCAGTTGATGGTTGCGTTGTTCCGCGATGGCCGCCACGCCGATGCGCTCCGACGCGCCAGCGACTTCCGCCGGCTTGTGCGCGACGGCATGGGCCTCGATCCGTCGTCGGCGCTCGCGACGATCGAGTCGCAGGTGCTCGCTGACGACCCAGCGCTCCTGCGAGTTCCGGCTACCCAACCCGAATCGCGCAACCGGCGAACCGTGGTTGATGGCCCAACACGCATGGTCGGCCGGTCCACAGATCTCGCCAGGATCACCGAAGCGATCGGCTCCTCACGGCTCGTCACGTTGTCGGGACCCGGCGGCGTCGGCAAGACCCGCTTGGCCCGGCGCATCGCCGCCACCGCCACCGGCTTCGCCGACGGGGTCTCCTTCGTCGAACTCGCGTCGATGAGCCAAACCGACTCATTGGCCGACGTGGTCGCGACGGCACTCGACGTCCAACCACGCCAGCACCTCACCATGCACGACACACTGATTGCGGCATTGGCCGAGCAGCAACAGCTCGTGGTGTTCGACAACTGCGAGCATGTTCTCGATGGGTTGGTCCCGTTGGTGGATCGGGTCCGCGAGCTGTGTCCTCGCGTGCATGTGCTTGCGACGTCGCGCGAGCCGCTCGGGCTACCCGGCGAACTCGTGCTCGCTGTAGCACCGCTGACGGTCGGCGCCGACGACGCCGACCCGATGTCGCTCGCCGCGTCGCCTGCGGTCGAACTGCTGCTGGACCGTGTCGCTGCAGCGGTACCGGGATTCGCTATTACTCCGGCGAATGCCGGCGCCATCGGCGAGATCTGTCGACGTCTCGACGGGCTGCCGCTCGCACTCGAACTCGTGGCACCACGGTTCCGTTCGTTGCCGCCCGAGACGATCCTGGGCAGGCTCATGCTTCCAGCGGTCGTGCTGGGCTCCAGCATGCGGTCGGCCGAACCTCGCCATCGCACGCTCCGAGACACGATCGCCTGGTCGTTCGAGCATCTGAGCCGGCCCGAACAGGTGGTGTATGCCCGCCTGTCGGGTTTTGCCGGAAGCTTCGACCTTGCGGCGGTCGAGTTCGTGTGCGCGGGAACCGATCCCGCTGAGGCGAATGACGCGAGCGAGCCGTTCGACGTAGTCGAAGTCGTGGCGACCCTGGTCGACAAGTCGATGGTGAAGATGATGCATCTGACGAACGACCACGGCACTCGCTACCAGCTGCTGGAGACCTTGCGTGAGTACGGGCGTGAACAGCTGGCCGAGCAAGCATCGGTCGGGCTCGTCGAAGCGCGGCACCTCCGCTGGTTCACTGACTTCGCCGAGCGCTCCAGCATCGGAATGGGTGGGCCGGACGAAGCCAGCTGGACGCAGCGCGTCGATTGGGACTTCGACAACTTGCGACTCGCGTTCGGCCATGCGCTTCGCGCTGCCGACGTCGATTCGGCGCTCCGCCTCACTGCTGCGCTGCGGGAGTTCGCATTCAGGCGGATCCGCTACGAGCTGGCATCGTGGGCCACCACAGCGGTTGCCATGCCGGGCGCAGACGCGCATCCGCGCTATCCCACGGTGCTGGCCATTGTGGCCTATGGGCACTTCGTGCGGGGCGACCTTCCCGAAAGCATCGAGGTCGCCAATCAAGCGGTGGCTGCCGGTCACGAGCAGCATGTCGACACCGGTGGTCTGGCCGAACGCACACTCGTCAACGCGTGCTTCTACCTCGGCCGCTCCGACGAGGCCCTGCACTGGGCCGACCGGATGGTGGCCTCGGCTCGCTCCGGCTCGCCGGCGCGGCTTGCGCATGCGCTGTACATGCGGTCGGTCGCCGAGACGAGCGTCGGCCGAACGGTGCAGGGCGCAATTTGGGCCGGCGAGGCGAACGCAACGGCTCGCGCCTGCGGGTCGCCGACCGCACGCGCCCAGGCTGCATACGCGCTGGGTTTGGCCCTCGAGGGCTCGGACCCGGCCGAAAGCCTGCGCCTCCTGCGGGAGTCGGCACGGCTCGCTGGTTCTGCCGGCAACCGTTGGATCGAGGCGTTTGCCGACACCGAGGTGTGGTGGCTGGAAGCCCGCAATGGCGACGTTCGCACTGCACTCCAGGGATCGGGCGTCGTCATCGAGACATGGCACCGCGGAGGCGACTGGGTGAACCTGCGGCTCTCGCTTCGACGGGTGTTCGGCCTGCTCATACAGATCGGCGATGATGAGGCTGCCACCTTGTTACACGGCTCACTGAACGCCTCGGGAGCGGCGTCGGCGCTGCCGTTCGAACCACACGATGCGGGTGACGTGATGGCGACCGTCGATCGGCTGCGCACCGAGCTCGGCGAGCCCATGTTCACTGCAACGGTGCAGCGAGGAACGGAACTCTCGGACGCCGAGCTCGTGCAACTCGTCCGGGCGAGGATCGCTGCCCACAGTGGCTCCAAGTCGCCGCCAACGATTCCTACAGTGAACCGGCGCCGCTTCGTCTCGCCGCGTCGAGCGACCGGGGCGGGGTGAGGATGTGGGCGGTGACGAGCGCGAGTTGGGCGAGCGCTACGTCGGGTTCCGGGCTCGGGAACAGCCCGACGCGGTCCACCCCGGCCGAGGCGAGCGCATCGATGTGAGCGAGCGCGTCATCGGGTGTGCCAACGGCGGCAAGCTCGGTCCACCACTCATTGGGCATCGTCACCAGTCCGGCTGGGCCATGATGTTCGACCAACCTGGCGAGATCAGCGAAGAACGGCGCCTGCTGCAAGCCGAGCGGCGGCGTTGTCACCATCGCGGCCAGCCATGGCGCCACCCACTCGCGTGCCGCTCGCCGATCACGGTCGATGTGGACCGCCGCGTACACCGCGACGGCGAACGGCGCCGGATTGCCCGCTGCGGCGAGCGCGGCACGAACCGCGGTTGGGCCGCTGAACTCGGCCAGCACGACTCCATCGGCACATCGTCCAGCAATGGCCAGCGACTTCGGGCCGCGTACGCCGGCGAGAATCGGCGGACGAACCACGGGGGGCACCGACAGCTGCACGTCATTGAGGTGCCACGTGCTGCCGTCGAGGGTGACGTTCTCGCCATCGAGGAGCCGTCTCACCGTGATGAGGGTCTCCTCCAGTGCAGCCAACGGCGACGCGGGACGAACCCCCATCTGCCCCATCCACTCCTGCACCCCATGTCCGATCCCGGCGATCACCCGGCCTGGCGCCAGCTGCGCCAACGTGGCGATCTCCATCGCAGTCATGGCCGGGTTGCGCGCCACAGCCGGAAGGATTCCGATACCAACCGTGAGCCGTTCGCTGCGGGCAAGCGCTGTCGCAGCAAGGCTGATCCCGGCGGTGTAGAAGCAGTCCTCGATCACCCACAGGTCATCGGCTCCCCCACCATCAAGTGCCGTCGCAAAGTTCGAGATGAGCGGGGCGGGTAACTCGCGAGGGAAACACATGCCGATTTTCATCGGCACAGTGTCGCGCTGCGGGGCAAGTCGCGCTGCCGGGTGAGTCTGCGCCGTCACATGGGTCGCGCCGCCTCGGTCTGAAACTGTCCCGGTCCGCTGCACGGTGATCACTGGGCCGCCAGCTACGGTCAGCACGGCGCCTCACTTCGGGCCGCCCGTTCGACATGGGGGCACGGAAAATGACAGATCAACCCAAACTGTGGTTGCCGGCAACAATTGGTCGCCGACAGCTTCTTCTCGGCGCTGGCGCGGCGGCAGCGCTCGCGGCATGCGGTAGCGATTCCGAAGGCGCGAGCCCCTCCAGTTCCACCTCTGCTCCGAACAGCGCGAGCACGACCGCTGGCACGACCGCAGGAACCACTGCCGGCACCACTGCCGGCACCACTGCCGGCACGACTGCCGGAACCACTGCGGCCACGACGGCTGGAACCACGGCACCGACAGTCGCCGCTGGACCGGGCACCAAGGGCGGCACATTGCGTGTCGGCGTGGTGGGAAGTACCAACGACTTGATGGACGGGCAGTACATCGTCGCCCGCGCCGACCAGGCCCGCATGGTCACCGGCTGGGAACCAATCGCCAACTACGACGACGATTTCAACATCGCCTACAACAACAGCCTCGCCGAGGAGATCGAGGCCAAGGCCCCCGATCTGTACGTCGTCCGATTGAAGCAGGGCATCGAGTTTCACAACGGCAAGACCGTCACCGCCGAGGACCTCGTCTACTCCTTCAACCGTCTGATCGACCCGGCACTGGGCATCGCCCCGGCGCAATCGCAGTTCCTCGATGCGAACAGCTTCAAGATCCTCGACGACCGCACTGTCGAGATCACCCTGCTCAAGCCAAGCGTTGCGTTCCTGTACGGCATGGCCGACTACGGCGCGAACATCGTGCCGGTTGACTACGCCCGCTTCGATGGCGACCCGACCACGCAGATCGGCACCGGTGCGTTCAAGCTCAAGAGCTTCACTCCTGGCTCCGAAAGCGTTCACGTGCGTCACGAGAACTATTGGGGCGAGTCGTACCTCGACGAGGTGCAGCTGATCGATTTCTCCGATCAGTCGGCACTGGTCAACGCGCTGACGTCGGGCGATATCGACGTGGCGATCGACCTTCCCTATGCCCAGGCCGGTTCGATCGAATCGAACAGCGATCTGGCCCTGCTCGAATCTGCCGCCGGCAACTGGCAGACGATCACGATGCGCGTCGACATGGCACCCTTCGACGACGTGCGGGTTCGCCAGGCGATGCGCTTGATCGTGAACCGTGACGAGATGGTGCAACGGGTGTTGTCTGGCCACGGACGCGTCGGTAACGACATGTATGGCGTGCTCGACGGCTCGTACCCGAAGGATTTCCCCCAGCGCAAGCAGGACATCGAGGCCGCCAAGCAACTCTTGAAGGATGCTGGCCAGGAAAACCTGGAGATCGAACTGTTCGCCCCGGACGACACAGCGGGCCTGCCCGAGTTCATTACGGCGTTCGCCGAGCAGGCCAAGGAGGCGGGAATCACCGTCACGGCCACCGTGCTCGATGGTGGCACCTACTGGGGTGCCGAGTACACCAAGCGGGTGTTCGCCTCCAGCTACTGGAGTACTCGACCGTTTCTTAACCAGGTTGCCTCGGGTGCACTGCCAACGGCCACCTACCCCGAGACGCATTGGCCGCCCGCCGGATCGAACTTCGAAGATCTGTACAACCAGGCCATCGCCGAGGTCGACCAGGAGAAGCGCTACGAGATCATCCGCGAGATGCAACAGCAGGAGTACGAGGAAGGCGGCAACATCATCGCCTACTTCCAGAACCTGATCGACGGGCACGCAGCGTATGTGAAGGGCGCCGTTTCCCGCCCGAACCTGCTCAACTTCGACCACTTCGGTCGGGGTTGGAAGAACATCTGGATCGAAAAGTAATCCCGTCGGGGTGACCGGCCGGTACTCCCGGTCGGTCACCCCGACACCTCACTCATGGGAATCCTCAAACTCATCCTTCGACGGCTGATGCTCGGAGTCGCGACCTTGGTGGTCGTGTCCATCGCCGTGTTCTTGTTGACCAACGTCCTTGGCGACCCCGTCAAGCGGATGCTCGGGCGAGGGGCGCTGCCCGATGTCGTCAGAGCGCGCCGCGCCGAACTGAACCTGGACAGGCCACTGGTCACCCGCTACTTCGACTGGTTGGGCGGTCTACTCACCGGCGACCCGGGCACCTCGTTTGCCAATGGGACCCCGGTGTGGGACATCCTCAAAGACCGCGTCAACAACTCACTGTTGTTGATGGCGGTGTCGGCTGCGATCTCCGTGCCGTTGTCGCTGTTCGTCGGCGCGTACGCAGCGTTGCGCCGTGACAAGTGGTTCGACCGGCTGATGTCCAACCAACTGTTGGTCCTTGCGGCGATGCCCGAGTTCGTCGTCGGCGCGCTGCTGACGGTGATCCTCGCCACCAACGTGTGGCACATCGTCCCGGCGGTGAGCCGGATCCGTCCCGGTGAGGCCCCGTGGTCAGACCTGGACGGCCTGGTGCTGCCCGTACTCACCCTCGTCCTCGCGGTGACGCCGCACGTCGGGCGGACGATGCGCGCGGCGATGATCGAGGTACTGGAGAGCGACTACGTCGAGATGGCCCGCCTCAAGGGGCTGTCGGAACGCAGTGTCCTGTGGCGTCACAGCTTCCCCAACGCGCTTGGGCCGACCCTGCAGGTGATCGCGCTGAACATCGCCTACCTCGCTGGTGGCGTGGTCATCGTCGAGTCGTTGTTCAACTTCCGTGGCGTCGGCATTGCCTTGCGCGATGCGATACCTGAAGCCAACGCGCCGGTGGTGCAGTTCATCGCGATGTTCATTGCGCTCATCTACGTGATCAGTAATCTGGTCGCCGACATCGCCACGATCCTGGTCACCCCGCTCCTGCGGACGAGGCTGCAATGACGGCGGCGTCGATGGAAGCTGGGGCGACCGTGCCAACCGACGAAACCGAGAGCGCGGTCGTCGCGCAACAGGGCCTCGTACACACCGCGATGCAGTTGTGGCGCACCCGGATCGGTGTGGTGTTGGTAGCTGGGCTGGTCGCGATCGCGATCGTGGGGCCGTGGGTGGCGCCGTACGGGGCGGGCGAGTTCGTCGGCACGGCCAACCTCAGCGACGTCGAGGGCACCTGGCTGGGCACCGACTACTTCGGTCAAGACGTGTGGTCGCGGTTCCTCCACGGCGGTCGATCGATCCTGCTACTCGCCTCGCTGGCCACCCTGATCGGCTTCTTCTTCGGCGCCGCGATCGGCCTCATTGCCGCCTACAATCGCGGTCGGATCGACGATGCGCTGATGCGGTTCATGGACATCCTGTTGGCCTTCCCGCAACTGCTGTTGGCATTGGTTGCGCTCACCACCGTGGGGCCGCAGTCATGGTTGATCGTGGCCATCGTCGGCTTCACCACCATCCCCCGCATCGCCCGGATCACCCGCGGGGCCGCAGTGCCCGTCGTCGAGCGTGACTTCATCGGTGCCGCCGAAGCGCTCGGCGAATCGCGGTTCCGGATCATCACCCGCGAACTGTTGCCCAACGTGACCGGGCCGCTGTTGGTCGAGGCCAACCTGCGGCTCACCTACTCGATCAGCATCATCGCCGGCCTCGGATTCCTCGGATTCGCCACGGAACGCAATGCTGCCGATTGGGGCCTGATGGTCCAGGAGAACCGGGTGGCGCTGGCGGTGCAACCGTGGGGCACGGTGCTGCCGGCAGTTGCGATCGCTTTGCTGACGATTGGCACCGGCTTGATCAGCGACGGATTGGCCCGTACCGTTGCCGGCATCGACCGCGGCCGGCCCGACGCATGAGTGATCAGCGCGTGGCGCTCACGATCCGCGACCTTCGCCTCGATGTCGCGCAAAGCGGTCACGACATCGTCGATGAGGTCAGCCTCACCATCGCACCCGGCGAGGTGCTCGGGCTGGTCGGCGAATCCGGTTCGGGCAAGACAACCGTTGGGTTGGCCGTGCTCGGACACGCCCGTAAAGGCGTCGCCATCCACGCCGGCACCGTCAGCATCGGGGGCACGGACATCATCGGGCTGCGCGGCAAGGCACTACGCCAGGCGCGCGGTCGTCTGGTCAGCTACGTCCCGCAAGATCCGGGAACGGCGCTGAACCCGGCGCTGCGGATCGGCCCGCAGGTGTACGAGGTACTCGAGGCCCACGGGTTCGGCGCCAACAAGGCCGAGCGGAAGGCCCGGGTGCGAGAGGTGTTCAACGAAGTGCTGCTGCCCAGCATTCCGGACTTCCTCAACCGCTACCCGCACCAACTGTCGGGCGGCCAACAACAGCGTGTCGGGCTGGCGATGGCTTTTGCCACGCGTCCGGCGGTGATCGTGCTCGATGAACCCACCACCGGGCTCGATGTCAGCACCCAGGCGCATGTACTCGAGACCATTCGGTCGCTCGCCGCCAGCCATGGGGTGGCAGCGCTGTACGTCACCCACGATCTCGCCGTCGTGGCAACGCTCGCCGACCGGGTGGCGGTGATGTATGCCGGGCGAATCGTCGAGCAAGGGACCACCGCGGAGATCTTCGCCAACCCCGCCCACCCGTACACCCGGTACCTCGTCGCAGCGGCGCCCGAGATGGGCAGCGACCGCGAACTGGTCGGACTCGGCGGGCGGGCCCCGGCCCCGGGCCGCCGCCCAGTGGGCTGCGCGTTCGCGCCACGTTGCGAAGTGGCCACGCCGCAGTGCAGCCAGAGCTTTCCCGACGTGACCGTCGTGTCGGGCGGGGCCTCGGGGGGGCCGATTGCCGACGACGGATCACATGAGGTCCGCTGCTTTCATGCGTTCAGCGTGCCGGAGCGCACGGTCCGTCGGGCAGCCGCGGGGGACGCGTCCGGTTCGGCCAATGGCGATGTCGCGCTCAGCCTCCGCTCGATCAGCGCTGGCTACACCGGCCATGTCGTCGTCCACGACGTGTCGTTCGAAATCGCCCGCGGCGAAAGCGTGGCCCTCGTCGGCGAATCCGGCTCCGGAAAGAGCACGCTGTCGCGTTCGATCGGCGGCCTCCATCGTGAATGGACCGGCGACATGCTGCTCGGCGGCGAACCACTGCAGCGATCGGCACGCGATCGTCCGGTGCAACAGCGGTTGTCAATCCAGTACGTGTTCCAGAACCCGTACAGCTCGCTGCACCCGCGGCGCTCAGTGGCAGAATCGATTGCGCGGCCGCTGGCCATCGCCGGAGTGGATCGACGCGAGATCAGCCGCGAGGTCGACTCGATGCTGGAGCGGGTTTCGTTGAGCTCGGCCTACGGAGCGCGATTCCCCGATCAACTCTCCGGCGGCGAGCGCCAGCGCGTCGCCATCGCCCGCGCGCTCATCAGCGAACCGCAAGTGCTGATTTGTGATGAGGTCACCTCGGCACTCGATGTGTTGGTGCAGGCCACGATCATTGAACTGCTGGTTGATCTGCAACGCGACCTCGGCTTGTCCATGCTGTTCGTCACCCACAACCTGCCGCTCGTCCGCTCGGTCGCCCAACGGGTGGCGGTCATGGCCGACGGCGTGATCGTCGAACTGGGTTCCACCGCCTCCACGCTGTCGGACCCGCAACAGGAGTACACCAAACGCCTACTCGCCGATACCCCGGCGATTCCAGATTTCGAGGTTCGGTCATGACAACCACCCCGACGAAGGAAACCGCCGTCGACCTGCATCCGTGCGAAGCCGGCTTCGATGCCATGCGCCTTGAACGCATCACCACCCATCTCGAGCGCCACTACATCGAGCCCGGCAAGATCGCCGGCTGCCAGGTTGCCGTTGGTCGCCACGGTCACGTCGCGTACCACCGCAGTTTCGGCATGCTCGATCGCGAACGTCAGGTGGCACTTGGCGACGACACCATCTTCCGGATCTACTCGATGACCAAGCCGATCACCTCGATCGCGCTGATGCAACTGTTCGAACAGGGCCTGTTCCAACTCGACGATCCCGTTGCCCGATTCGTCCCCTCGTGGCGCGACCACCGCGTCTGGGTGTCTGGCGTCGGCGACGACATGGTCACCGAGCCCGCCCATCGCCCGGTGTCGTTCCGCGATCTGCTCACCCACACCAGCGGCCTCACCTACGGTGGCGTACTTCCCGGAATGGGTGACCAGCACCCGGTCGACGCGCTGTACCGCGCCGCCCAGATCCGCAGTGCCGGAGTGGCCGTCACCATGGCCGAGTTCATGGACAAGCTTTCGCAGGTGCCGTTACGCTTTCAGCCCGGAACCGCCTACATGTACTCGCTCGCCACCGACGCCTGTGGGGCCTTGGTCGAACAAATCTCCGGAGTGCCGTTCGCGCGATACCTGCAACGCCACATCCTCGACCCACTCGCAATGGTCGACACATCGTTCGAGGTGACCCCGGACAAGGCCCACCGGTTCGCGGCCAACTACATGCGCAACCTCGACAAGACCACCACGCTCGCCGATGATCCGGCGAGCAGCGCGTTTACTCGGCCGCCGAGCTTCGTGTCGGGTGGCGGTGGGCTGACCGGCACGATTGCCGACTACTCCCGTTTCTGCGAGATGCTCCGCCGTCGCGGCGAACTCGACGGCGAACGCATCATCGGGCCCCGCACGCTTGATCTGATGACGATGAACCACCTGCCCGGCGGGCAGGATCTGGCCTCGCTCGACGTCGCCCTGCTCGCACTGCGCGGAAGCGTCGGCGTGGGTTTCGGGCTCGGGTTCGCGTCGACGATCGACCAGATCGCGACCGGTTCCTTGAGCCGCGGTGACTTCTACTGGGGCGGAGCAGCATCGACGGTGTTCTGGGTCGACCCCGTCGAGGATCTGTGGGTGGTGTTCATGACCCAGCTGATGCCATCGGCCACGTTCGATTTTCGCGGCCAACTCCGCAGCCTGGTGTACAGCGCAATCACCGACTGAGCCTGAATGATCCACCACCGCCATGTCGTTCAATACCGTCCCCCTTCGCCATCGCCACGCCCGCCAGGCACGCGATCCAGTGATTGCGCCGTACATTGGGTGGTGACGTGCTGTTTCCTCGCGGATCTTCCGGGTGGGCAGCCGATTCACCTCGTTAGACGAAGGATCCTCCCATCGCTACCACCTCGCCCCGCCCATCCGCTGCAAAACGGCTTGCCAACGCCAAACTTGCTGCGCTTGCCGAGAACCACACCGCCAGCGAAGCCGCCGCGCACGAGTTGACCACGGAGTTCAGCGACCTCCAGCCGTCGGTAAACCGGATCATGACAGCCGGTCTGAACGAGGACGGGCGGATGCACGCGATCACACTGTTTCGCGCCTCCCTCGGAGCCCAGGGTGACCCCAACCGAGTACCGGCCAACGCCATCGCCGCCGCACAAGCTGTTTATGGAGCGCACCCCACGGCCCAATAACCGGTCGGCTCATCGCGCGAGGATGAGCCGATGGACTACGACGCCGTTGCCAACCAGTTCCTGCTGCCGCAGAATGTCGCGCCGCCCGCGCCGACACTTCCGCAGAGCCCGGCCCGACGGCTCCGCGATGCATTGGAGCCGATCGCCACCATCGGTTGGTGGTCACGTGAGTCCTCCGTGGCCAGCGCCGACTTGGGCCACGACTTCTTGGACGGGTACGTGTGGGGCAGGGCCGCGGCGCTTGGTGCCGATGTCTCGCCAGCGATCGTCGTGGCCGCGTTCGGTGTATTCGAGCCGACATTGCTTGCTGCGGTGTATTCGCACGGGCGCAGCATCTCATCGCACGACGCGGTGCTCAGCGCTCGTGCTGCGGGCGCTGCTGCAGGACTCGGCGCGGCGACCGCCGGCATCGATGCGCACGACATCGAACGACTGGGCGACCTGTTGCTCGATGCTCTTTCCAGCATCGATGGGTCTGGGCGCGCGTTGTTCGCTGCGCTTCGCGACCAACCCATTCCCGACTCGGCAAACGGGCGGGCGTGGCGTGGCGCGGAACTTGTTCGTGAGCACCGTGGCGACGGGCACATCGCCGCCTGCGTCGCCGCCGGTCTCGACGCCGTCGAGATGAACGTGCTCACGGAGGTGTGGCTCGACTATCCGGTCGGCGACTACTCCGCGACGCGAGGTTTCTCGCCGGAGCGAATCCAGGCCGCAGCCACCAGCCTGCGCGCCAAGGGGTGGCTCACCGAGTCGCAGTCGCTCACCGCCGCGGGCCGCGACGCGCGAGACGACATCGAGGCGGCCACCGATCGTTCTCAGGGCGCGCTCGTCGCGGCGCTCGGCCCAGATATCGACGACGTCATCCGCATCGCCCACAGCGTCGGCACGGCGATTCTGGCAGCGCATGCCGCTCCCGCCGATGCACGCAAGCGTGCCGCCGGCTGACCGAACGAGTCGCTCCAGACCGCACCGAGGCGGCGTGCACGGTTCCGGGGTTGAACACATGACGTCAGGTTCTATTGACTACGGCGTTACTTCGCGGTCTGTGCGATCCGCTCCAGCAGCGACTGCGCTCCCTGCGCCGTGGCGATGCGCTCGGCATGATCGAGCAATGCGGCAACCGCGGCTGGTGCTTCGCCGAGACCCCGTGCGGCCTCGGCACGCAGCCGCAACAGCTCGGGAAGCCAGAAGCCCTCCCCTACCCGCTCGGCGAGCTCGATCGCGCCGTCGAGCGTCGTCGCCGAATCCTGCCACAACCCGACCATTGCCTCGCCCTCGCCAACAAGTCCGAGGAAGTACGACTTGCCAAGCGCCGACCCCTGAGCCTGCCATTCGTCGATCCCGACCCGCATCGCATCCACCCCCTCGACGTCACCACGCGCCGCCCGGACCCATGCGCGAAGTACGTTCGCCCACCCGGTCCAGAACGGGAAGCCGTAGTCAATGGAGTGACGGTAGGCCTCGTCAGCGCGCCGTTCCACTGCATCGATGTCGCGTTCGAACTGGCACAGCCACGTGTCGAAGCACAACGCGAGGCCGAGCGTGAACGGGTGAGCGAGCCGCCGGGCGCTGCTCACAGCCTCGTCGCTGAGCGCACGCGCCGCCTTCGGTTCCCCGAGCAGCCACAGCGCCCATGCCGCATAGGCGCGACACGTCACGATCGGGTCAACGACGTCGTTGAGATCTCCCAGGTAGGCGCCTGGCCGCTCCGTATGACTGGCGGTCAGTGCGCCCTCGAGATGGTCGAGGGACTTCCGATGCGATCGACCCTGGTACAACAAGACGCTGCCCATCGCCCGTTCGGCACCAACTCGCAGCGCTTCGCGTCCGGGCTCCACGGTGGCCAGGCCCATCAGCCTGACGCTGATCTCCTGCGCGTTGGAGTACTCGCCGCGCAGCAACCGAGTGCGGAACAGCCCGTACAGCGCGGCGTACACCGGTGCGCCCTCGCCGACGAGCGCACACAGGCGCTCCGCTGCGGAATACACCTCCTCGGTCTCCTCAGAGCCGTACCCGAGCAACGCCGTCGTCGGAACACCCAGCTGTACGAGAACGGCGATCTCTTCGAGGTCGCGCTCGCGACCATCGGGAAGCTGCGCAACCAGTTGGCGGGCATGTTGCAGATGGGTGAGCGCCTCGCGGTGTGCGGAGATCGCAATGGCTCGTGCTCCAGC
This sequence comes from Acidimicrobiaceae bacterium, assembly GCA_031404435.1. GTDB lineage: Bacteria > Actinomycetota > Acidimicrobiia > Acidimicrobiales > Ilumatobacteraceae > VFMC01. Next base: position 2,790 of record JANNHO010000350.1, on the reverse strand, counting down.
GCGGCCGAGGTAGTGGACAGCAGACGTGAGGTCGCCTGCGAGCTCGTGGTGGCGCGCCGACACTTCGGGCTCGGTCACGGATCGGTCGACGAAGCGGACCTCCAGCGCCGACGCCACCCGCGCATGAACGGCGCGACGCGTGACTCGCAGCATCGACTCGTACACCACCGAGTGTTGCAGTGCGTGCTTGAAGCCGTACACGGCGTGCACGCCGCGGCCGCGACGGATCACGAGCCCCGCTTCGATCAACCTGTCGCGGTACCGGTCGAACGTTTCACGATCGAGCTGGGAGACCTCGTGCAGCAGGCCGTCGGGTGCTTCGCGGCCGACGACTGCAAGCGTGCGCAAGAGGTCGACCTCAGGACCCAGCAGATCGATCCGCGCCGTGAGGGAGTCGCGCAGCGTTGCCGGCACCGAATCGGACGCACCGTCGATGTCGTCGAGGACGAGTTGGGTGAGCTCCTCGATGAACAGCGGCACGCCCTCCGTGCGCTCCACGATCTGTGCGAGCCGTCGTGAATCGACCGCACGATCACCGGCGACCGCAGCGACGAAAGCGAGGACCTCCTCCTGATCGAGACGGTCGAGGTGGATGGACTGATGGTGGGGCGCCACGGCAGGCCGCGCCGGCTGGAAATCGGACCGATGCGTGACGATGACCGCGATATCGCGAGATTGCTCCGGACCGATGAAACGCTCAACCATCTCCGCAGACGTCGCATCGATCCATTGAATGTCTTCGATGACCAGCAGGACCGGTTGGCGGCGGGCACGGTCCTCGATGATTCGGGCGATGACGTCGAGGGTGTGCTTGCGGACGAAATCTGCCGACCCGGCGACGCGCTGATAGGGCGGGCCGAATGGCACACCGAGCAGATCGGCGACAACGGGAACGACAAGCCCGCGCGGTGTCCCACTGTCGTCGCCGAGACGCTCGATCGCACCCAGCGACAGTTCGGTCGACACAGCCAGCACGTAGCGGCGGAACTGCTCCGTCGAGGAGTACAGGCTGCTCGACTGGTGAAACTGCGAGCACCGCAACTCGATCTCGATCCCGTCGTCGGCGCGCACATGGTGCGAGAGCTCACGAATCAGCCGCGACTTCCCGATGCCCGGATCGCCCGAGATCCACACCACCTGGCCATCGCCGCGCTGGCTGCGGCGCCATGCTGTGGCAAGCACATCGACCTCGCGCTGCCGACCGAGCAACGGCGTCAACTTGTGGCGCGCATGCGCGACATCCATACGCGACGAGGCGCCGGTATCGGACATCACCTCGAACAGTTCGATCGAGCGAGCTACACCTTTCAGCTCCCGGTGCCCAATCGAGCGCGACACGATGAACCCCTCGCACAGGCGGTGTGCGTCCTCACTCATCAGGACCGTTCCGGGCATGGCCATTGACTGCACCCGTGCCGCCACGTTCGGCGTTTCACCGATGACGTCGCGCACCTGCTGGCTCTGGCCGGCACCCATGTCGGCAATGACGGCGAGCCCGGCATGGATACCAACGCGGACGGCGATGCTCGGCATGTCGGGGCTGATGTGCTTCACGTTCTCGACGATGGCAAGTCCGGCGCGGGCGGCGTTGGCAGCCGCGTGTTCGGTGGCGACGGGATAGCCAAAGTAGGCGAGGATGCCGTCGCCCATGTAGTGGGCGACGTACCCCCCGTTTCGCTCGATCGCCGATGTGCATGCCTGTTGAAAGCCGAGCACGACCCGTTGCATGTCCTCCGGGTCGAGATCGCCCGACAACGTGGTCGACCCAACCAGGTCGCAGAACATCACCGTGAGGTAGCGGCGTTCTCCATCAACGCGGGCAACGCTCGCCGGCGATGAGACCCCCTCGACCGCGGGCGGCGCGAGCACCGGGGATTGCGGCTCGCTCGAGGCGCCACATGATTCGCAGAACCGGTTGCCGGCCGCGTTCGGCGCAGCGCACGTGGCGCACGACCACTCGAGCCGCGACCCGCATTCGCCGCAGAACTTCGCCGTCGGGGGGCAGCCGTTCCCGCATTGGCCGCAGGTCGTCACGCGATCATCCTGAGCCTTCGTATCGCGACTCGACCGTCACGGCACGACCGTCACGGCACGACCGTCACGGCGCCGACACTGAACTGGATCATGCGCACGGGTTGTTCGAATGGGTCTGGCAGAACGTGGCCGCCTGGGCGAGCGAGGTGTTGAACGTGAACACGTCCGGGTTGCCTGACGGGTAGAACAGCGTGCCCTCGTGTTGCACCATCGCGCAGATCATCGGGGCTTGCGCCGGAGCGGCCCAGTACGCCACACACGCGGCGAGCACCTGTTGCGGATCCTGCGACGGATCGTCGGCCATGATCATCTGCCACCGGGCGGCGACGAGGTCTTGCACCATGATCTGCTGCGCACTGGCACAGTTGGCCGCGATCATCGTGCCATCGCCGACGGTCGTGAAACCCTGGGCCTGCGCGTAGAAGTAGTAGGGATGATTCGCCCCAAGCACCGCAGTCTTCAGACCGGGAACCACCTGGACGGTGAGCACCTGGTTCACCCCGAGCTGCACACCGAACAGGGTCTCGAAAACCTGGCGCGGTGGCCCTCCGCAGATCACCAGCGGGATTGTGTATCCAGCGTTGGTCGTACTCGGCGCAAGCATCAACGCGAGCTGAGCGAGCTGATAGTCCTTGAAGGCGATCAGTGCGGCGGAATCGTCAATTGCGGCAAGTCCGGCCTCGGACGGGCTCTGTTGACGCGCTCGCAGGCGTTTGAGGTAGCCCTCGAGGGGTGCCACGACCCGGGTCAGCACCG
>JANNHO010000349.1:0-2576 GCA_031404435.1 Acidimicrobiaceae bacterium | reverse complement strand
GTGCGTTCCGAGGTCGCCGAGATCACCGATCTGATCGATCTCACCGGCTGGCCCGAAGGCACCAGGATGATCGTGCGCCGCGAACACTTGCATCAAGGCGCGCAGCGTTCGTTGTTCCCGTCGCTGTGCTACCGGTACTGGGGTCACTACACCGACAACTCGGGCAACCCGGTCGAACTCGACGCGCACATGCGTGACCACGCCCACGTCGAAGACCACATCAAACGATTGAAAGCCTCCGGTCTGGAGCGGTTCCCGTTCACCGACCTCGACGCCAACCGGGCATGGCTGGCGCTGGTGTGCCTGTCCGCCGATCTTGTCCGCTGGTACCAACACTTGTGTTGCACCGGTGAACTTGCCGTCGCGGAACCGAAACGGCTCCGCTGGAGCTTGTGGCACACCCCCGCCCGCATCGTCAGACGCGCCGGGCGCGACATCATCCGGATCATCGACGGCTGGCCCACCACCGGCGATCTCCTCCACGCCCACGCCCGCATCAACGCGCTCAGCTGACACCACCCCGAACACCCCGAAATCGGCAGCACCCCGACCGCACACGCCCCAACACAAGCCCACCACCACCCCGACACCGACATCGATCACCCGACGATCATCAACGACCCCGACCACCACGCCCGACCGCTACCGAACACCCGAAACAATCACACCACCACAACCCGAGAATTCTCGTGAATAATCGAGGTTAGTGGGCGGCGTCGGACCAGCGCTCGATGATGCTCACATCGGCGACGAAACGCACTCCGGCGCCCGGTGCCCAGCGGTGCGCTGCTTCCTGCAGGCAGGCATGCAGCAGCTCGGCGACGCCGGCGCCGTGCTCGATCGGCACGTGTACGACGAGTTCGTCGTGCAGGCACAGCACGATCTCGGCTCTGAGGTCGCGGCCTCGGGCGCGTACGGTCACGGCCCACATCTTGAACAGCTCGGCCGCTGCGCCCTGGACCATCGCGTTGCGCGCGAAGCGTCCCTGCGCGGCGGTGCGCGAACGGTCGTTGCGCTCGTTCACCTCGTTGCCGGCCCCGGAGAAACTGGTGCGGATCAATCGGCCACCGAAGGTGCGCAGCTCGCGCCCATGCTGTCCGGCAATGTCAGCGGCCGTGAGGTAGCCCATCGCGACCGGGTAGGCGCGTTCCAGGCGGCGCAGGGCTTGCGCGCCATGACCGGTCGTTTGCCCGTACATCGCACCGAGCACGGCCACCTTCGCCGTTGGTCGGTCGACGGCGAGCGCCGCCGCGACCGGGGCGTACATGTCGTCGTCGACGGTGGCGCGGGCCAAGTCCGCATCGCCGGACACAGCAGCGAGCACGCGTGGTTCGATCTGGCCGAGGTCGGCCCTCACGAACACGTAACCCGGTTCGGCCACGACCGCGGATCGAAGGAACGCCGGCATGTTGTGTAGCCCGGCGGTGGCGGTCATCCGGCCGGCAGCACCGTCGCAGCCGGTCCACCCACCACGCAGCCGGCCGTCGCCACCGAGGTGTTGATCGAGCCATCCGTAGCCGAACGTGGTGGACACCCGTTCGGCCTTGCGCCACGTGAGCAGTGCGTCGATCAACGGATGCTCTTCGCGCAGCGCCTCCAATCGCCACGCCCGCGTGTCGGGCACCTCCACACCGATGCTGCGTAGCAGCAACTTCACGTCGACCGGGCTGCGCAGGTCGGCCTGGGGAAAGCTGTGCGCGTGGCGGAGCACCTTCTCGTCACGTACACGGCGTTGCGCGTCGGCCTCGCGCTCGGTTGTCGGGCGGGGCCCGCAGATGTCCTCGATCAATCGCGCGGCGAGGTCACGATCGATGGGCAATCCGCTTCGCGCCAATTCGACGCACAGCAACTCGGCGGCCGACTCCGAGCGCGCAGTAGCAACGGCCCGGACCGGGTCCTCTGATTCCGCCATCCGGGCGAGCTGTAGCGCTGCCGCCTCGAGAGCGAGATCGGCCCACAGCCTCAGTCGCTGCGGGCTCCACTCCCAGTCGGGCGCGGTCCATTCCGGGCGAAGGTGTCCTGCCGCGTCGACAGGTTCGGTGAGTTCAATGTCATCTCGTTGCTGAGTGAACAGCGATGGCGGCTCGAACACGGGAATCTCGTTCACCGCGAGGCCGTGCAACACCGCCCACACTCGAGCGGATTCGGCCCGCCAACCGCCGAACAGCAGCCGATGCGCAGCGGCGAGGTCCCAGCTGCGCTCGAACCGCACCCCGTGCATGGCAAGCGCCGACGCAGTGTCGTTCGACCAAAGCACCCATCGCGGTCCGATCTCCGCCTCGATCGCCGCGACCACCTCGACCACGTCGTCCCACTCCAACGCCAGGCCCGTCACGGCACCCGAAGTCGCGCTAGCGGCGAGGCCGGCGCCAACGCCGTCAGCGACGCAGACCGCCACCGGCCCGCCCCGGCTCACACCTTCACGGCGCATGAGCGCAACGACGCTGGATCGGTCGTGGCGCATCACCACACCTTGCCACCCCCGCTGGACTCTTGGCGGGACATCGGATGGGTGTGCGCAGGTGTCCGGTTCGCAGGGACGGGTGGTGATACGTTGCCAACGACGGGCGTCGAAT
>JANNHO010000348.1:0-5253 GCA_031404435.1 Acidimicrobiaceae bacterium | reverse complement strand
CGCGTCGGTCAGGACACGATCGATCGGGCCGACCGGAGCCAACGCGGCCAGCGACATCAGTTCATCGGTTGTCGTGGTCGCGTCGGTGACGAACGCCCAGTTCCGCCCGAGCAGCGCGTGCACGTCGGCGGAAGGGAGGGCGAGGAGTTGGCGCGCAGCGGCGAGGTCTTGTTGCGACCACGCGACCGGCGCGGCACCGACATCGCACGGCTCCGGCCACAGCCCCTGGTTGCCGAGATCCCACGCGTCGAGGCTCTCGTTCCCATCGTCGTGGACGTTGTAGCTGATCGCAATCAGGCGGGTCGCGTCATCGCTGGACAGACCCTGCGCGGCGAGCCACAGCGCCACCACCCCGCGGGCCTGCCCGGCGACCACGAGCGGAAACTGGCCGGCCGGCTCACCCCCAACCCCCGGCATCGTCAGGCGAACCCCGGCTCGCAGCCGCACCGCGCGGAGTTCGCTGCGGGCGGACTCGAACGCGAACGACAGATCGTCGCCGGCGACGAGCGGGGGCAACACCGCGATAGCTCTGGCCACGTCCGGACCGAGGTGTTCGGTTCGCCCGTCGAAGAACTGCCGGAACACCAGACCGGGCGTACCCTCCGGTGCTGCGGCGGCGACTGGCGCAACTGCGTCGAGGACGATGTCGCCGAGTTGTTCGTGATCTGCATAGGAACACACTTCGACGCGGGTCGCGGTGACACACGTTTGGTGCGCGACGGGCTCGGCCACGAGCGAGGCGATGTGCCGTGCCGACTGCTCCGAGATCGGTCGCGTCACCATCACACCCGAGACGCCGGCGGTGGTGACCACGAGCGCGGCGATGGTGAGCGTTCGTCGCGACCGATCGGCCCGAAGCGTCGCGATCACCACCATCAAAATGCCGAGCGCCCCGACCCATGCGAGGTGCCACCACACGGGCCGATCGGTGAAGGTCAAGTCGTGCGGTGGGTAGCGGGGCCAGGTGGATAGCTGGCGAATGTTGCTCCAATGCGGGTCGCCAACGTTGCCGAGGGTGGTTGAGGCCCACAGCACGACGAGCAGCGCGACCACCGGTGTCAGCCGCCATGGCGCCCATTGACCGAGTGCAACACCGAGGAACACCCCGCACGCACCCAGCACCACCGCGGTGACGACATCGGCAACCGCGTTGGCGTCGATCGAGCCGAACGCGGCAGCGGGATGAAGCCGAATCGAGAGCGCGAGCACCGCGACGAACACAGCTATCGCCAGCGCCGGCACCCAGGCCACAAGTAGCTGGCCGTTCGTTCGGATCGACTGGCTGGCCGGGCAGGCCGTGAGCAGTTCGGCCGCGCCGTCGCGGCGGGCGCGGGTGACCGAGCCGTGGGCTGCACACACAGCCATTCCGGTCATCGGGTACGCCATGATCGGCATCAGCACAAAGCCGCTATTCCAATGCTGCCCGTCCGCCACCCACACCCATCCGAACAACACGATGGTCAACACCATGAGCCCGATGCCTACGGCGAACCATGTACTGGAGGCGTGCTTGCGCGCCTCGAACCGGCCGAGCGCGACTGCGACCGCGGTTGGGGTCGCCGGCGGTCGCACAGCCCCGGGCGTGGCAATCGCGTCGGCGGTCGGGTGCGGTGCCGATGTCGCGACGGTCGACGGGGAGCGGCCACCCCAACCGAGTTCGACGGTGCGACCGGTCCCCCTGAAGAAGAGCAACCAGATGCTGCCGACGACAGCGATCGGGCCCAACGCAACGACCAATCCGAACGGTCGCCCCGCGGATCCACCGAAGAGCACGAGTGAGGCCAGGAACACACCGGCGATCACCAGGACAAGCTGCGTCACCCGGCCCATCACACCACCGCCCGCGTCGCGGGCTCCCCGACCAAAGTGAGGTAGCCGTCTTCGACGGTGGGTGCGACGAGTTGCGATCCGCCAGGCGGGCAACCGATGTGGCGCACGTGCCCATCGGACGTGACCCACGCGAGATCTGCCGACGGATCGCGATCGGCTGCGATCCACACCCGGTCGGTCGCCAGCGCGGCGAGTCCGGCGGGTGTGCCGTTGAAACGCACCCGCCCGTCGAACAACACGACCACTCGCTGGCACAGCGCGGCGACATCGTCGGTCTGGTGTGTCGACAGCAGCACTGCGGCGCGACTGCTCTGCGAGCCCAACAGCTCGCGGAACCGCAGGCGTTGCTCCGGGTCGAGCCCGGCAGTCGGCTCGTCGAGCACGAGCAGATCGGGCGAACCGATCAATGCTTGGGCGATGCCGACACGGCGACGCATGCCGCCCGACAGTTGCCTGATCCGTTTGTTCATCACCGACTCGAGGCCCACGAGCGCGAGTACGCGGCGCACCTCGTCGTGGCGCGCGCGTCGGTCGGCCCACTCCTTCAAGATCGCGACGTAGTCGACGAACTCGAACGCGGTGAAACCGGTGTGGTAGCCGGGTTCCTGCGGCAGGTAGCCAAGCTGACGGCGGATCTGCAAGCGACCGTCACCCGTTGCCGTGTCGTGGCCGAGTACGCGCAGCGACCCTGAGTCGGCAGCGAGCACCGTGGCGATGCAGCGCATCAACGTGGTCTTGCCGGCACCGTTCGGGCCGAGCAAACCCGTCACGCCCTGTGTGAGCGAGATCGTCACATCGTCGAGCGCGACGGTACTTCCATAGCGCTTCGACACGGCCTGGACCTGAATGGTGGGACTCATCGTGCCTCCAGCATCGTGAGGTGTTGACGGCGCACTGTCACCGTCAGCGAAGCGAACATGACGACTGCGAACCAAGCGAACTGGGCCCCAGGATCGAAGAACAACTCCAACGTCCGCTCGTCGCTACGGCTGTCACCGAGCGAGCGGACCGCCGTGCCATACACGGTCGCAAGCCAGGCGATGGTTACGAGGCCGACCGCTGCCCTCGGGGTCAGCCAGGTGCACAGTCCCACGGCCAATGCAGTCAGGGCAAGCGCCGGCACAAGCCAGGCAATGGCCCACCAACCGACGTGTGGCAACAAGGCCGCTGCGGGTGCCATCACCATGACAGTGGTGAGCAGCACCGCGAGGGCGCGGTACAGCACAACACCGGCGCCGTGCATCGGGCAGGCGAGCGCGGCCTCGCCGGCCGGATCGGGAACCGGATGAAACGTGAGGCCCACACCGAGCAGCGGCAGCACGGGGGCAACGAGCAGGAATGGAGCAACCGAGCCGACGTCGCGAGCAGCGACCACGAGAACGGCCGAGATCAACACCATCGCCGCTACCCACGCCCATCGCAGCGAACGCGTCGCCGCCACCACCCGGGCGATGCTGCTGCCTACGAACCAGCCGAGCGCCCGCTCCGCAACGGTCCGCTTCGGGCGGTCGACGACATCGGCTACGGCGTGCCACGACTGTTCCAACCATTCGCTGTCGGTGTGTTCGGTGATCACGCATCGGCAAGCGGCGCAGCCCAGCAGGTGTGTTTCCACCGAGGTCGCGGCGACGTGATCGAGGCTTTCGGGCCGGGTTGCGAATCGCACGAGCAGGTCGTGCGGTGCGTGCCAGATGGTCATGCGAGTGCTCCTCTGAGTTGGACCTTGGCCCGCATCATGCGGGTCTTCACCGTGCCCGACGGGATGCCCAGTAGCTGTGCGGCTTCGCGGGTGGTCAGCCCGTCGATGACCGTCGCTTGAACGACGGCGCGCAGTTCGGGCGAGAGCCGCCCGAGCGCTCCGGCGAGGTCGCCATGTTCGACCCCGAGCAGCAGTTGGTCGTCGGCGGCCACGGTGAGGTCGGCGACATCGTCGAACCGCCCGACCGTGGACCAGTGGCGGCGGGAGCGGAGCACACCGATGAGGCGGCGGATCGCAATCCCCCACAGCCAGGCCGCCGGATCACCCTTCCCCTCCCAGCGGGCGGCACCGCGCCACGCGGCCAGGAACGTGTCCTGCAGTGCGTCGGCCACGATGTCGGGATCCGCGCAACGACGGCGCAGACGGGCGTTCACCCAGGAGGCGTGGCGGTGGTGGAACTCGGCCAGTGCGCCACGGTCGCCATTCGCCATGTCGGTCAACAGTTCCGCATCGGTGCGTTCCACGAGGTGCATTGTCATCCTCGACTCGTCCCAGCACCAGAGGTCATGCAGTATCTGTCGCGATCGACGTGCCGGCGGTTCACGCAGATATGGAACGCGCTCCACGTTTCTCAACGCCAGAACTTGCGATTTTCTTGCCGATCCACCAATCCGACCCAACCATCGGCTCCGAAATCCAGCCGAGCGCGGCGTCGGCTGCGCCGGGAGAAGGGATGAACATCATGAACAAGCGAACGAGGATTGGTGCTTTGGCCGGTGCGGGCGTGCTCGCCGCGGCGATCGCCGGGGCAGCGACCATGGCGTCGGCAGGCCACGAGAACACCCTGCTCGAAGCCGAACTCAAGGGAAAGAACGAGGTCGCGACTGGTGCGACCAACTCACGCAACGTCGGTGATCGCAATGGCAAGGGCGAGGCTTACGTGTTCGGGATCGATGGTGATGCGACGACGCTGTGCTACGTGCTCACCGTCGAGAAGATCGCGATGGCGACCGCAGCCCACATCCACGAGGCAGCCGAGGGAGTCAATGGCCCGGTCGTGGTGAGCCTCGCGGCACCCGGTGACGGAAATGCGGCCGATTGCCTCACCGAAGGCGAGGCCGGCAAGTTCGCCTTTGACGCAAGTGGGGCCCAGCTGACCACTGTCGCGGAGATCCTGGCCAACCCGGAGAACTACTACGTGAACGTGCACAATGCCGAGTTCCCCGGTGGAGCCATCCGCGGTCAGCTCGAGTACCAGGACTGACAGCGACGGGTGACGGCCTCGGCCGTCGCGTTGGTCCTGCGCTGGCATGCCCGGATCCACATGAAGTGGCCCCGTTGGTATGCGCCGATCTCGATGCTTCGGACCTTTCGCACGATGAAGCGACCGCTTGTCGAAGAAGCCACCCGTACGGTGCACTTCTCGACAGCGGTCGCTCCATTCGGTGCTAGCCGCGGCTCCGACACCTCGACCACGGCGGCGCGGCCCGCGTAGCGGGGACCCTCGAACGCGCGGGAGCAGCAGTTGGTACCGAACCGGCTTGTGCAGTTCTGGTTCAGGCGGCGCGGATGGTTGGTTGGCCGTGTGGTGTGGAGATGAGGGTGCGTTCGTGGGGGGTGATGAATTCTGCGTTGGCGTTGGTGAGGAGGCGGATCTGCCAGTTTTCGCGGTGGATCAGGTGATGGTGGTAGCTGCACAGCATGAGCAGGTTGTCGAGCTTGGT
>JANNHO010000347.1:0-3028 GCA_031404435.1 Acidimicrobiaceae bacterium | reverse complement strand
GAGCGCGCTCTCGCGGCCCGTGGCTCCGAACATCCCGGACCACATCACCAGTCCGGCGACCCCTGTCAACACGAGTGCCGGCAGACGCCGATGGGTGCCGAGTTCGATCACGGTCAGCAACGCCACCGCAGCAGCAACGGGTGGGATCTGCCCGGTCTCGGGCACGCAGCCGTAGATCGCAAACAGGATGGCGCCGAGCAGCGCCGGAAGGTGCCCCGGGGTGGGCAGTAGCCGTTGGACGGCCGGGATCACTGCTGCAACCGAGGCCATCACGACGACGCCAGCGGCGGCCGCCCAACGATTCTGTCCGAGCGCCGAGGCGTCCCAACTGCGCCACACCACGACCGCGCCGACCGCTCCGCCGACCAGCAAGCCGACCGCTACCCGCATCAGTACCTCAGCGGGACGCTTCGACATAACTCGACTCAGGGGCTGGGAGCGACTGGGTTGACCCAGCGCAACCCGGTGAAGCGAATGGTCGTACGCATGAGGAAAAGCGTACATCGACGTTCATCTACCTGGGTCACCCTGATCATCGACACCAACAACGATGCAGCCGTGTCGTTCGGGAGCACCGCACGCACGACGACGGCGGGACACGAGCTGCCACCTGTCGAGAAAGCCACCGTGGCGGGGGATTTCTCGACAACCGGCCGCTCCACCAACCCCGCTCCACCAACCCCGACCCGCCTGAACCAGCCGCCAAGAACGGCCACCCGTCACCGTGCCGCACATCGTCAGCCGTCCTATCCGTGGCAAGTAGAATTCCCGGCTGCTGCCATCTTCGGCGACGAGATCAGGAGAACGCCGCATTGAGCGATGACATCACGGTGCTGTGTGTGTGCACCTTCAACCGCACCCGCTCGGTGATGATGGCTGCGCTGTTGCAGCGCCACCTCGCCGACCTCGGGGTTGCCGCCCGTGTGGCGAGCGCCGGCACACGGGCCGACGGTGGAGCGCCGACACGCGAAACCGTCAGGTTGCTCGCCGAGTACGGCATCGATGTCAACGGTCATCAGGGCGCGCCGCTCGACCAGCAGGTGGTGGAATCGGCCGACCTGATCGTCACCGCCGAACAGCAGCACGTCGTCGACGTTGCCGGCCATTGGCCGGACGCGCTGGCGTCGACGTTCACCCTCGCCGAAGTTGTCGAGCGCGCCCAGATGTGCGGCGGTCGGCTCGGCGCACCCCTCGTCGAGTGGCGGGCACTGCTCAACGAGGGTCGACCGACGGGAATCGACTACCTCGACGACCGCACGATCGGCGAGATCGCCGACCCGACCGGGCTCGATTCGCGCGCCTGGAACGCCACGTTCGCCCAGATCGACGACCTCACCCACCGCCTCGCCGTGGCCATCGGCTGACCCGATGGACACGCGCACGTTGGTGAAGCGGGTGAGCAAGGCAACCGATGTCGTGTTCGCCCGGGCAACGGGCGTAACGGTACTGATCTACCATCGCATCGGCGGCGGGAGCGACAGCCAGGTCGACCTGCCGCTGGCCGATTTCGACCGGCACCTCGCCCACCTGGCCGAGCACTGCTCGGTCGTCAGCCTCGACCAGGCGATCAACGCCCTCACCGCAAGCCCCAGCTCGGTGTCCGATGCCGGGCACGAAGCCGGTCCCCAGGTGGTGATCACCTTCGACGACGGCACGGCGGATTTCACCGATCACGCGGTACCCGCGTTGGTGCGTCATGGGCTGCCGGCCACGTTGTACGTGGCCACCAAGTTCGTCGACGAACAGACCGAGTTCCCGTGGGGAGCCCCGCCCGCCACGTGGGCTGCGCTGCGCGACGCGGTCGGTACCGGGCTGATCACCATCGGCTCGCATACCCACGCCCACTGGCTGCTCGACCGGCTGGAGGGGGCCGCGATCGCCGACGACCTCGACCGCTCGATCGATCTCATCGGCGCGAACATCGGCCACGCTCCCGCCCACTTCGCCTATCCCAAGGCGTTACCCGGCTCGGCGGACGCAGAGATTGCCGTTCGTCGCCGGTTCGTCTCCGCCGCGTTGGCGTTCAGCCGGGTCAACCGTCCCGGCCGCACCGACCTGCATCGTCTGTCGCGAACGCCCGTGCAACGCGGCGACGGTTTCGAGTTCTTCACGGCAAAGGCCGGCGGCGGGCTCCGCCTCGAAGGCGAACTGCGCGCCCTCGCCGCCAGGGTGAAGTACCGCGGCGCCACCAGATGACCGACCTGCCGCCGAAGCGAGCGGGCGCGCCGCGCCTCGTTCACCTTACCACCACCGACATGAGCCTCGACTGGTTGCTCGGCCCGCAGCTCCGAGCGTTCGCCGCGGCCGGCTACGAGGTGATCGGGATGTCGGCACCCGGACCGCACGTGGAGTCACTCGAAGCGATGGGCGTGCGCCACCTTCCCGTCGGCGCATTCACCCGATCAACCAATCCGTTGCAAGATGTTCGTGCACTGTGGCAGGTGGTGCGCCTGCTGCGCCAGGTGCGCCCCGATGTGTTGCACACCCACAACCCCAAGCCCGGCATCATCGGCCGCATCGCCGGTTTCCTGGCACGGGTGCCGGTGGTGGTCAACACCCAACATGGCCTGTACGCACAACCCACCGACCGGTGGCAGCGGCGCCTACCGGTGTACGCAGCCGAGCGATTCGCGGCGATGCTCAGCGACACCGAGCTGGTCCAGAACCCCGAAGACGTCGACACGTTGGTGCACCACCTACGCATCCCCGCCCGCCGGGTGCGCCTGTTGGGCAACGGGATCGACCTCGCCCGGTTCTCGCCCGCCGCGGTTGCGCCAGGTGCGCGATCGGCGTTACGGGCCGAATGGGGCATCGCCGAGAACGAGATCGTGTGCGGAACCGTCGGGCGGCTCGTGCGGGAGAAGGGGATCATCGAGATCCTCGATGCCGCGCACCGCCTTCGCGAAACGGGTGTAGCCCTGCGCTTCGTCATCGTCGGCCCGTCCGATCCGGGCAAGGCCGACGCGATCGACCAGGCGATGGTCGAGCGGGCGGTTGCCGACGGGGTGGTCTTCGCCGGGCAACGAAC
>JANNHO010000346.1:0-16004 GCA_031404435.1 Acidimicrobiaceae bacterium | reverse complement strand
CGGCGGCGGCGATGTACCGGTTGGCGGCCCGGTTGCGTGCGGCCGGTTTGGTGGTGGCGGTGCTGCCCGACGATTGGGCGCTCGCCGCAGGCGGGGCCGACGTGGTCATCGGGGGGCGCGCCACGGTGTGGGCGACAGTGCCGGCGGTCGGCGCGATCGTGGTGATCGACGAACACGATGAGGCGCTCCAGGAAGAACGATCGCCGACCTGGCATGCCCGCGACGTCGCGATCGAGCGAGCGGCGCGCGCCGGCGCGCCGTGCCTGCTGGTATCGCCGTGCCCGACGGTGACGGCTCTGGCCTGGTCCGGCAAGCGTTGGGTGCGGCCCGCAGCCGGCGACGAGCGCTCCGGGTGGCCCGTGGTGGAGGCGATCGATCGCAGCGACGAAGAACCCTGGAAGCGTTCGCTACTCACGTCGCCGTTGATCGAATCGCTGCGCGACCACTCGCTGCGGGTGGTGTGCGTGCACAACACCCCAGGACGGGCTCGGCTGCTGGCGTGTCGGCGGTGCCGTTCGTTGCTGACGTGCGAGCGTTGTCACGCGTCGGTCCAGCAGCGTGACGATTCCCGGTTGGAATGCCGCCGCTGTCGCACCGAGCGGCCGCCGGTATGCCAGCACTGTGGTTCGGGCGCGCTGGCCAACGTCCGCCCTGGAGTGGCTCGCGTGCGCGACGAGATGGAGGCCGCCGCCGGTCGCCCGGTTGTGGCGGTCACCGCCGCCGACCGACGCAAGGTGCCGGGGGGATCGCTCGCAGACGAAATCGGCCCTGGCGCAGCCATCGTGTTCGTCGGGACCGAGGCGGTGCTGCACCGAGTCAGCGACGCCGACGTGGTGGTGTTCCTCGACTTCGACAGCGAGCTGTTGGCCCCCCGGTACCGGGCGGCCGAGCAGGCATTCGCGTTGCTGGTGCGGGCCGCACGGCTGCTTGGGCCGCGTGATGCGGGCGGGCGGATGCTGATCCAAACCTTCAATCCAGGTCACGAGGTGGTGCAGGCGGCGGTGCTCACCGACCCAGGTCGCGTCGCCGGCGCCGAGGCGGCACGCCGGCGCGATCTGGGGCTGCCTCCATTCGGGGCGTTGGCTCACGTGAGCGGGGCCGGTGCCGCCGAGTTCGTTGCCGCTTCCGGTTTGCAGAGCGCGCCCGCCCGCGATGGGGTGCTCGTGCGCGCCGACACCTGGGACGATCTCGGCCCGGTACTCGCGGCTACGGTGCGCCCGAAGGGCTCACGCCTGCGGGTGGAGGTCGACCCCGCCCGACGCTGAACTGGGCAGTGAAGCGGATTCAGGATTGGGCTGGCTCGCCCGTATCCGCAGCACGCGAAAGCCGGCCCCGACCGCCGCTCGTTCTGTGGGGAACCCGCCACGGTTCAGCCACTCCTGGAGGGAATCGGCGCCGAGATGCTTCTGTACGACGAGGTGCGCTTCACCGGTCGGTGTGAGCAGCGGGAGCCAGCGCAGCAGCAGGGCGTGGAGCGCGGGCTTGCCGATCCGGATAGGCGGGTTGCTCCACACCGCATCGAACCGGAGGCTGATATCGATGTCGTCGGGAGCAACGACCCGCACGTTCGAAACCTTGTTGGCGGAGGCGTTGCGCACGCACAGATCGCGTGCCCGGGCGTTGACGTCGACCGCCCACACGGTGGCCTCGGGGCAACGGCGGGCCATCGAGATGGCGATCGCCCCCGTCCCGCAACCGAGGTCGACCAGGTTCCCCGATCGTGGCGGCGCGGGAGCCTTGAGTAACAGCAACTTCGTGCCGGTATCGACACGGTCGTAGCCGAACACGCCCCGATCGGTCGTGATCGTCAGCGGTCCGTCTGGGAGCGCCCAGACCACATCACGCGGTGCCGACTCGACTGTTGGGTCTTCCTCGAAGTACTGCTTCACGCTGCTTTCACCGCTCCCACGGTACCGGTGCTCGGGGGTCGGTAGCCTTGACGCCATGGGCTACACGATCCGTACCTTCGGTGATCCGGTGCTGAAGACCAAGGCCGCCGCCGTCACCGACATCGATGGCAAGATCGCCAGGCTCGTCGACGACATGTTCACCACCCTCTACGACAGCGATTCCGGCATCGGGCTCGCCGCGCCACAGATTGGTGTGCAGAAGCAGATCTTCGTGTGGGACATGGACGATCAGCCGATGGTGGTGATCAATCCCGAGATCGTCGAGAGCCGGGGCGAGTGGGTGTACGACGAGGGGTGCCTGAGCATCCCTGGCCTCTACGTCGAGATGGTCCGGCCCAACGAGGTGCTGATGCGCGGGCTCGACATCGATGGCAACATCATCGAGATCGAGGCCAGCGAACTGGAAGGCCGGCTGTTCCAACATGAGCTCGACCACCTCAATGGCGTGCTGATGTTCGACCGGCTCGAACCCGACCAGCGCAAGCAGGCCCTCACCGAGTACCGCCGCATCACCGAGGAAGCTGCAGCGGCTGAGCCCAAACGCCGCCTTCGCCTGACGTGAGCCCATCGGGTGACGGTGCCCTGTGGCGGCCACGACGGATCGTCTACTTCGGCACCCCGGCGATTGCTGTGCCAGTGCTCGATGCGTTGGTGGCGGCCGGGTTCGAGGTGGTCGGTGTGGTCACCCGTGTCGACAAGCGTCGCGGCCGGGGGAGCGAGCTGACCCCCAGTCCGGTGAAGCAGGCGGCGCTGCGTCATGGGCTGACGGTGGTGCACTCCGTCGACGAAGCGCTGGTTGTGGCCGCCCAACAGAGCGCCGAACTGGGCGTGGTGGTCGCGTTCGGGCAGCTGATCAAACCGCACGCGCTCGCTGCGCTGGCGATGGTCAACCTGCACTTCTCACTGCTGCCACGGTGGCGCGGAGCGGCACCGGTCGAACGAGCGCTGCTGGCCGGCGACGAGACGACCGGGGTGTGCCTGATGCAACTCGACGAAGGGCTCGACACCGGTCCGGTCCATGCCTGTGTTCGGGTCGACATCACCCCGATCGACACCGGATCGACCTTGCGCGAACGGCTCATTTCGGCCGGGACCGATCTGCTGATCGAACAGCTCACACACGGCCTCGGCACACCCAGGCAGCAGTCCGGTAACAGCACCTACGCAGCGAAGCTGACCCCCGACGATCTGCGTCTCGACTGGGCCGAGCCGGCGCTGCAGCGCGACCGGTTGGTCCGGCTCGGGGGTGCCTTTACCACCTTGCGCGGCAAGCGTTTGAAGGTGCTCGAGGCCGAGCTGTGCGAGCCGCACGCCGTCGGTGCCGAACTCGTCGGCGACACCGTCGGCGGGCAGCGCCTCGTCGTCGTGCAGCCAGAGGGCAAACCACCGATGCCGTTCGCCGCGTTCGCTAATGGTGCCCGTCTCGCCCCCACCGAAGAACTCGGTGCCCCGACTGAGGCGATCGGCTGATGAGCCGTCTCGACGAGGTTGCCGAGCGTGACGGGTGGCGCTGTTGGTTGTGCGATGAGCAGGTTGATCCGCAGATGTCGGTCAACGACAGTCGCGGGCCCAGCATCGACAGCCTGTCGACGGCTTCCAAGAGCAAGGCCAAGGGCAAAGACGGGTCGGCCTTCGGGCTTGAGCGGCTCGCGCACCGGGGGTGCAACACCCGCAAGGGTGCTGTGGCTGCGGCGGTGTCGTGGCCCGACGGATTGTTCGTCGTCGATCCGGCACCGATCATCGGCAGCGTCGAACGGCTCCATCGCAAACGCGGCCGTGACGTGATGGCCCGTTGCCTGACGCGTCGCGATGCCGACGACGCGGCTGCGTGGCTGCTGGATCGCGTGACCCGGTTGTGCCCCGACGTGACAATGACGGTGGGCGTCGAGGCCGGCGGCGGCCAGTTCCTGATCGTGCTCGCCCGGTCGTAACCCGGCAGTACCGCGTCCAAAATGTTCTCATCGGTGGGAACCGAATGCCTGCGCTGGACGTCATAGACGTAGCTGTGGAAGGGATGGCCATGTTCGAGGTCAAGATGGACGCCGCAACGAGCCAGCCTGGCGCGACGCGGGGGCGTCGCTGGCGGCTGGTTGCCGTTGGCCTCGCCATTGCCGCGACCACGGGCGGCAGCGGCTTCGTGATCGGTCGGGCGGCGGCACCGGCACGGATCGCTTCCGTCGCGGCCCCCGCAGCCGAACAGCCCGATGCCGCCACGACCGCCGCTCCGGACGCCACCGATGACACGGACGCCACACGTGACACGCCCGCCAGCCCCGTGCTGACCGTTCCGGTGGCAGACGCACCGGCCGATCCAGGCGGGGCTGAGCCAAGCGGGGCGTTCGACGGCGGATCGATTGAGGCCGGATCGTTTGAGGGGGGATCGATGCCTCCCTACTCGGGTGGGCCGTTCGGAAGCCAGTACAGCGCGAATGCCTGGCCGGAACCCGAGCTGGAACTGATCGCCGAGCGAATGACGGCGTCGGGGACGACGATGCGCGCACACATGATCCACAACGAGATCGACCCCTCGGCGATGTTCGGTCAGATCCCAACTGACGGCTGGACCCCGGCCGGGTGGTGCTACCCGATCGGAACCTTGCGCGTCGGCGTGACCACGCCGACGTCCACCAACATCGTCTGGACCGCGCTGTACAGCGAACCGCGTGGGGGCCTCGCAGTGACCACCTTCGCATCCGGCTACGCGGAGGGCAGCCCGGTGTTCGGGATCGTTGCCCAAGTCGCCGACGATGTGGAAAGCGTTGCGTTCACGACCGCCGGCGGGCTCATCGACATGGCCGAGCCAGCAGGTGGGATCGCGATGCTTATCGTCGACGGCCCAATCGAGCAAGATTTCTCGGTCACCCTGACCCGACGAGGCGGGGTGACCGAGAACTACGACGTCGCCAAACTCAGCGCCATGGGGACCGACGACGAGTACCGCGCGGCGTGTGAGCCCCCGCCGCCGGTGTTACCGCCGGCGGGTCAGCAGCCCGACGACCCGGATGCTGCGCGCGTCGCAGTTCTTG
Source organism: Acidimicrobiaceae bacterium (assembly GCA_031404435.1). Lineage (GTDB taxonomy): Bacteria > Actinomycetota > Acidimicrobiia > Acidimicrobiales > Ilumatobacteraceae > VFMC01. Next base: position 11,068 of record JANNHO010000346.1, on the reverse strand, counting down.
AGTCGTGGCGCATCGCCCATGACCTCGCGGACGCCGAGCCGGATCGGCGGCTCGCCTACGTCGATGACGACACGGGTCTCGTCTCGGCGTGGAACGCACTCCACGACGGCCAGTACCGTGAAGCGGCGCTCACGGCCTCCGCTGACATCGACGAGCTGGTGTTCACCTCGTCGGGTGAGGCCTGGTTCCGGTACGACGTCGAGACATCGATCGCCAACTTCCCGAATCGGTATGGAATCGCCAGGCTCGGTGATGCCGGGCTCGATGGTAAGGGCGTGTGGCGGATCACCCGCCAGACCATCTGCCAAGACATTGCCCTCGCCCCCGGCTTCGGCTGCAGCCCGGCCGTCACCAACGTGTTCCCTCCGAGCGCAACGGGCAATCCGCGCTATGACGGGTCGGCAATCCCGGCTCCGCCGCTGCTCGAACCGGGTCGCCCGCTCAGCGACTAACGGCTTGACCGGTTGCACACTCGTTGACAACGCGGTCGAATGGGGCGATGAGCAACGACATGACCGGGGCAACGGTGGAGCTCCTCCAGACGCTGATCCGCAACGCGTGCGTCAACGACGGCACACCTGAATCCGGCGGGGAGACGCGCAACGCGGAGGTGCTCGGCGGCTTCATGGAGGGCCACAGCGTGGGCATCGAGCGCTTCGAGTCGCTGCCCGGCCGGGGGTCGGTGGTGGCACGCATCGAAGGGTCCGACCCGAACGCACCGACGCTGTGCCTCATGGGCCACACCGATGTGGTTCCGGTCAACGCACACGGCTGGAGCCGCGATCCGTTCGGCGGGGAGCTCGTCGATGGCGAGGTGTGGGGCCGGGGAGCGATCGACATGCTCAACGTCACCGCATCAATGGCGGTTGCGTTCCGTGCCCTTGCTGCGAGCGGGTGGAAACCGAGGGGCACACTCGTGTACTTCGGCGTGGCCGACGAGGAGGCCGGTGGGCGGCTCGGTGCTGAGTGGATGTGTGAGCACCACTGGGATGCGATCGCCAGCGACTACGTACTCACGGAACTGGGTGGGTGGTCGTCGATCGCTCCCGATGGTGCTCGGCGGGTCGTGGTGAACACCGGCGAGAAAGGAATCGCCTGGCGTCGATTGCGCGTGTCGGGAACCCCGGCGCACGGATCGATGCCATTCGGTTCGGACAATGCGTTGGTCAAAGCGGCGGAGATCATCCGCCGCCTCGCCCAGTACCGGCCGACGGCGTACATCGACGAGATCTGGCGCGACCAGGTCGGGGCGATGCTGGTTCCCGACGACGTTCGGGCCGGCCTGCTCGACCCGGCGCGAATCTGGGAGACGATCGAGACGTTGCCGCCTGCTCTGGCGCGCACGTGCCACGCGCACACCCACACCACGTTCTCGCCCAACGTCGCCCACGGGGGCCAGAAGACGAACATGATTCCCGATCTGGTCGACATCGACGTTGACATCCGCACCGTGCCCGGCACCACCCAGGCCGATGTCGAGGCGCACCTGCGTGAGGCTCTCGGCGATCTCGCCGGCCAGGTGGAGGTGTCGCCGTTGCAGAGCTTCGACAGCACCCAGTCGCCCCGCGGAAACGCGCTGTGGGATGCGATCGCCGGCGCGACGCAGGTGGCCTATCCGGGGGCGCAGCTGCTTCCCGGCATCGTCGTTGGCGGTACGGACGCTCGGTTCTTCCGCCGGCGCGGGGTGGTTGCGTACGGCACGGGGTTGTTCTCCCCGTCGGTCACGTTCGAATCGTTCGGCACCCGTTTCCACGGCAACGACGAACGCATCGACACCGAATCGCTCGGCCTCGCGGCCAACTTCTGGGTGCACATCGCCAAACAGATCTGCGGCTAACGCAACGCCTATTTCTTCGGTTTCGACCGTTTCGCCACAGGTTTCGCAGCGGGCTTTGTCGCGAGCTTCTTCGTCGCAGGCTTCGGGCGTCGCGGCGCAGCGGCCTCTCGTTCGCTCAGCGCGGCGTGGCAGGCACGGAACCGGCGGCCGGTGTCGCGTTCTTCGGAGATGTAGCGGCCGAGCAGCTCGCCGGTGTGGATGTCGATGGTGCAATCGTCGAAGAACCTGGCGAAGAAATCGGGACCCGCCGCGGGCTCCTTGGCGAAGCCGAGCTGTTCAAGCTTCTCCCGGTCGGACAGATCGCTGCGCGAGGCGATCTCGATGCGCCCGGCCAGCTTCGGATCTGGACGATCTTGGACGCTGAAGCCGAGCTCGTTGATCCGTTTGGCAAAGCTGCGCGCATGCTCGGCCTCACGAAGCATCACCAACTCGAGTACGGGCCGCACCTCGGGATCGGTGCATGCCGAGCCCCAAGCCGACAGCAGCGCCTCACCACCGAGCTCGCCGACGGCAATGGCGTTGAGCAGCCCCAAGTACGACGGTTTCGTTTCCATGACGACCTCCCACCGGAAACCGTACCGAAGTGCTGCGGTGCCATCCCGGTTGGAGCGGCCGCGCGTCGAGAAATGCGCCGTGGGCGCGGCTGTGTCGGCATCCGGTTCAGGAGTACCGGTTCGTGATGAGGGACAGCGCAGGCAAGTGGGTCATGCGCCGAGAGGTAGCGTGCAGGCCGTGAGTGACCCGCCCCGAGGCGCGATTGACGCGCCGGAGCGCACGGCGACACAACTCAGGCCGCGAGTGTTGCGGGTGGGGATGGTGTGCCCATACAGCTTGTCGGTGCCCGGCGGGGTGCAAGCGCAAGTGATGGCGCTCAGCCGGCGGTTGCGCCTGATGGGCGTGGAGGTGCGCGTGCTCGCACCATGCGACGGGCCGCCGCCGGACACGTTCGTCACGCCCCTCGGCGACAGCTTGCCTACCGCGGCGAACGGGTCGATGGCGCCGATCGCGCCCGATCCGTCGGCGCAGCTGCGCACAATTCGCGCCCTCACCGACGAGGAGTTCGACGTGTTGCACGTGCACGAACCCTTCACCCCCGGCCCGACCCAAACCGCCGTGTTGATGCACACCGCTCCGATCATCGCCACGTTTCATGTGGCCGGCGAAAGCGCCGCCTACAAATACCTGCGCGGCCCCGTCGTCGCTGCCAGCCACCGTTTGGCGCACCGTGTCGCGGTATCGGCCGATGCCCGCGACTTGCCGTTGCGCTACATCGGCGGCGAGTACGAGATCCTCTACAACGGCGTCGAGCTCGACGACTATCGCGGCGGATCTACGCACCCGACGACGGGTCCGACCATCTTCTTCCTCGGCCGCCACGAGGAACGTAAGGGACTCGATGTGCTGCTCGCAGCGATGACCCAGATGCCGGACGACGTCACGCTGTGGGTGGCCGGAAACGGGCCTGACACCGCCCACCTGCGCGCCGTGCACGCGGGCGACGCTCGCATCGAGTGGCTCGGCCGGCTGAGCGATGCCGACAAGATCGCCCGCATGCGCGGGGCCACGGTGTTCTGCGCTCCATCGCTGCACGGCGAGTCGTTCGGTGTCGTTCTCGTCGAGGCGATGGCTGCCGGGACGGCCATCGTGGCGAGCGGCCTCGACGGCTACCGCAACGTGGCGACCGGCGGTGTCGACGCCGTGCTCGTCGAGCCAGGCGAAGTCAACGCGCTGGCGACGGCGTTGAAACAGGTGCTGTACGACGACGAGTTGCGCAACCGATTGGTCGAGGCCGGGCAGCGGCGCTGCGAGGACTTCTCGATGACGTCGTTGGCCGAGTGCTACCTCGCGCACTACCGGCGTATCGCGGCAGACCGCGATGAACGGCGACGGATGCTGGCCGAGGCCCGCGAGCGCCGCCGTCTGTCTCGTATGCTCAGCCGTATCGTCAGTCGTCGTCCGGTTCCTCACTGAGGTCGGAGAAGGAGCATCCCCAATGAAATGGGTCATTCTCGGCATCATCGTGGTGCTGGTCATCGTTGTCATCGTCACCTACAACGCGCTCATCCGCAGTCGAAACCAGGTCGAAAACGCGTGGTCGCAGATCGATGTGCAGCTGAAACGGCGGATCGACCTGATCCCCAACCTGGTCGAAACCGTGAAGGCATACGCAGCCCACGAACGTGAGACGCTCGATGCAGTCATCAACGCCCGCAACGCGGCGATGGCCGCGCCGTCCGATCCGCACTCCCAGGCCGCTGCCGACTCCCAGATCACCGGGGCGCTGCGCCAGCTGTTCGCCCTCAGCGAGGCCTACCCCGACCTGAAGGCCAACCAGAACTTCCTCGCCTTGCAGGAGGAGCTGAGCGCCACCGAGGGCCGGGTCGCCTATGCCCGGCAGTTCTACAACGACAGTGTGTTGAACTACAACAACAAGCTCCAGTCGTTCCCGACGGTGATCCTCGCGAACATGATGCACTTCGATAAGCGTGAGTACTTCGAGGCCGACGAAGCCGCCCGCGATGTGCCCCGCATCGACTTCGGTGGCGCTCCCGGCGCCGGTCCAACAAACCCCGCCTGAGCAGGGGATTCAGGGTCGATGGCGACCCGCTGATCGTGGGGGTGCCGGTTTCGCGACCCGGTCCACGGTTACCCTGACAGAAGTCATGTTCGATCTGATCCGTGCAAATCGCCGCCGTAGTGTCGCGCTCGTCGCCGGCTTCGTTGTCTTTCTCGCCATCGTCGGCGCCGCGATGGGAGCTCTCACCGGCTTCGGGTGGCAGGGCACAGTGCTTGCCTTGGTTCTGTCCGGGGCGATGGCGTTCGCCTCGTACTGGAAGGCCGACGCAATTGCCCTACGGATGAGTCGGGCACAGCCCGCCGACCCGCAGCAGTACCAGCGCCTACACAACCTGGTGGAGGGGTTGTGCATCGCCAGCGGGCTACCGAAGCCGCGCGTCTACATCGTCGACGATCCGGCACCCAACGCGTTCGCCACCGGGCGCAACCCGCGCCATGCGGCCATCGCTGTCACGACCGGCCTGCTCGAGAAGTTGAACCGGGTCGAGCTCGAAGGCGTGCTCGCCCACGAGCTGTCACACATCCGCAACTACGACATCCTCGTTTCGACACTTGCCGTCACCCTCGTCGGCGGCATCGCCATCCTCACCGACACTGCGATCCGGCTGATGTGGTGGAACGGCGGCCGCGTGCCCCGTGACGGCGACCACGACAACGGCACTAATCCACTGGCGATCGTCGGCTTTGCGCTACTGATCTTCGCCCCGATCCTGGCCAAAGCGATGCAGGCCACCATCAGTCGTCAGCGCGAAACGCTGGCCGACGTCAGTGCGTGCCAGATGACGCGCTACCCACCAGGTTTGATCGCCGCGCTGGAGAAGTTGCGCGACGACTCGACTGTCACCCATTCGGCGTCCAGCGCCACGGCTCACCTCTGGATCGAGCAGCCGATGTCTGGCGTCGGCGACGGGGGCCGCCTCGGCCGCACCCACCGCATGTTCAACACCCATCCCCCGCTCGAAGAGCGAATTGCCCTGCTGAGAGAACTCTGATGCTTCACCAACGAACCCGATTCCTGCCCATCCTCCTTGTTGCAACGCTGATCGCCGCGTGCGGCGGCGGCGACGCCGCTGCGCCAACGTCCACCGACGCGTCCACCACCGCCGCCACGTCGGCTGCCACGACAGTTGCAGCAACCGACCCGTCGACCACGGCCCCCGCGACCACGCTGCCCGCCACCACGACCGCAGCCGAGACCACCACGACCATTCCCGCCGATCCGGTGATGCCCCTCACCGGCATGCCGATCACCGACCCGGTTCTCGCCGCACGGCCCGCTCTGGTGGTGAAGATCGACAACAACAACCCGAATGCCAGGACGCAGACGGGACTGAATGCCGCCGACATCGTGTACGAGGAGATCGTCGAGGTCGGCACACGGTTTGCCGTCGTGTTCCAGAGCCAGGACTCCGATCCCGTCGGCCCGATCCGGTCGGGACGAACACAGGACATCGATCTGCTCGGCTCGCTGAACAAGCCGCTGTTCACCTGGAGCGGCGGCAACCCCAACGTGACGAATGCGATCCGTAGCAGTGATCTGGTCGAGCTGAGCCCAACGAGCACCCGCAATGCCGGTTTCTTCCGGTCGAGGGACCGTAAGGCGCCGCACAACCTCTACGCCTCGACCCCGGCGATGTACCTGTTCACCCCGGTGTACGCGCCCGCGCCGCCGCTCCAGTTCGCCTATCGCGACGAAGGTGCCGCCCCACAGGGCGAGCCCAACGCCGGCGTGGACGTCAAGATGGACAGCGAGAAGGTGAAGTGGACGTGGGATGCCGCAACGTCGAGCTACCTGCGCATGCAGGGAGGCAAGCCGCATTACGACGCCACGCTCGGCCAGGTGAACGCCGCAAACGTCGTCATCTTGGAAGTGGACTACCAGCCGAGCCCTGCCGATCGCCGCAGCCCAGAGGCGCAGACGATCGGTTCCGGCTACGCCCGCGTGTTCACGGGAGGGTCGTTGGTCATCGGCATCTGGACTCGTGATGACCGGCTCAAGCCGTTCACGCTCACCACGCCCGATGGCGCCGTGATCGAGCTCACTCCCGGGCGTACCTGGGTCGAGCTTGCTGAAGTTGGCACCACCACGCCGTTCTGACGATCGTCGGGCGCTCGTTCCGGCGGCAATCACGTGGGGGGCCGTGGTGGCGGCCGGTACGCTGATTCCATGAGCGCGAACGCTGTTGGTACCACCGGGTCGTTCCCTGTCAAGCGGGGTCTGGCCGAGATGATGAAGGGCGGCGTCATCATGGACGTCGTCACCGCCGAGCAGGCCAGGATCGCCGAAGATGCCGGGGCATGCGCAGTAATGGCGCTGGAGCGCGTGCCGGCCGACATCCGCCGCGACGGCGGGGTCAGCCGGATGAGCGACCCCGAGATGATCGAAGCGATCAAGGCCGCGGTCACCATCCCGGTGATGGCCAAGGTGCGCATCGGTCACTTCGTCGAAGCGCAGATCCTCGAAGCACTCGGCGTTGACTACATCGACGAGAGCGAAGTGCTCACGCCCGCCGACGAGGCCCACCACATCGACAAGTACGCGTTCACCGTGCCGTTCGTGTGCGGTGCCACCAACCTCGGCGAGGCACTGCGACGGATCAGCGAGGGCGCGTGCATGATCCGCAGCAAGGGCGAGGCGGGCACCGGCAACATCGTCGAGGCCGTCCGCCACCTGCGCAGCATCATCGGCGATATCCGCAAGATCGGCCAGGCCGACTCCGCCGAGTTGTTCCAGTGGGCCAAGCAGTTGCAGGCCCCGCTGTCGCTCGTGCAAGAAATCGCCCAGACCGGTTGGCTGCCCGTACCGCTGTTCTGTGCCGGCGGTATCGCCACCCCGGCCGATGCCGCTCTGGCGATGCAACTCGGCGCCGAAGCGGTGTTCGTCGGCTCCGGAATCTTCAAGAGCGACGACCCCTCGCCACGGGCCAAGGCGATCGTCGAGGCCACCACGCACTTCCGTGACGCCCACATCCTGGCCAAGGTCAGCCGCGGCCTCGGTGCCCCGATGACTGGCATCGGCATGGACGAAGTGAACCAGCGTTTCGCCGAACGAGGCTGGTGAGATCGTGAGCCGGGCGGCAGGGGAGCGGCCCCCAGGTGAACGGTCGGGTTTCCGACCCGACCGGTCCGCTGATCGGGGTCCTTGCGCTGCAGGGCGCGTTTCGCGCTCACGAGCGTGCACTCGGGCAATTGGGCGCGGCGACCACACAGGTCCGCACACCGGCTGATCTCGCCCGCTGCGCCGCTGTGGTGATGCCGGGCGGTGAAAGCACCACCATGTCGCGTCTGCTGCACACCGCCGGACTGTTCGAGCCGCTGGCCGCGCGGATCGCCGCCGGAATGCCGGTGTTCGGGACGTGTGCGGGGATGATCCTGCTGGCCGCCGAGGTAGCTGACGGCCGATCCGATCAGGCCAATTTCGCAGCGATCGACATCGGTGTGCGGCGGAACGGGTACGGTCGCCAGATCGACAGCTTCGAAGCCGACATCAATTTCTGCGTACCCAACGCTGTGGCATCGGTCCCCCCGTTTCACGCGGTGTTCATCCGCGCCCCGAAGGTGGAGCGTGCCGGGCGTGGGGTCTCGGTACTCGCGTCGCTCGACGAGACACCGGTGTTGGTTCAACAGGGGGTTGTGCTCGTGGCATCGTTTCATCCCGAGCTCACCAACGACACCCGCCTCCACGAGCACTTCCTCGACATCGTCAACGGCGCCCACCCGGGCGACACCCGAGCAACGTCAGCATCAACGTCCACATCGACATCAACACCACCAACCTGAACATCAGCCGCCACCAACTGATCCGCCGCCGAAGGAGCACACATGTCCGGCCATTCCAAATGGGCAACCATCAAGCACAAGAAGGGCGCAGCCGATCAAGCGCGGGCCAAGGTGTTCGCCAAGATCGCCCGCCAGCTCGAAGTGTCAGCGCGCGACGGCGGCGGCGATCCCAGCATCAACGCCACGTTACGAACCATGGTGCTCAAGGCCAAGGGCGCCCAGATGAACAACGACCTCATCGACCGGGCGATCAAGCGTGGTACCGGTGAGGGTGCGGCCGGCACGTACGTGTCGATCACCTATGAGGGGTACGCCCCTGGCGGGGTGGGCCTACTGGTCGATGTGCTCACCGACAACCGCAACCGTTCCAGTGCCGACGTGCGCAACATCTTGTCCAAGCTCGGCGGCAGCCTGGCCGAGCCCGGTGCGGTGGGCTGGCAGTTCAGCCGCAAGGGCGTCATCATCGCGACCGGTGGCGAGGACGATGTGATGTTGGCCGCCCTCGATGCTGGTGCCGACGACGTGGCCGCCGATGGCGATGCGTGGCGGATCACCTGCGACCCGTCGACGGTGTACGAGATCCGTGATGCGCTCGTCGCTGCGGGAGTGATGGTGGAATCGGCGGAATCGACGATGGTGTCGTCAACGGTCATCGAATTGACCACCCTCGAGGACGCCCGCAGGGTGTTGCGCATCGTCGACGCCTTGGAGGACAACGACGACGTCCAAGACGTGTACGGCAACTTCGACATCAGTAACGAGCTCATGGAAGCGGTCGACTGATGGGCATCGGCATCGGTGATCAGGCACCGGGTTTCACACTCGCGGCAAGCGGCGGAACCACCGTCTCGCTGTCGGACTTCGCGGGCAAGCCGGTGGTGTTGGTGTTCTACCCGGGCGACGACACGCCGGTGTGCACCAAGCAACTCAACAGCTACAACGACGGCCTCGACCAGTTCGATGCGCTCGACGCGCAGGTGCTGGGCATCTCCGCTCAGAACGTGCAGAGCCACGACAGGTTCTCCACCAAGCACGGGTTCAAGTTCCCGCTGCTGGCCGATACCGACAAGAAGGTGGCCGCGTTGTACGGCACGTTGGGGCCGATCGGTTTCCCGCGGCGCAGCGTGTTCGTGATCGATGCCGGCGGTGTGGTTCGGTACGCCCACCGAGCTATCGCCGGCCTCACCTACCGGTCGGTGAACGAACTGATCGAGGTTCTGGACGAGTTCGACCGCCCCTGATCGCTGTGATCGGCATCGCCGGCGTGAGTAATTCCCACGAAAGGTGAGCGCTCGGCTTCGTTGTGCACGCATTGGCCGATCCATCGGCGCGCGGGCCAAAGAGTTCGACCTGTAGTTGGCAGTTGACCACTCATGGTGCTGTTCCTGTCATGGTTTCGTAAAGAAGTTTTCCTTGAGTTCATCTTCCCCCTCACCTAGGGTGACATACAACCACAACGGGGTCTGAGCTCGTAGGGCGGGTGAGGGCCAATGATCCTGCCTCTCTGGGCGGGGGAGAGAGGTTCGATGAATCATGACTCTTCTATCGACGCGTGTCAGCAGCGATGATTTTCTTAGTGACCTGTCATCGGCAGATGACGCTGGGGCAATCACGCATGCAATGCCCCCATCCATCTCAACACATGAAGTGCCACCACGACTGACCATCATCATTCCAACGAGGAACGAGATCGAGGGCGTCTCAGAGCTACTGACCACCTTGTCAAAGGTATTGGATGTGCCCGCCGAGGTGCTGTTTGTCGACGACAGTGATGACGCGACGAGCTACAAGGTCCGCCGGCTCGTCGAAAGCGGCAGCTTCGGTGGCCTGTCCGTGCGATTGGTGCACCGGCCGATCGGGCGTCGCGCGGGTGGTCTCGGTGGTTCGGTTCTTGAGGGGATGCGCCGGGCACGAGGAACCTGGGTATGTGTCCTCGACGCCGATCTGCAACACCCCCCGCACGTCATCAACGACATGTTTGCGGCAGCGCTCGATCCCGGAACCGATCTGGTGATCGCAACTCGCTACGGCGACGACGCTGTCGTCGAAGGGCTCTCCCCGGCGAGGCGGCTCGTGTCCCGGTCCTGTGCGCTTGCTGCCAGGTTGACATTTCCTCGTCGGATTCGGTCCACGTCTGACCCATTGAGCGGTTTCTTCATGGTTCGTAAGGACCTTGTGGATCTTGAATCGCTACGGCCGTCCGGATTCAAGATCCTGCTGGAGATCATCGTCCGGAACCCGCACCTGCGCATAGCAGAAGTCGGGTATGAATTTCAGGAACGCTATGCCGGTGTGTCGAAGGCTTCGGTTTCCGAGGCAGTGAAGTACGTGATACAACTCGCCAACCTGCGAACACATCGTCTCCAGAGTCGGATCAAGCCTCCCATGAAGTGGTATCAGTATGATATTCATGGAATTGTGACCATACAATCAACGCATCGACTCCCGGAGCTTGATAAATTCCGATGCCGGTCGCTCGTTGGTGAACCGACAATTCTCGTCCGAACGGGTGATCTCAGCCACGGTGGTGATGAGGCATTCGTTGAGTTGAACGACGTCAAACCGAGAATTCGGTATTGCGAGCATTTCGGGCGCAGTGGATTCATTGCCGAGGTGGAAATCGGTGAGACCACCGAGGTGATCGTCTCGCCGTTCGTGGCGCGTTCGCCGCACGTTCTCTACACCAATGTGGTCGAGCCGATCCTGCGCTGGAAGTTGGTGGAGCTCGGGTACGCCCTGGTTCACGCCGCGTGCTTCGCGGACGGAGACCGGGCGTACTTCGTGACCGCCCGGACGGATACGGGCAAGACGACGACCATGCTCAAGGTGCTCGACGCGTCCAACTACAGCTTCCTCTCGGACGATCTGATCATC